>NZ_LPUG01000018.1:0-133018 GCF_001560855.1 Anoxybacillus sp. P3H1B | reverse complement strand
AGGACGATATTCTAACCCAAAACGGCTACACATATGCGAACAACAACCCGGTGATGTTGGTCGATCCGGATGGGCATTTTGTGTGGATGGCGATTAATGCGGGATTTGCGGCGTATGATGGGTATAAAGCCTTTAAAAAAGGCGGTTGGAAAGCAGCGGCGATTGCCGTTGGCGTGGGGCTTGTTGGTGGTGCGGCTTTTAAAGGTGCCAAAATTGCGTATAGGGTGTATAAAGCTAGACGGGCTCTAAATTTTGCTAAAGTTACTAGAAAGGCTGTAGCTGGAAAAATAACAGGATATACTAAACATGGTTTAGCACAGGCTATGCAAAGAGATGGTGGTAGAGGAGTGGCTCCTAAAGCTATTCTAGATGCAACTAGAACCCCAAAGAAAGTGGTTCAACAGTCAGGAGGAAGAACGAAATATGTGGGTAAGAATGCGGTTGTAGTTCTAAATAAGAACGGAAAAATAATTACTACTTACGCAAAGGGCTCAAAAGGTATAAGGAGGAAGTAAATGTTAAAGCTAAGCGCAGATATGTTACTTTTATTAAGAGAATGCTTGGAATCCCGTAGACCCGACCTTCTGTGGGTTTTAAATAATGAAATTAATATAAATGAAACCTTAGGTAACGAATTGAGAGATATTGTAAATGAAGAGTTTTTGGAAAAAGGATTAAATAATGATGATGAACCAAATGAGCTGGGGATAAAATTAGAGAGATTAATAGACGAAATTGGAAGGTGTTTTATGTAAGTATGTCTGTTTAAAAGGTGAGATTTCCCAGATTTACGATTTATAATCGTGAATTAATCCTTAGAAGACAAATTCTCTTGAAGTTTTTCGATTAGAGTAATAGGTATGTGTCGAAAGAGAATGTGGCATGGGACTTTGAATCATAATGGTAGAATTATACAGGTTAGACCTGATACTAAATTTACTGGTGGTGCCAAGGTTCACTATCGTTTTGATAGGAATGGGAACTATATTGGAAAGTGGTGAAAAAATGAGACAACCAACAAAAGAGGAAGTGGTTGATAAACTAAAAATGATTTTACAAGGAAAGCTAACAAGAGAAGAAGCAGCAGATTGGGCTTCAGAATATGTCATGCAGGATGAGCCAAATATATCAGATGAAACTGTTTGGGAACTTTTACAAATTGTTTCCGGAGTTGATTTAAAAGATGGTCCGGATGAATACCTACATGTAGAACAAGACGTTATGGATTGGATAACCAAGTATAGCGATTAAAAATATTAAAAAAACCTTGATTGGTTATGTGCCTTTCAAGGTTTTTCAATTTCAAGCCTAACAGATCTATCAAAGAGATGAAGGTGTTTATAATCGAGGAACTGATGAGGGGAACTACATTTTATTAGAAATTTAAGAAAGAATGGTTGGAGTTTTGAGAGAAAGGGAAGTATATTTAGGTTAACTAAAAATGGAGCTGCATACATTGTGCGTGCCAAGGACAAAAACTGGCATGGATGGACGGCAGAGTATTTTCCAAAAGGACATAAAGGCGCCGCACCTTTAAAAATTCGGTTAGGTGATAAAGAATGAACTTGAAAGAACTATTTATTAAAGCCGAAAAAGAGTATTTAGAGATAAAAGAAATTTTAAGTACAACATTTCAGCTTCAATGTGAATTGCCAGATCAAGTATTCCAAAGGGGGTATGGTAGTTTTCTTTTTGGGAAATATAACTATTTATTTAAAGAAGAGTTTTGGAATAGCATTCAAGAGTTGTCTAAAATATCAGGCGATTCATATGTCCTATTAGCAGAACTGGAAAATTATTATAACGAAAAAATGGGATGGTATGAATGTGTTAAAATTCCAGTTGAACTCACTTATGAACATTATTTAGACATTTTCAACACGGAAGAAAGCGATAATGGAAAATTTGGTTTGGTTCATTATGGTTTTTATTTCGTTTTTACTTCGCCGTCTTTGCAATGGGGAATCTGGGCGGAAAGAGATATTGAAACTTATGTGTTTTCGTGCAAAGAAAATTTTAAATCTAAACTTGCTGAAATTCGATTGCCAGGCGCTTTTCAGCTAAAAGAGGTTACCAATCATATTAATTCAGTCTATTATGACGAGGAGGAGGCTAAAAAGTTTTGCGAGAAGTTATTAAGGAACTACAAAAATTAGGAATTTGTAGCTAATACCATTTCAAAACTTAAAGGGTGAAGACAATTTTTGAAAAGCAGGAGAAATTCTATTCTCTTGCTTTTCTATTTTAATTACGGTGCCAGACATGTGCCGGGAAAAGGCGAAAGCACGCCGTTTGTGACCTACCAATATGATGAAGATGGCCGCCGCATTCAAAAGAACGTGAATGGCGTCGTGACGAACTACCACTACCAAGGCGACAGCCTCAACGTCTTATATGAAACCGACGCGAGCGGAACTGTGGTACAATCATATGTATACGGAGAAAACGGTCAGCTGTTGGCGATGAAAAAAGGCGGGGCGACGTACTTCTACCACTACAACGCGCATGGCGATGTCATCGCGTTAACGGATGCGCAAGGAAATGTGGTGGCCCGTTACTACCACCCAACCCATGGCGTGTTCTTGTCCATGGACCCTGATCCGGGAGATTCGGATGATATTCTAACCCAAAACGGCTACACATATGCGAACAACAACCCGGTGATGTTGGTCGATCCGGATGGGCATTTTGTGTGGATGGCGATTAATGCGGGATTTGCGGCGTATGATGGGTATAAGGCGTATAAATCGGGAAAAGGATGGAAAGGTGTCGCGGTCGCGGCGGCGTTTGGTTTTGTTGGTTTTGGTGGCAAGTTTAAAGCTGCCAGTAAAATTGTTAAAGCTATACATGGTAATAGTCGATTATCTAAAAGGGTTCATCATGGGTATGAAATTTACGAAATAGTCAATGGTAAAAAACGTATAGTAAAAGTAGGGATTAGTGGTGCGAAATTGAATAAAAACGGTACATCCCCTAGGGCTAACCGTCAGATTAGCAAGTGGAATAAAAAGATGGGATATCAAAGATATTATGCTCGAATTGTTAAGAAAAATATTTATGGAAGAGAAAAAGCTCTAAAGTGGGAGAGGGGAAGGGCTTATGCAGTGAGAAATGCAGGGGGTAACATGTATCTTCATGTTAGACCGTGACTGTTGATTGCAAAATAAAAATGGTTCTTACGCTCTTTTAGTGATAACTCAAAACATGAGCGAAATCAAGTAAATCTCTCATCGTGTTTCGGATGATTTACTTTCGGATGATCATGAAGAAATGAACAGTAACTTGATCATTCTAGCTGTTGTTCGTTATTTCACTAAATATTCGTAAGAACCATAAAAATACAGAGCTTTGCAGATAATTTGACTTGTGCCAGCTCTACATGGAGTGGTGGGCGTAGTATAGTAGGCTTGTTGGGTAAAGCCAGCCCTTGATATGGCTGGCTTCCTAGTCTTTTGTTTTTTTGGTCACGTCTATAGAGGTTCCATGTTAAGTTGCAATTCTCTGTAACCTTCTTTGCAAAACTCTGTATCACGCATGTTGATTATCCAATAAAATCCATATAAAACATAGAAAAAAGCACAGCCTTCCTGTAAAATGTAAGTGATCGAACCAATAAACCTGGGAAGGCGATCTCTCTACACAAACATATCACACTCGGCATTTGACGTAAAAAATGATTTCAGATGAATCTTGGTCTAATCTCCTTTTTTAACCATATCCTTCGGTTCTTGTGGATTTTACTGGTCAACCCGGAACGAAACAATCCGGATCCAAGAAAAGACATCCAGTCGTCATCTTTCAAGATGCGAACGGTTATGAGACTCGGGTGGTGACAAGCATCTAGATGTATTGGCCGAAAAGAACGCGGAGATGTATCAAGAACGTTGGAGCATGGAGGTGTTTTTTCGTTAAGTGAATCCATACTTCAACGTGCTAACAGTATTCGGTACGGCTGAAAACGCTGTGTACCATCAGCTCTTTGCGCCCTTCATCGCTTATGTATTATTAAGATGGCAGTGCCTTATTTGATAATGTCTTAATTCACAGAGGGATATGTATAATTTTGGATAATCAATAGCCATGACTCGGGATTTTTTCTATGAGGAAAGTACGTGATAACATAAAGAGGGGAGCAAGCCATGTTACTAAAAACATTCTTGTTATTAGGAGAAGAGGAGATAAGTGACGTTCAAAAAAGTTTTTCTTTTCAAACTAGATGTATTACCAAATTATATGAAAGGGTTTTTGAAAAAAAATATCAAACTGTTGATTGCAGGCAATTAAATTTTCATTGTGGTCATTATCCCGAGATGCGTCTGTTAGAATGTTTTGATGGTTTTTGTCCAATTTTAGTGCCGTATAATATTGAACAATTTCTAGAGTATCCAGACAACAGGAAGAAAGTTGAAACTCTAGAACTGTTGAAGAGTAGCCTGGATTTTGTTATTGTAGAGAAAAATTGGGATCCTACTCCTTTTCGGGAAGCTTATGAGAGGGTAAAGGAGTTAAACTACATGAATGAATTCATATGGGGCAAACCAAAATTTAGTCCAAATAAAAAATATAAAGCGGAGGTAACCTGTAATCACGATCTGTATCATTTTACAATAAAGATAGTCATTAAAGAGAAAAAAGGTCAAGTATTGTTTGAGAAAGAAGTAGTATCAACTAAACCAGATGAACTTATTTATGATAGGTTTTTAGGCCATTTAAAGTGGCTAAGTGATGATGAAGTAGCACTGTACGAGAAATATTCAGAGCGATACGTTTCTGTAAAGTTAAGTGATGTGTAAACGAGGATGAGTGGGATATGATTAAAGTTGATTCATTTTTCAAGACGTAAGCAGTGTAAATTAGTGCGTTATTCCAGAACAAAATATCCATTTTTTATAAATTTAAAACAGACTTTTGCGTGTTCATCCAGCAAAAGTTTGGAGATTGTGCAAATTTCTTCCCTTCTGTTTACGGAAAAACCGTTTTAGTGGCTTAATATGGAGCCTTTGTGGACATGTTTTTAGTGAAAGGGATGAGCAGGAACCGTTATTTCTCTATAATATATCTGCTGCTCCGTTTACAGCCTGCATGTTTTATTTTATAAGTATACTACCACCTTTCTTGCTATATAGTTATAAGCGACCACGTCCTTAGTAGACAAGAAGAAAGGGTGATTAAATGATAAATATTCATTTTCAGGATTGGGGGGAAAAACGTCCTAAAAAACACTATAATCGTATCCACGAAATGAGAATTTTTGAGTTGATCTTTTCAAATAAATTAAGTGAATTAGGAATGAAATTAGGAAAATTTGAAAACATTATCGTTTATTGTTTGGCTGATCCAAATAAGAGAACGTCTTATGAGGAAAATCATGCTTTACAAGCGATTAGTGTATCGATCCCTGATGATTTTATGGATTTTTTAAATTTAGACTCTGCTAATGCCAAGTTTCAAGCTTTTTCCTATTTGGTTCATACTTATATTAAACCAATTTTAGAAAGATACTCGACATTGCCACAATTAACAGTTTCAGAATGTGTGGAGAAGGCGCTTGAACAAATTATAAAACAAAATTACGAAGCGGTTTTTCTAGTTGGAAAAACTCCTAAAAAAAGTCCAGACCGTAAGAAATTAGCGATTTTAAAAGGAATTCACCGATTAGAGGGATTTCAGTTAAGATGTGAGGTCTATAACGAGAAAGGTCTTAAAATTATGGATCAGATATTAGTTCGTGATGTTGGAAACGAAATTGTGTATTCAAGATACCTTGGGACACTCAAATGGGAAAACGATCATCACATCGTTGTAAAATCGAGTTCAAGCAATTGGCTGGCGGAGATTCATGTCGAAGATTAGAAAACCATAATTAGATAGTAACGGTTTCATGCAAAGTAAGACTGGCTCTTACGTTCTTTTAGTGGAAAAACACGAGGTAATGGAGAATTCGGAGTTAAAAATAATGATTTACACGCTCATTTTCTCCATTCTCTTCTTCCTTCACTAAGGTTACGTAAGGGCCTTTTTTTGTCAGAAAACATGTTTTGTCCAATATTTACAAGACAGCATGACGAAGACTAGAAAGTTTGATGAGAAGAACCGTGTGACAGAGCAATCCGACCGCGGCGGAGTCCAAAAATGGACGTATCCGACCACCTCGGATAAATTGCAACAGTTCCTATTCTCGCACGGATCGTTTAGCCAAACGGTTACGTACCAATACGACGCCTTGGATCAAAATACGGTTGTTCAAGATGGAACGTATACGTACCGTTTGGATTATGACGAAAGAGGCCATGTCCGCACGTTTACCACCGGAAATGAAGCGGGTGCCACCTTTACGTATGACGACCGCGGCTTGGTGAACAGTCTGGTGGTGGGAACGGCGAACGGAACTGAGTTATTGGCGGAAACGTACCGTTACGACGAAAACGGCAACCGAATCCGCATCGAAACGTCGAACGGGGACGTCACGGTGTACAGCTATGATGAGCTCGATCAGTTGAAGATCGAACAATGGCCGGATGGAACGACGATCGAGTATACGTACGATGGATTCGGGAACCGGACGAAAATCGTGAAAACGAAAGACGGATCATCGATGACGACGACGGCCGATTATAATGCGGCGAATCAATTGGTTCGTTTCGGCGATGAAACGATCACGTACGATGCGAACGGCAACCGGACCGAAGACAGTGAGTACCAATATGAATGGAACGAAGCCGATCAGCTTGTCGCTATCACTCGAAAAGGCGAAAGCGCGCCGTTTGTCACATACAAATATGACGAAGACGGCCGCCGCATTCAAAAGAACGTGAATGGCGTCGTGACGAACTACCACTACCAAGGCGACAGCCTCAACGTCTTATATGAAACCGACGCGAGCGGAAATGTGGTACAATCGTATGTATACGGAGAAAACGGTCAGCTGTTGGCGATGAAAAAAGGCGGGGCGACGTATTTCTACCACTACAACGCGCATGGCGATGTCATCGCCTTAACCGATGCGCAAGGAAATGTGGTGGCTCGTTACCAGTACGACACATGGGGCCAACTTCTTTCCCAATCGGGTGAGATGGCAGACGAAAACCCATACCGATATGCGGGATACCAATATGACCAAGAAACGGGTCTCTATTACCTAATTGCCCGGTACTATCATCCAACGCATGGCGTGTTCTTGTCCATGGACCCTGATCCAGGAGATTCGGATGATATTCTAACCCAAAACGGCTACACATATGCGAACAACAACCCGGTGATGTTGGTCGATCCCGATGGGCATTTTGTGTGGATGGCGATTAATGCGGGATTTGCGGCGTATGATGGGTATAAAGCCTTTAAAAAAGGTGGTTGGAAAGCAGCAGCGATTGCCGTTGGCGTGGGACTGGTTGGCGGTGCGGCGTTTAAAGGAGCCAAAATTGCGTATAGAGCATATAAAGCAGGTAAATTTTCAAAAACTTATAGGCTAGCGAAAAAAGTTGCAAAAAAACATGGAGGTACGTTGGAAAGAGCTAAGGGCAATGGATGGAAAGTATCTATTCCTGATGGAAAGCACTCCTATCGGGTTAGAGTGATGAATGCTGGATCTGGTAATAGAAAGAAAGCATATTATCGAATAAGTCATTCTAAATATGGTTCATTCGATAGGTATGGCAACAAAAGTAGTGATAGGTCATACACACATATTAATCTTTCAAGGAAATCTTATAAGGAAATAAGCCGTATTTTAAATAAAAAGTATTAGAACAGAAAGAAGGAGTAATATGGGGAACGCTGATATACAGAAAATACTTGATAAACTATGGGGAGCTGAAATTTTAGATACACAAGTAGACTTACTAAATGACATTATAAAATTTAAGATTAAGATTACGGATGATAAGGTTGTAAAATTTCATGAAATAGCTTTTATTGATGTTTCTTCATTTTACTTTGTGAAGGATAGTGAAGAATTTAGATTTCATTTTTATGATAGGGAAAAAGTAGATTTTTTGGAGTTAACCTCTATCCATTATCAAAACGAACCTTTAGGTGAACTACATTTTTGCTTACCAAATGAGGAGGAATGGAGTAAACAATATCATTCTAAAGTCAATATTATAATAGAAATTTGGGATTCAATTTTGTTGATTGAGACAAGAAAAATTTCTCTAGATGGAAAAATAATAAATATAAAAAAATAATTTATTATTTGATTTTGAATTGAGGATGGCTATTTTGTTAGAAGAGCACGAAAAATTTTTTGTTGTATTCGGTACCGTCAAGAATTTTGTGTAATGTAAGATAGATAGGGTATCTCTGAAATGGATTTTAGAATAGAGAGGGGGACTGTTTCCTCCACACAGGAGACTGAATATTCAGTCTCCTGTGTGGAAAGGGGGGATCCCCTTATTTCGTTAATTTACAGTGTTTGGTTAGTGATAACGCTCTTCAAACATTCGCTCGAGGGCTTCATGAGCTTCGGCAAATCCTCGCAACCTTCTCCCTGCCCATTTCTCATTAAAATCTTGAATGGTCAAATATACGACTTTTTCAGCGGCTTCTAAACTATTCAAACTGTTCATCGGCTTGAGACGTTTCCGAATCTCCTTGATCGTTCGTTCGATGGCATTGGTCGTATAAATCACACTTCGAATACGGCTTGGATCATCCATAAATGTAAGGAGGACATCCCACTCATTGGCCCAAGATTGAACTTCTCTTGGATACTTGCTTGACCATTTCGACTCAAACTGTTGAAACATCTGTAACGCCATCTCCTTATTCGGCGCGCGATAAATCAGCTTGAGATCCTCGGCCACTTCAAATTGGTCTTTTTTCCGAACACGATGGAGCGTGTTGCGGACTTTGTGAACGACACAACGCTGCACATCGGCTTTCGGATAAACCGCCTTAAAGGCTTCCTCCAACCCTGGTAGTCCATCGAATACGCCCAGAAGCACTTCCTTGGCGCCTCTTTGGTAGAGGTGTTGAAGAATTTCCTGCCATACATAGGCGCTTTCTTGTCCTCCCACAAAGAAATCAAGAATTTCGCGATATCCTTCTTCGTTCACCCCTAACCCCACATAAATGACTTCTTTCTCCACGGTTTCGCGACGAAGTTTTACGTATAAACCATCCAAATATAAGACGGAATAACGCTTGTGCAGTGGACGAGTGTGCCATTTCTCGATGTCTTCCTTCACTACATCGGTCATACGGCTGATCGTTGCAGGAGAATAGGCATTGCCTAAAATTCGTTCAATAAACTTGCCAATTTCACGCGTACTCATCCCACTTTGATACATCTTGATGATGGCTTCCTCCAGCCAGCCGGTGTGGCGTTGGTAAGGAGCGAACAATTGGGTTTGAAATTCTCCGTTTCGGTCTCTAGGGACCAAAAGACCTTCAATCCGGCCATATTGCGTATCTAGATTTCGTTGATAGTAGCCGTTTCTCATATTCGACGTTTCAGCTTGTTCCATTTCGAGGAAATTTTTCATTTCTTCCCGCATGATTAGTTCTAATTTTTCCTTTACAAACTGACGAATGACACTTTCCAGTTGATTCGTCCAATCTACATTCGGTATACTTTTCGACATAGGTAGGGTACTCCTTTCTCTGGAATGTGTTGTGGTCCAAATCAGAGAATACCCTACCTTTTTTCTTTTGGTCTAGCCAAATGCTTTATACAAAATTTTATACATCATCTGTTTAATCTAGCGGGTTTACTTCAGGGAGGAAAAATGTTAAAAAATACACCAAATAACAAGGTAATTAGCAATATATTTAACACTAAAATAACAATATAAATCGCAAAGAAAAACGCTCGGAATGAAAATCCGAGCGTTTTTAATACTCATTTACTGTTTCTTATTGAACCAACACATCCTTTAGTTGAATAGTTTATTTAAACACGATTTAAGTGCGTGTCTTTAAAATGTGTTGGATATTTTAATCCATAACCAATCATCCTATCCATTCCGATATGAGCAGACCATATTAAACCTACCTCTAAAACCACTTCATTTGATAACAATACTCCTAAGATAACAGCTCCAATTGGTAAACTATATGTATGAAATAAATTATAAAGCACGGCACCAACCTTATTATTGAATAAGTAACCAATCATTGATATATCTGGAGCGAATAACAAAACGAAAAATAAAAGCCAACTAAATTGATTATAAGAGTAAAAATAAAGACTCAACAATAGGATAGCTGCCCCTTCTAAGTGTAAAAGAATTTTATTCATACTATTCTCCCTTAATAACTGTAATCTAGCCATTTTGATAACAATCATGAGCATGTAAACCAGAACCTTTAAAATTGTTTTATAGGAAATATGAACAGCGGGCAACGTCAGTGTTCATCCTCGATGAAATGCATTTAGCGAAGGCTGCCTTTCTGCAGGATATCACGATCCTGTTCAACTTTCACATGGACTCAACGAATCTGTTTGTCTTGATTTTAGCGGGGCTGCTCCATTTACAGGCAAAACTACGGTTGAATCAACACCGTCCGCTTCACCAACGAATCATCATGCGATACCAGATGGGGCCTCTTGATAAGGAAGAAGTGGTGGGATATATCGAACACCGCCTGAAACAGGCGGGAGCGAAACACCCGATTTTTACCCAGGCTGCCTTGGAGGCGATCGCCCTGCAGTCGCAGGGGTGGCCGCGGATCATCAACCACCTCGCCACCACTTGCCTGTTATACGGCGCTCAATTAAAAAAACATATGATTGACGAAGACATCGTGCATATGGCAGCCGAAGAAATAGGGTACTGACACAGCAGGGGCTGATCGGCCCCTGCTGTGTTCCATCTCTATCCATTCTCATTCTAGTTGATCATCCGAAATAATGTGCTAACGTTCGGAAATAATTTGAAAA
Source organism: Anoxybacillus sp. P3H1B (assembly GCF_001560855.1). Lineage (NCBI taxonomy): Bacteria > Bacillati > Bacillota > Bacilli > Caryophanales > Anoxybacillaceae > Anoxybacillus > Anoxybacillus sp. P3H1B. The sequence goes on along the minus strand of NZ_LPUG01000018.1, from coordinate 122,139 downwards.
AGGGATTCTGAAATAATGTGCTAATTTACACCCAATCAGAAAAAATATCCTTTCCTTTATAGTGTGTGGAAACATTTGGGGGTTATCAATGGAAAAGTAGCAAAGAATTTAGACGATTTAATTGTTATGGAACTACATTACATGTATAGATAAGCCCTGCTTTAATGGCAGGGCTTCAGCTTGTCGACAAAGTCGACAAGCTATTTTATTATGAGGGTAGTACAGAGTAGAAACGGAGGGAAAGAACGATGCTTTACAATGAAACCATAAGCTGAGACACAAGGAGGCGATAAATAAGTTATACTGAGGACATGGAGAAACGGAATCGATATACAGCAGAATGTAAGACAAAGGTCGTACTGGAAGTGCTGAGGGAAGAGCAGACGGTAAATGAAATGGTCAGGAAGTATGAAATCAGTCCGGTGATGTTGAGACGGTGGAAAGGGGAATTTTTGGAGCGAGCCTCCATGGTGTTCGGACGGGAAAGCAAGGCAGCAGAAAAGATGAAAAGGAGCTATGAGGAGAAGCAGGAACAATTGGAGAAGTGGGTCGGCCAACTGACGCTGGAAGTCAATTGGCTCAAAAAAATCTGGCCTCTAAGACGTCCGCAAGAGAGCGGCAAGCGATGGTGGAGAGGGATCACCGGGAGATCAGCATCAAACGCTAGACGGAGCTTTTGGGGATTCACCGTACGAACGTGTACCGGCAGCGAGAGCCGCGGCGGGAAGCGCTGGAGAATGTGCAGTTGATGCATGAGATTGACAAATTGTACACGAAGCATCCGTATTTCGGTTATCGACGGATGACAAGTAACCGGCAAGAACAGGGATGGGACGTGAACCGCAAACGGGTCCGGCGGCTGATGCGTGTGATGGGGATCGAAGCGATCTACCCGGGGCCGAATCTAAGCAAGCGGTACCATGTCCAGTATATACGGTCCTACCTGCTGCGCGGCCTCAACATCAATCGCCTGAATCAGGTGTGGGGAGTCGATATCACGTATCTACGGATGGGCAAGGGGTTTATGTATCTCTTTGTGATTATCGACTGGTACAGCCGCAAAATCATCGATGACGGGCTTTCCAGCACGTTGGAGAAGGCCTTTGTCCTGACGTGTCTGAAACGGGCGCTGGAGCGCTGTCAGCCTGAGATCATCAACAGCGATCAGGGCAGCCATTTTACGAATCCTGACTACTTGGATCTGCTTTCGGAGCATCACGTGAATGTGTCGATGGATGGCAAAGGTCGCGCACGGGACAACAGCCGCACGGAACGCTTCTTTCGCTCGCTCAAATACGAGTGGATCTATCGGAATAAATACGAGAATCCACGGGCGCTTCGTAGACCCATCACAGCCTATCTAGGATTTTATCACACTGAACGCCCACATCAGGCGTTGGGGGATGCTACGCCAGAAGAAGTCCATGCGCGGGTCGCTTAAATCGCGCCTGCGCCCCATTACAATTGAAGGAGGACATCACTTATTTTTCTCGAAATTGTGTCTTGACAATGGGGAGCATTACAAAAGACTGTGTCCTAAGAAATTCTCTTTTTCATTGTCTACTTTCAATCATCAAAGTTAAAATTGTATGCATCAAATTTACTGTCTTCTCCAATCATATATATCTTGTCTAACATCTAGCTTTTTTTCGTTAATTACAACCACATAGTCATTTTCCCACTCTACGCTGGCCTTATTAACTTTATATTCCCAATAAATATTTTTTCTCTTATTAGTTTTATTATTAACAAGTTCACCCCTAATAGAATAAGAAGTAGTGGCTCCGCTGTCCACTCTATAGATTTCCACACTGTATACTTTATTAGGGGAATCGAATTTACCAATAAACTCCCCTTTGGGTAAGTTTGACATCGAAAACATAAAGTAATAAACAAAATAGGAGACAATACCCGCTAGTATTAATAAAGTGATAAGGCAGCCAATGAAGGTATTTTGTTTAGTTTTCTTAATTACTAAATCCTCATTTTTATTATTCATATAAACCCCTTACTTATAAAAAATTTATTTAAATATTTTTTATTATAACAAATATATAAAATTATCAAAATAGGTATAATTTATCTTTTTTTGTAAATTTTATTTTACTTAAATTTTATTTAGTTGTATGATTATTTAAAATACTAAAAAAATTCAGGAGGATAAGAATGAAAAAATTACTGTCAATTATTATTTCCTTCGTATTACTAATGTTAATTAGTAATACATCTTACACTACAAAGGTGCATGCTGCTGTACCGACTCCCGATATTACTAGTGAATTTAGTTATAAAATGAGGAAAAATGCGCTTTATATGGCATATTATGCATTAAACGATAAAACGTATCCTTTAGGTACTGGATTAGAATTTGCAAGTAAAGTTAGACCAAATGGTGAGTGGGATTATAAAAGGACGTATGGGGCAGCAACTACATATATTTTTGGTGGGATGACTGTAAGAGGAGAAGATTTGGGAAATATGCATTATGGATACGTCGGAAGTGCAGCTGGATTTAGTCCGACTCTACTAAAAACGGCTGCTGGAGCTGTTCAAATTTATAGTGGAACATCCTACATAGGATGGTATAAAACTTATTTCGATGATCCTAGAGACCAAACTTTTATAAGCAAAGGAATCAACTACTGGGAAAACGGAAATTTGCCTACTAAATCCATGTCCTCATTGATCTTGCAGTCCGATGAAAATAAAAATTTCAAAACAACATTTACTGATTTAGACTTTAATAAACTTACAGAAGAAGAAAAAGAAGATATTAAGAGAAAAGCAGAGGAAAATGCAAAGATCGTTTTAGAGGAACTAAATAAAAATAACAAATAGTCAGTTTTAATATTTAGCCCAAGTGATTAAGTATTTCGGTGGTAATGTATTGATTAGTAGAGCATCAGTGAATGGGGTCCAAAACTAAAACTAGCCTGTCTATTTGAATATCATAATGATGGTACTACAAAGCTAGAGTAAACACTCAAAATTATGACTAATTGTATATGCAGTCACGAGATTGTTCTGTCCGTCGCCTTTCAACTGATGAAATGTCTGTTCGATCGAGTTGCGGAAACCAAACACCCACTTTCTCAATTCAGTTTTCAAAAATGGACCAATCACTTTGCTGGACTTTTTTCGCTGTTGTAGTCGCTCTCTTCAAGGATATTCTTACTCCTTTCAAGACGGAATGAATTCGAGTGCAACGGTTACTTCCTTTCGATTTGCCGTTATGAATAATGAGATAAGACGATTCCTTCTATAAGTTTTAAAAGGTGATGTATTTTTTACGTCTATTTATGCATGGATTATGCATGTTGCAACATGTTCATTTTATAAAAAGTGGTCGATTGAGGAAAAAGCGGTTTCCTCGTATAAAAGAAGGTGGGATATAGACCACCGGTTTTTTAGAATAATGATGATTCTAAACTAATGGCAGTCGAAGTTTTGTTAAGAGATTTAGAAAATTATTAGACTTCTAAGTAGCAAAGAAAATTGTTATATAAAGATTTTTTTGCTTTGTATCCCCATTACGAACCGTTAAGGAAACTATTTAAATGAATTCTCCCATTTTTTTGAAGAATTAAAAGTGCTAAAGCTGATGATAAAATTGGTCTTGACATAGCTATTTTTTATTTAAGAATTTAAAGAAATGATACCACCAATAAATACTTATTAAACACAAAAGTAAAACTACTACTGCCCACCAAGATCCTTTAAATAATTCAGATATAAAAAATTCTAATTCGTTTCCCCGAGTTCTATACAGTGGGAAAATGGATAGAAAAACGGATATCAATATCAATGATACTATGTTTAATATTGAAAACCTGACTTTCTTAAAAATCCCATATATAGAAACAAGTATACTTAGAATAATGATACCTACAATTAAAACAAGTAACCAAAATGGTATAGTTGTAAATCCGCTCAAAAAAATCCTCTCCTCTACATATTCAATAATTATATTATAACATATAAAGAAATTTTTGTATTTTATGTTGGATTTTTTAAATTAATTTATTGAAAAAACAAAAAATTTTGATATATTTTGTTATGGGTACCCAATAATTATAAAGAAAGGAAGATTAATATTGAAATTGAAGTTAAAGGTATTAATTGCTACTGCAGTGTTATGCTCTAGTCTTTCCACGGTAACCAGCAATACTTTAGCTAATAATAAGGTTACTACAGAACAGCAATTGCAAGCTGAATGGGAAAAGGAAGAAAGAGAAACTCAACAAGCTATCAAAAACTTTCAACCGACTACTGCTGAAGAAAGTAGAAAAAACCTTGAAGCATTGAAAAAAATGGCACCTGAAAAATATGAAGAAGCAACAAAAGTTAACATTCTAGCGAATTCAGGAAAAATGGGAACTGTAGGAGATATTTTAATTACTTACGATAATAAAACATCTGTTTGGGCACATGGACACGCTGCTATTGTTAGAGATAATAATGACTATATTGTAGAAGCGTGGCCGGATGTAGGTGTCCGTGTTTACCAAAATAACTGGGCAAATAGATTCTCTACCAAAAAGAAGTTTTATGTAAAAGACGCATCTTATTCGAAATATGACTCTGCTCAAAAATGGGCTTATTATCAAGTAGGAGATCCTTATAGCCTCACAGCAACAAAAGATAGTGTAGACAAGTTTTACTGCTCACAACTAGTCTGGAAAGCTTGGAACAATACAGGTTATGATTTAGATGCTGATGGTGGCCAAATTGTGACTCCTGCTGATTTAGAAGAGCATAGTTTAACAATAGCATATTAACCATTTTTCAAAAGCAGAACCATTTTTGTTGTTCTGCTTTTGAAAATATAATCATAGAGGAGATAAATTTATTATGAGTCAAAAAGAAAAAAGGACGATAAAAATACTATTAATAATAGTAGCATCAGCTGCATTCATTTGGTTTTTAGGTAATTTACTCTTAGACTTTTTATCTTATAAAAAAAGTAATATTGTAATGAATGAAAATATAGAACTTAAATTAAATGATGGAGAATTGCATTTTATATACTCTCATCCATTCGATGATGGAAGTTATTATTTAAAAACGAAAGACGGCCTTAACTTTGAAAAAGTAAAATTTGACCTAAATGATATATCATATCTTTATAATGACTTTGACAATAATGTTTATTTATTATCGCAACATGCCTTTTCTTATTATAAAATTACAAAAAAAGGAGATGATATCGTTGAAAATAAAATTCCATTTCCTTTAACTTTTATGTTTAAGGATCAAAATCTAGAAGTGTTTGGAATTAATAAAGACATTCAATCTAATACGCTAGATGTTCGTGATTTAAAATATCATAAGAAATACCAAATAGAATATCCCACTTATTTATCTTTAATGAATTATGATGATAAATACATATATTTATCTAATGATGTTATAGATCAGGAAAAATCTGTGATACGAATCATCAGTAGAGAAAATGGAGAAGAAGTTAAAACAATTGAAATATCAAGCACAGCAACTGATTTAGTATTTTATAAAGATAAAGTGGTTGCTGTAACGGATCATTTTCTACATTTCATAGATAAGAATACTTTTGACGTTATGGACATTTCTTATCCATTAAGTTCAGCAGTAGGAGAAGGCGATAAAGCAATAAGTATAAATAATAAACTCTATGTTAGCTACAACAATAAAGGGAAAGTTTCAATTCTTACTCTTGATGAAAAATACAAATGGGAAAATACTATTAACTTGGATATTAATTATGGTTCAGGTAAATTTATCGATCATCAATTTTTTGTATTAGAACAATACGAGCTATCAGAAGATGCTGGTGGCAAATTAAGTGTTTACGACATCACTGAAGATAAAGTTACATCCATTTTTTTACCGAAACAAGATCGTAAAGTTCAAGATTTTGTCCTGACTAAAAATAATTAAATAGGCAGGAATGGATCCATTCTTTGCAGGGCAATATCATACCCGACACTCCATGTGAAGCGGTGAATATGCAATAAATGGTGTCTATCCTTAATTGCCACTAACACTTTTTTCTTTCAAGTCCCCGAAAACCTTTCTAATAGGAATGCTCCCCCACCTACATTTCGCTTAGAGGTGGGAGACTCCTTTAAAATAAAACTAGAGATTATGGCAGATGGTTTACTTCAAGTGCCACGCGGATTCCTGATTTAATCGCTGTTTGGATCCATCCGTGCGGGACATCCGTGTGCTCGCCGGCAAAATACATTCTTCCTTCTGGAGAAGCGATATGTGGCGAAAGCTCTGTTTCTTGCCATGGTTTATATAATGTAAAACATCCGCTAGAATAAGGATATTTCCCCCAATTATGCGAGATCCCTATCACAAAATGATCGGAAATAGACTGATCATAAATAATCGATAAGGTGTCCAAAGCCTTTCTAATTTGCTCATCTTCGGTTAGGCTTTCCCATGGTAACGCATCATCTTCCCATGTATAGCTAGCTAGCATGACTCCATGTCCTTCTGAGTCGAAATCATGACTTGGAAAATAGGAAAAGCGAGTAGGAAGATCAGTAATGACTCTTCCGCCGTACATTCCTTCCTTTTCCCAAAACCGTTGGCTGAATTGTAAGCCTATTTTGGCCGAAGTAACATAATGAAGCTCGCGAATCGCCTTTCGTTTTTCGTGAGAAACAGAATCGTATGGTTCCATCTGAACAAACTGTAAGGTGGAGAAGGGAATGGTAATGATTGCAATATCACCAGTGTAGTGGTAAAGAGATTTTGTTTGCGGATGAATACAAGAAATGGTCACATCGTGCTGCGTCTGATGAATTTTGACGACTTGACGATTAAAATGAATGTTCGGATATAGTTCAGACAAAAAAGCGTTCGGCAATAAATCGTTGCCGCCTTTAATTTCATAAAAATGCACATCGTCGTTGAAAAGAAGGGACATTTCTCGTAAAACTTCAACCAAAGAAAATTCTGGGAATCCTTCGATCATATGCATAATTTTGATTAATTCAATGGCTGCGTTTGATAAGAAAAGACCATAAGGGTTTGAACGAAGATAGTCGTCCACTGAAAACTTTTCGAAATACTCAATCACAATAGGCCAATGTTTCTTCGGATTTTGAGAGACAAAACGGAAAATCGGTTCGACCATTTTGGTAATGAGTTGATTGACATTTTTTCCTTTTTCCGAAGGGGAGACAGGATAGTTCAAAATGTCAGGATTGCGTAAATATTGACCGTATGTCGTTTTAATTCCATTTAAGTAAAGGATGTCATGAGGGGATGAATTAATGAATGGCTGCAAAGGTAAATTGAATTTTTTTACATATTCCATCACTAAACGGTGAGTGTTCGGAATTCTCATTGCGCCAACATCTAAATAGAGCCCTTCTGTAAATGGAGCCCTTTTTGTGAAAACTCTTCCGCCCACACGGGTCGATGCTTCGATGATTTGCACATTATGTCCGGCGTGGTTTAGCAGGGAAGCTGCCACAAGTCCGGACATTCCTGCTCCTACAATTAAAATTCTTTTGGGATAACTTGATTTTTCTATTCCGCTTTGGATAATTTGGATCATTTTTTTTTCTGATACCATGCTCGTACGATTCCTCCCGCTCTGTGTTCATCACTACATTTTATTTTGCTAGTGAAGGGATTTATGCTATTTTTAACATGTTTTAACATATTTGCTAAAGAGCTTTCGCTTTTTTAAAAAAATATAGCGGGAGAGTTGAAAAGCAGATGCCATATAAAAAGCCATCCATTCCAGAGCGCTTTGGAATGGACGGCTGAAACGATGTCTTGTCCATCTTAATCGGATCGATGTTACCAAAGTTTATAGCCTTTTGAGCCAGGAGGAGCATTTTGGATCATATCAATGAACGGAATCGTATAAGCGATCAAAATCAAGATGATGGCGATGCCGATCCAAAGCTTCCAGTTTTCAAAAACAAGCGGTGTACGTTCTGCCTGTTCGGCTACTTCAGCGACAGGGAACTCTGTTTCTCCTTTTGGAGCAAAGAAAGCTAAATTGGTGACGATAACAAGCACTAAAATAATACCGATGAACAGAATAGTCCCACCGACGGCTTGGGCAATTTGATACGGAATCCATTCAAGGGCCTGCGGTGAATTCGCATATGTTGAAAATGCCGAACGACGCGGAGCGCCAAGCAATCCAGCAAAATGCATCGCACCGGACATAAAGGACATGCCGACAACCCATACAATTGTTTGGATAATGGCCAAGCGATTCATCGCTCTTGTCATGATGCGGCCGCTTAAATGAGGAATCAGCCAATAGGCTGCGCCAAAAAATGTAAGAACAACGGTAGTAGCCAATGTTAAATGAAAGTGTCCTGTTACCCAAATGGTATTGTGGACAACCTGATTGAGCTGATGCGAAGCATTGACCAATCCGCCAGCTCCTGCAGGAATGAAAAATAACATCCCGACAAACGGAGCGAAAAAGCGGGCGTCCCCCCAAGGAAGCTTGCGCAGCCATCCAAATAAGCCTGCTGCTCCTTTCGAACGGCCGTACATTTCAAAAGTGGCGAACATCGCAAAAGCTGTCATTAATGATGGAATCACGACCATAAATGTTAAGACAACCTGAACGTATTTCCAGAACGGATCAATCCCCGGCTCCATTAATTGGTGGTGGAAGCCGACAGGAATGGAGAAAAGCAAAAATAAGATAAACGATAGCCGAGCCAATGAATCAGAAAACATTTTGCCGCCGATTACTTTCGGAATAATGGCATACCAAACCATATAGGCTGGCAACAGCCAGAAGTAAACGAGAGGGTGACCAAAATACCAAAACAAGGTTCGGCTGACAAGTACGTTGATTTGATCGACGAGTCCAAGGGACCATGGTAATAGTTGAATTAAAACAGTAGCTGCTACTCCAAGCGAACAAATCAACCATAGCATCATGTTGACAACAGCCATAAACGAGAGAAGCGGTCCGACCTGGCCTGGATTCGCTTTTTTCCAGCGAGCATAATGAACAAATAAGACGAATCCGCTGATCCAGCTGCCGACGACAACAAGGGTTAAGCCGAGATAAAAGCCAGGATGCGCCTGCAGCGGGGCATAAAATGTATATAAAACAGAGGCTTCCCCAATTAAGATAAAAAAGGCTGTTACGGCTGTACCGATGGTCATCAGCCAAAAACCAATCCATCCCCAAAAGCGGTTGCGGTCGGAAAATGCTCCAGTCGTTCGACTGACAGCGGCGAATTGAAATCCAATAATAAAGAATGTGGTTAAAACAAGACCAAGCAATACGCCGTGAGTGGTTAAAATGGTATAATAGCTAATATTTGCAGGTAAATTAAACTTTCCGGAACGAACTAGCGTCTGTAACAGACCCGCTAAGCCGCCGAGAGCTAGTGCGATAAATGCTACATAAATATGGGCCAGCGCCAATTTAGCGTCGCGACGATCGACCTTTAGCACATCGTTCATTACTTATCCACCACCTTGATTCGGGCTGTCATCATATGATGACCAGCTCCGCAATATTCGTTGCACAAAATGGTATATTCGCCGGTTTTGTCAAATGTTTTTGTGAATGAGTTCACATATCCGGGTTCTACCATCATATTTATATTTGTTCCCACTACTTCAAAGCCGTGAATGACATCTTTTGTTGTAATATTAATCGTCACTTTTGCTCCTTTTGGAATTTCAACCTGAGCCGGCGTATAAGCGAATGCTGATGCCACCATGTTGAGCTGATATTCATTATTTCCTGTTTTGACTAATCCCGGTTTATCAAATGGGGGCGTTTGATCCACTTTCTCTGGATCGATGGTTGTCAAACAGCTTGGCGGCTGGTTTCCTTTAGCGAATGCGCTTACGCCAAGGACGGTTAAAAACACGAATAAGCAGCCAATACCAAAAATCAGCCAAATTTTTTCATATTTGTGTATGTGCATGCCGTCCATTCTCCCCTTTCCCTTAAAGACGTTCTAAAAATAGAAAATAAACACTGACCCATGTGAAGATAAGGAAAAAACCTAGCAAAAACACAGCAGCCAGCGTTCCTTTTAAATGGCTGTCTTCTGTCGTTTTTCCTTTTGTCATCCTCCCATACCTCCTTTCCGCTGTATCCCCCAACAAGTGATTACACCTTCATAATACAAAACAAATGGTCATTTGGTAGGGGATTTTTGTCATTTCACAAATTGTTCATTCCTTGCTTTAGCACTATTGGAATAGTAAGAAATTAATAGATCCACCTTTTTAAGCAAAATCGTTCATAGGAAATATGACGATATTGTGAACATAGGTTTTCCAGCTGACCTATCATAGATGAACAGTGTTTGTAAAAAATGCACAGTCCGAAGAGTCTTGTGCCTTGCTTTTTCATTACACAGCTATGAGGCAAAAGTCGCGACGATGGAGCTTGCAGATCCTGTAAAGCAGCTCGACTGCCTTCCTTTGTTTTAGGGAAATGGACCGGGTTTTCTCTTGTTCATATGTCAAGTTAAAAGATAAAACGAATGATCTCTGGAAAATCAATGAACGGAGGCGAATCTGTCCCTTGTTTTGGCGCGTTTTTGTATAGGAAAAGGAGAGGAATGAATGATAGAAAAGGCCGAGGCAGTGAATGGAATTAGCCGAATAATTCATCTTGTTTTTGTTAAAATGTTCGCTTCTCTCTTGCGATCTCTTTTCAAACAAGGGAAATCATGCTATACTGCTAATAACTTGATATCGCTGACTCACTCATATAATAGCAGGGATATGGCCTGCTAGTTTCTACCGATCAACCGTAAATTGATCGACTATGAGTGGCAATGTCAGAAACGGACGGATGGAATAAATGAAGGCCTTCATTTTGCCGCATGACCCCATCCTTTGTTTTCTATTGGCTTAAAAGACATTGCCTTACTCATACAAAGAGTGGGGGCGATGTTTTTTAAGCTTTTTATTTTCAAAGGAGGAACAGCATGCGAGAATTAATGGAAAAAATCAGAGAAGAAGGAGAAGCGATTTCCGATCATGTGCTGAAGGTGGACCGCTTTTTAAACCACCAAGTTGACCCTGAACTGATGATGCGAATTGGCGAAAATTTTGCGGACGCGTTTCGGAATGAGGGGATCACTAAAGTGCTGACATTGGAATCATCCGGGATCAGTCCCGCTCTAATGACCGCATATATATTGAAGGTGCCGCTTTTATTTGCAAGAAAACGCAAATCTTTAACGCTGCAAAACGATTTGTATACAGCCAATGTCTATTCATTTACGAAGCAGGAATATACCGAAATTTCCGTATCCCGTTCGTTTCTTCAGAAAGACGATCGTGTTTTGATTATTGATGATTTTTTGGCAAACGGTCAAGCAGCATTAGGACTAACAGGAATTGTGCAGCAAGCGGAGGCAGAAGTAGCAGGAATTGGCATTGTGATTGAAAAAGCATTTCAAGATGGCGGAGAGCAGTTGCGCCGCTTAGGTTTTCGGGTGGTGTCTCTTGCCCGCATTACCTCTTTAAAAGAAGGCGTACAATTCGCAGAAGAGGTGATGTGCCAATGAATCCAATCAAATTAGGTTCTTTAGGCCTGCAGCATGTTTTGGCGATGTATGCCGGGGCCATTATTGTTCCTTTAACAGTCGGAGGAGCCTTGAAGCTGACATCAGAGCAGCTGACCTATCTTGTGGCGATTGATTTGTTAATGTGCGGGATTGCTACTTTATTGCAAGTATGGCGTACGGGGTTTTTCGGGATCGGCTTGCCGGTTGTATTAGGCTGTACCTTTACGGCCGTTGGCCCGATGATTGCGATCGGACAGCGGTACGGATTGTCAGCGGTATACGGCGCTATTATCGCTTCTGGAATTTTTGTTATCTTCATTGCCAAGTATTTTAGTAAACTGCGTGTTCTTTTTCCGCCGATTGTGACAGGTTCGGTTGTTACAGTCATCGGTTTGACTCTGATTCCAGCGGCCATGAACAACATGGCAGGCGGACAAGGGGCGAAAGACTTTGGTCATATTGATAATATTGCCCTTTCATTCGGTGTTCTGTTATTGATTATCGTGTTGTATCGGTTTTCTACTGGATTTATTCGTTCGATTGCGATTTTGCTCGGCATGATTGCTGGAACCATTGTGGCGGCATGGATGGGGAAGGTTGATATGAGCGCTGTTCAAGAGGCTTCGTGGCTTCATCTCCCTCATTTATTTTATTTTGGGATGCCTACTTTTAATCTAACAGCTGTCTTAACAATGATTTTAGTCGCAATTGTGAGTTTGGTCGAATCGACAGGCGTCTACTTTGCTTTGAGCGATATTTGCAAACAGCCGTTGACGGACAAAGACTTAGCAAATGGCTATCGCGCGGAAGGCTTGGCCATTTTGCTGGGCGGATTGTTCCAAGCGTTTCCTTACACCACTTACTCGCAAAATGTGGGCCTTGTCCAGCTTTCTGGAGTGAAGAAGCGCCGAGTCATTTATGTGGTGGGAACGATTCTGGTTGTGCTCGGATTGATTCCAAAAGTCGCCGCGCTGACCACGATTATTCCGGCTCCTGTGTTAGGCGGAGCGATGGTGGCGATGTTTGGGATGGTCATTGCTTATGGCATTAAAATGCTCAGCCAAGTGGAGTTTGCTTCACAAGAGAATTTATTTATTATTGCTTGTTCAGTTGGCGTAGGGCTTGGGGTCACAGCGGTGCCGAATTTATTTGCGGAGCTGCCGTCAAGCATTCGAATTTTAACCGATAGCGGCATTGTCGCTGGCAGCCTGACAGCCATTGTTTTAAATATCATTTTCCATGTCTGGCCCGCGAAAAAACGCAGCCATTCCGCTTCTCCCCTTCAAGAGCAGCAAGTATCATAAAGAATAACGAACAGCGCCGTCTCGTCTTTAGCAAAAGCGAGATGGCGCTGTTTTGTATTTTTCTATGCTTTTAAACACTGGACAGAAGGGAGTAAAACTAGCTAAAGATGGCTAACTTCATATATAATATAATGTTGTGGCTAGATAAAATGCCTTATGTGGTTTCAAAAGCGTCACAGATGGATCGATATGGCTTTGACAGATTCAAAATATAGAAAGAGAGTGAAGCGGAATGGGACGTAAATGGAACAACATCAAAGAAAAGAAAGCGTCGAAGGATGCGAATACAAGCCGTATTTATGCCAAATTCGGGCGGCAAATTTACGTGGCTGCTAAGCAGGGAGAACCAGATCCAGAGTCAAACCGGGCTTTAAAAATGGTGCTTGAGCGAGCCAAAACATATAGTGTGCCAAAAGCGATTATTGACCGAGCGATTGAAAAAGCGAAGGGAAGCTCGGACGAAAGCTATGATGAATTGCGTTATGAAGGCTTTGGACCGAATGGATCAATGGTCATTGTCGATGCGCTTACGAATAATGTGAATCGGACAGCATCAGAGGTGCGCGCAGCCTTCGGTAAAAACGGCGGCAATATGGGAGTAAGCGGATCGGTATCATATATGTTTGACGCCACGGCTGTCATTGGTGTCGAAGGGAAGACGGTGGATGAAGTGCTTGAACTATTAATGGAAGCAGATATTGATGCGCGCGATATTTTGGAAGAGGATGAAACGGTGATCGTTTACGCCGAACCCGATCAATTCCATGCGATGCAGGAGGTGTTTCAGCGCGCAGGAATCACGGAATTTACCGTCGCTGAGCTGACCATGCTCCCGCAAAATTATGTCACGCTTTCTGATGAAGCGCTGGCTCAATTTAAAAAAATGATCGACGCATTGGAAGATTTAGAGGATGTTCAGCGCGTGTACCATAATGTCGATATGGATGAATAATGGCTTAAGCTCCGAAGTGTGTTGAAATAGGAAAAATAATGAACGATCCGTGCTGTGAACGGGAAAGATGGCCGATGTGCCAATCATTTTATCTTTGAGCGGTAGACATGTTGAATAGATTTGATCTGTATGACAGACAGAAGAGGCTGTTTCTATGAGCAGCCTCTTTTTTATATAGAATCGCTTTTCTGTTTCATACGATTTTTCGATGATTTCCATGAATGATGTTCCAACAGCGATGGACGGCACGCTTTCCTGACCAGGTGGAAGAAGAAAAGGAAAGAATGGAATCATTTGCATTTTTTTTTAACACAAAGGGAATAGTACAGGTAGCTGATGAAAAAAGAGGTGGTTGTATGCCTGCGATTATTTCCGCTGGTCTTGCTTCATTGCCATTTACGGTTACGCAAGACGAGATACGTCAATATGTGAAACGGCTTTTTGCGTCCTCTGTTCCACATATCGAGCGGCTGCTGCCGGTCTTTGCGAACGGCGGCATTCAATCGCGATCGTTCGTTCAGCCGCTTGAGTGGTATGAAAAACGGCACGGCTTTTCAGAAAAAAACGAGCTATATATAGACCGCGCTGTCCATTATGGATGTGAGGCGATTGAAAAATGCTTAAGCAATGAGACCTTTTTGTCTAAACCGATCAACTATGAAGAAGTAGAAGCGATTTTTTATATTTCCACTACTGGCCTTGCCACGCCAAGTATCGAAGCAAGAATCATGAACCAACTGCCGTTTTCTCCTCATACGAAGCGTGTGCCGATTTGGGGATTAGGCTGCGCGGGTGGAGCGGCCGGGCTAGCGCGCGCTTATGAATATTGCTTAGCGTTTCCGAAAGCAAAGGTGCTGGTCGTCGCCGCTGAATTTTGCAGTCTCACCTTTCAGCCGCATGATACCGGAAAAAGCAATTTGATTGGCACATCGTTATTTGCTGACGGGGTTGCCTGTCTTTGTGTGGCAGGGGATGAAGCTGTCGATAACGTGCCTCGTCCGCATATTGTTGATGTGCAGTCGGTGCTTATGCCGCATTCTGAAGAGGTAATGGGGTGGAACATTCAGGATGATGGTTGGTTTGTCGTCTTTTCCAAAGATATTCCATCACTCGTTCGTTCATGGCTGAAGCCGAATGTAGAAGCATTTTTGCAAAGAAACAGCCTGGCGCTGCAGGACCTGCGCCATTTGATTGCCCACCCAGGAGGAAAAAAAGTCATTGAAGCCTATCAAGAAGCGCTTATGATGGATGAGTCAAAAACAAATGTATCATTTGAGATTTTGCGTCGATTTGGCAATATGTCTTCTGCTACGGTCTATTTTGTTCTCGAACAATTTATGCAGCAGCCCATTCCAAAAGGTGATTATGGTTTAATGATGGCCCTTGGCCCAGGATTTAGCGCGGAGCTCATTTTATTGTGCTGGGAGTGAATAACGTATGCTCATTTATGCCTTCTTTTGTCTTATTGTGTCCATGCGGGTGCTTGAATTATGGATCGCTAAACGGAATGAGCGGAGATTAAAGGCGATAGGGGCAAAGGAGTTTGGCCGTGCGCACTATCGTTGGATGGTCATTATGCATACGTTTTTTTTACTTTCTTTTTTGTTTGAGTCACTATACAAAGGAGGGCATCTTTCGCCATGGTGGCCATTCTTTTTTGGCGTGTTTCTTATTGTTCAATGGTTGCGCATTTGGTCCATTGTTTCATTAGGCCCGTTTTGGAATACTAAAATTTTGATCTTGCCTAACGCTCATGTCGTGGTAAAAGGGCCCTATCGCTTTTTGCGCCACCCCAATTATCTGGTTGTTGTTCTTGAATTTTTGCTTATTCCTTTGTTGTTTCAAGCGTACATAACGGCGGTTGTGTTTTCTTTTTTGAACGTTTGCGTCTTATTTGTCCGAATTTCGACTGAAGAAAAAGCGCTTGCCGCCATGACAGATTATGAATCTCGTTTTCGAAATCGCTCTCGTTTTTTTCCATTTCTCCCTGCCAAATAACGGCGGGAGATTTTTTTGCAATTTTTTATGTTGGGAAATGTGCGCAAATACAGTAAAATAGGTATATATGTTGCAAACGTAAGGGGTTTTGATACATGGTTCAGATAACACAACGTTCATCATTGCGTCCTTGGCTTGCCAAACTAGCTTATCTTCATGACGAATGGGTGAACAAGGGAGATCAAGAAAATGCCAAAAAAGTACAGCAGCTGCTGCGGAAAATAGCAGATGAGGAATTTTCCATTGCCTTTTGCGGCCATTTTTCTGCTGGAAAATCAAGCATCATCAATGAATTAATCGGTGAACCGCTGCTGCCGTCAAGTCCGATTCCGACAAG
This sequence comes from Anoxybacillus sp. P3H1B, assembly GCF_001560855.1. Lineage (NCBI taxonomy): Bacteria > Bacillati > Bacillota > Bacilli > Caryophanales > Anoxybacillaceae > Anoxybacillus > Anoxybacillus sp. P3H1B. The sequence goes on along the minus strand of NZ_LPUG01000018.1, from coordinate 106,026 downwards.
CGCTAACCTTGTCAAAGTGAAGGCTGGACGGGAATATGCCCGCATTTTTTATAAGAACGGACAGTCGGTCGAATATGCGTCTCCCTATGAATATGAACAAATTCGTGCATATTGCAAAAACGGAGAGGAAATTGAAGCGATCGAGATCAGCCGGAAAACGACGCACATCCCCGAAGGTGTGGCGATTTTGGATACTCCAGGCATTGACTCGACGGACGATGCGCATCGGCTTGCTACTGAATCAGCGCTTCATTTGGCAGATGTCGTCTTTTATATGATGGATTATAACCATGTTCAATCGGAATTAAATTTTCAATTTACAAAGGAATTGACAAGTGACGGAAAGGCATTGTATTTAATTGTCAATCAGATTGATAAGCACCGTGATGGAGAGCTTTCGTTTTCAGAGTTTCAGCAATCGGTGCGCGAGGCGTTTCGCCAATGGAATGTTCAGGTGGAGCGTATCTTTTTTACCTCTCTGAAAGAACGAGAACATCCATTCAATGAATTGAATGAGCTTGTCCATTTTTTCCAGCTGCTATTTGCCGAAAAAGAGGCGCGGCTTCTCTCCGGAGTCGAGGTGGCAGCTAAGCGGCTTGTCAGCGATCACCTTGCTTTTATAGAAAACCAGGATGCCAAAGAGGAAGAGGCCATTTATGCTCGTATGGAGCATTTAACGAAATCCAAGGAAGAAAGTGATATCGATGATCTTGAGAGCCGACTGCATGAGATTGATGCGCTTTGCGCGGAGGTGGAGACGAAGTTTCAGCAGGAGCTTGACAGCATTTTAGAGCATGCGTATGTCATGCCGTTTGAAACGAGAGAATTGGCGAAAGCTTATTTGCAATCGGTTCAGCCGGATTTTAAAATCGGGTTCCTGTTTAGTAAAGCAAAAACAGAGCAGGAGCGGAAAGCAAGGCTCACGGCATTTTACGAAAATGTGAAAGAAAAAGCGACATCACAAATCGAATGGCATGTACGCGACTATCTTGTTCGATTTTTAAAAGAGCATGACATTGGCGATGCCCAGTTAATGAGCCAATGCCAGCAGTTGTCTGCTGCCTGGAATGAGCAGCTGCTAGAGTCGCTTGTTAAAAAAGGAGCGGGGGTTACAGGAGAATCTGTATTAAATTATACAAATGATGTGGCGACGGAATTGAAAAAGCGGTATCGAAGCGAAGCGATGCACATCTTTGCCCCTGTTTTTTCCTTCTGGAAAAATACGGTGCAAGCAGAGCGAAATGAGCTTGCCGAGCAATTAAAAATAGAAAAGGAAAAGCAGCAGCTGCTTGATGAATTAGCGAAACGAAAGCAGCAGCGTGACGACCATTACGCCCAATTGCTAGCGCTGTTGGAATCCGAGGCTCCTAGCCATATACAGGAAGCGCGGGTTCAGGAGCTTGTCAGCGAATTAACGCCAATTCAAGTTGAGCAGGCTGTGCCTTCTGTCGGCAAAGAACAGCATTCGAACGCTGCGCGTCAAGCAGAAAAAAGTGAGGCGATTCACAGCGAATCGGTGTCATTAAGCAGTGATAAAACAAAAGAAAAAACAGCGAAAGCGATTGCCGATTTACGCCAAGCTGCCGAGCTTGTGTCTGGCATTCCAGGCATGACACGCTTTATTCATGGATTGACGGAAAAAGCGCGCCGCCTTGAAAACCGAACATTTACCGTGGCGCTGTTTGGGGCGTTCAGCGCCGGAAAATCATCGTTCGCCAACGCGTTAATGGGAGAGCAGTTATTGCCATCGTCACCGAATCCAACGACGGCAACCATTAATAAAATTGTGCCGCCGACTTCTAGCTATCCACATGGCACAGTGGTCGTTCAGATGAAAACAGCCTCACAGCTGTTAAAGGATTTGCAAAACTCGTTGCGCTATTTTCATTTGAAGGCGGAAACGATGGAAGAGGCGCTGGGAGCGTGCGAAAAAGCGCTGTTGATCGAAACGGTCGAAGCGAAGGAAAAGCCGCATTATACATTCCTGCAGTCGGTTGTCCACGGATACGCAGACGTAAAGGACGTGCTGGGAACCTCTTTGCAAATCGGTCTTGATGAATTCCAGCAATATGTAGCTGATGAGACGAAAGCCTGCTTTGTGGAGTGGATGGAGCTGTATTATGACTGTGCGCTCACTCGGCAGGGCATTGCGCTGGTCGATACGCCAGGGGCGGACTCCATTAATGCCCGTCATACAGGAGTAGCGTTTGAATACATTAAAAATGCCGATGCTGTTTTGTTTGTCACTTACTATAATCATGCCTTCTCGAAAGCAGACCGCGAGTTTTTAATCCAGCTTGGGCGCGTCAAAGACACATTCAGCATGGATAAAATGTTTTTTATCGTCAATGCTGCGGATCTGGCGAATTCACAAGAAGAGTTAGAAACGGTCACTTCCTATGTGAAAGAGCAGCTCGAGCATTTCGGCATCCGTTTTCCGCGCTTGTATGCCTTATCAAGCCGATTGGCTCTTGAGGAGAAAACAGAAAAAAAACAGCAGCACCATTACGGGATTTTGCGCGAATCTGGGATTCGCGCCTTCGAAGCGGATTTTATTCGCTTCATTATGGGAGAATTAACAAATGTAGCCGTAGCGGAGGCGTACGCTGAACTGAAGCGCCTGCGTGCGACTTTGCAAGACTATATGGTCCAAGCGAAACAAGGAAATGAAGAAAAGGCAGCGAAGCGGCAAAAGCTGGGCGACGAACAGGCTCGGATTCAGGCGCTGCTTCAATCCTCTGATCTTGCTATGGATAGGCAAGCATTAAAACAAGAAATTGCTGAATTAGTGTATTATATCAAGCAGCGTATTTCATTCCGCATGGGCGATTGGTTTAAAGAAGCGTTCAATCCGGCTGCATTGCGTGATGATGGCCGAGATATCCGTCAGGCGCTTTCTGGCTGCCTGCGCGAGCTGCTTCAATCTGTCGGTTTTGATTTGGCGCAAGAAATGCGGGCAACGAGCTTGCGCATTGAACGTTTTCTTACAAACAAGGCACAGGATCGCTTTCAACTGCTCGCAAATGAGATCGGCCGCATTCATCAGGGAATTACGCTATCGAAGGTCGAGCTTCCTGCATTTGCGACACTGGAGTTTTCTGAAGGGCTTGAGCAGCTGAATGAATCACACTTTAAAAAAGCGCTGTCGCTTTATAAAAATGCAAAAGCATTTTTTGAACGGGATGAAAAGCGGCTCATGAGAGAAGAAATTGAAAAGCAGCTGCAGCAGCCAATTCATGAATATGTGTCCGAAAATGAAGCGCGCCTCTTTGCATTTTATCAAGAAGAACACGAAAAGCGGATCCATCATTTGCTTTATGCGCTGCAGCAACAAATGGATGACTATTTTGCAGGCCTCATGACGGCACTTACCGAACAAGTGGATGTAGAACATCTCGGTAAAGTGGAGGAGCAGCTGTCGGCTCTCTTACCACAAAATGAGTAATTAGAAAAAACTGCAGCGGTGATTGAACGTGCGATTGAAGATAGGGGGAAGCGAACGATGACGCGGTTTCATGCTTGTGCCACGTGCATTCATTATCGGATGAAAAAAACAGAGAACGGAATGTACCGCTATTGTCAACGGCTCGGCTATGAAACGAAGCCGCATTATCAATTTCGCTGCTGGACGCCAAAGCCGCACGTTCGATCACTAATGGAAAAAGAACGAGCAAGAGAGGAGAAAAAAGATGAGTGAAGTTCATCATGCGATCACAGCACATTCTCATAAGCAGCATAGACTGATCAAGCAGTTTTTACAGCTCGATGCACAACGCGAGCGCTATATTGAGGAAGCGGTGGAGCATTGCCGAAATGGACAGACATTTACTGTTGAAAAGATTAATGAGACGACCAAGCAAATCAATGAGCTAGCTAAACAAGGAGTGGTTCCGCAGCGAAAATACGTGACTGTCGACATGGTCGCGGAATACGTAGAACGTCTAAAAATGAAAGGGGAACGTAAATGAAATATATCGTTTCGCCACAATGGGTGTCTGAAAGGCTCTCTCGCGATGATGTGCGGGTCATTGACTGCCGCTTTTACATGGGCGATTCTTCCCGCGGCATAAATGAGTACATACAATCTCATATTCCAGGCGCGCTTTATTTTGACTTAGAAAGAGATTTGTCCGGTCCTGTCCGTGAACACGGGGGACGGCATCCACTTCCTGATTTTGATGAATTGATGGAGAAATTATCAGCGGCAGGAATTGACCGTCATACGACGATTGTTGCTTATGACGATCAAGATGGTGCAATGGCCGCTCGTTTTTGGTGGCTGCTGCGCTATTTAGGGCATGAACGTATCTATGTGTTGGATGGCGGCTATACGAGATGGAAAGGGGCTGGATATCCGATAACCGAAGAAGTGGTTGCATTTCCGAAGCGCACCTTTATTCCAGCCTATCAGCCATCTCTTTTGGCGACGACAGAAGATGTAAGACGCGCAAGTGAACAGGATTCCGCCATTTTGCTGGATTCACGTGAGCCGAAGCGTTATTTGGGCATTGAAGAGCCTATTGATCGAATTGCTGGCCATATTCCTGGAGCAAAAAATTGTTTTTGGAAAGATGCACTAACAAGCGAAGGATATTGGAAGAAGCCGCATGAGCAAGCCGCGCGTTTTGCTTCCATTTCGAAGGACGAGAAGATTATCGTGTATTGCGGTTCAGGTGTCACCGCTTGTCCGAATGTTCTCGCGCTATCGGAAGCGGGCTATACGAATGTGCAGCTATATGTAGGCAGCTTTAGCGATTGGATTTCTTATTCGGATCATCCGATTGCAACAGGAGAGAATTAACAGCATACTTTCCATGCGGCTGACGGAAACTACATATGCAGTTCCTGATTTTCAAAAGAGGTGAAGCAAGTGGGCCGCACAAAGCTCGGAAACGCAAATGCACAGCGCAACAATAACGCCAAGCAAAAAAACGGATTCAACAACGAGTTTGCTTCTTATGCTGAAATAGAAGCGAAAAAAATGCAAAACGACCATAAAAACAGTCGCTAGCATGTGTATGTCTAAGACGGGATCAAGTGGAGCTATTTTTTATCAAGCGTTTGTGAAAGGAAAGGGCTGGGAAAATATACAGCCCTTTCTCTTTTTTTTCTTTTATGCTTAAATGATGATAGGAGGGAAAAGCATGAAAAAAATCGTTGCTATTGTTTTGCTGCTCGGTTTGACTGGATATGGGATTTGGCAGGCTTTGGCAGCCGAACAGCAAAATCGGAAAGCGGGGCTGGCCGTTGGTGATATCGCATATGATTTTGCATTAAAGACCCCAGAGGGTCAACAAATTCGTTTATCGGATTTGCGCGGCAAGCCAGTGATCATCAATTTCTGGGCAACTTGGTGCCCGCCTTGTCAGAAGGAAATGCCGGATATTGAGAAGTTTTACAAGCAGTACAAAGATGATGTGGAGCTTTTATCTGTTCATTTAACATCACAGGACCGCCGCGAAAACTTAAGCCCATTTATGAAAAAATATGGCTTAACCTTTCCGATTGTGATGGATGAAAAAGGAGAGGTATTAAAGCTGTATAACATTCAAACCATTCCGACGACCTATATTATTGATCGTCAAGGCGTCATTCGCAAAAAGGTAATCGGGCCGATGACATATAAACAAATGCAAGATATCATAAGCCGTCTTCCGTAAGAAGCATCCTTCAACATGGAGGAGCTTCTTTTTATTTTTTTCGAAAATTTGTAATAAATTTTGCTTATTTAGGAAATTATTAAAATTATAATAAAAATGAGAGGGGTTGGATCAAATGAGAAAGAACCGAAAGCTGACATTTGAACAATTAGTGTTGGAAAATAAACGGCAATTGTTAAATGATGAGAAAGCGATGGAGGAAATCGAGAAAAAATTAGAGGAACGGATGCTGAAAAAGGCAGAGTAAAATGATGCATAAGCCGATTTAAACCGAGCACACTAGATGGTGAGGAGGCGAGAGTCATGAGCAATCCAAAAGGAAGCAGAAAACATTTCGTTCCAAACCATCTAGGCACTCAGCCGCGTGCTGCGGGCGGAAATAAAGGAAAAAAAATGCAGGATCAATCAGGGCAGCACGCTCAAGTCATCCAGACAAAGGGTGAGTAATTTTTTGTTAACATAATAAAATTATTATAAAATTAAATCGACATCAAGGAGGAATTGAAGATGGCTTATCAACGTCCAAACCCAGATGATCGCAGTGATAATGTTGAGAAATTACAAAATATGGTGCAAAATACCATTGAAAATATAGAAGAAGCCCACGAAGCCATCCCTTTTTCTTCATCAGAAGAACGAAAACAGATCGAAGCCAAAAATAAACGGCGTGAAGAAGCCATTGCTGCGCTGCGTTCTGAAATTAAAGATGAAGCGGCAGCGCGCCAAAACGGTTATCAGTAACAATGAAAGAAGACGATCCCGCTGATGCTGCGGATCGTCTTGTTTGCTATTTACAGGACAAAAGGTCATTCATATGGTAAGATAAAGAAAAAAGTAAGTGGGGGAATGCCATGAAAATTGCTGAGAAACAAATCGAAGTACGCTATGCTGAAACGGACCAAATGGGAGTTGTTTATCACGCCAATTATCTGATTTGGATGGAAATTGGGCGGACCGAATTTATCAAACAGCTCGGATTTCATTATGCTGATATGGAAAAGGAAGATATCCTCTCTCCTGTAACCGATTTGCAAATTTCATATAAAAAGCCGCTTCGCTATGGCGATATGGCAACCGTTAGAACATGGATTGATGCCTATGATGGAATCCGTGTGACGTATGGTTATGAAATCTTTACATCAGACGGCGAGCTGGCGGCAACTGGAAAAACACAGCATGTGTGCGTCAGACGCGATTCCTTTCGACCGATTTTAATTCGCAAATATTTTCCGGACTGGCATGAAGCTTACGAGCGTGCCAAAAAGTAAGGCGATACATATGGCATTTGGCATTCGAAGGAATGAGCTGGAATTATGGAAGGAAAAGGTGATAAACGGAGAAATCGCTTTTCTCACTCACTTTTGGTATGATCAGCGCTTTCCGCATCATACGACAGTCACAAAAGTGGGGTGCGGCGATTTAGACAAGCTGCTGGCCTGGGGCGAAAAATATCAGCTTCGTCCTGAATGGGTTCATCAACGGGACTCTTTTCCGCATTTTGATTTATTAGGAGAGAAGCAGAAAGAAGTTTTGCGGCAGGAAGGATTGATGGATCATTTAGAACGATTTCATTTAGAAAAAGGGGATAAGTGCAATGAATGCAAATGAAATGGGGAAGGGAACGTTATTAGAAGTGCTTGGAATCGAAATTAAGGAAATAGGGCACGGACGTGTTGTCGCTACAATGCCGGTAGATCACCGGACGCATCAGCCGTTTGGTTTGCTTCATGGCGGAGCGTCGGTTGCCTTGGCGGAAACCGTTGCCAGTCTGGGCGCCTACGCATTGGTGGATCAAGATACAGAAAGTGTGGCCGGGCTGGAAATCAACGCTAATCACGTACGTCCAGTCCGAAGCGGAACAGTGACAGCGACTGGCACGGTCCTTCACCGCGGCAGAACAACGATGGTATGGGATATTCGCATCGTGGACGATCAACAGCGACTTGTTTGTGTCTCTCGCTGTACCATCGCTATTATAAAAAAAAGCTAGCTTTTTTAAGTCAGCTAGCTTTTTCGCTTTTTATTCAAGTGAAAAAACGGGTTCACTTGCTTGTTCATTAAAATCAACAATCAAATCATGCCCGTCAAAGTACCATATATCGTTGTCCTCAACAAAAAAGGTGATACCATCTATAGTCGTTTGCGCTTTTGGATCGGAAGGGACGCTTTTTTCCATGCCGAGTGAAAAGCCTTTCTGCACGGTGCTGCATCCACCATATCGTGCAAAAAAGCGAATAGAATCTCCTTCGCGTAAATCAAGCTCCTCTTTGTACCATGCTAACGCTTTTGGTTTGATAATAATTTCCATGATAAACCCTCCTTATTCACCATTATAAAGCATTTTTGGCAAAACGGGCGAATATTTGCTGCAGAAATCATTGACTAAACAGGGCGATGATTACATAAAGTAAAGATACATCATCCATGAAGGGGGAAAGGTTCATTGACAAAAAAACAAGCTGATTTTCCGTTAAGCTATGAGTCAGATGGGATCATGAAGAAAAAGCATCAGAAAAAGCCTTCGACACCTAAAAAAGAAAATAAGGATTTTTTCAATACGACGCAAGCAAGTGAATAAAGTAGCCATGCAGCAGGCTACTTTTTTATTGCAATAAACAAATTTTTACTATACAAATAGTTATTTCAACGCTATTATTAATAAGGACACATATTTTGGAGAAGGGGTGACGTTTTCGCATATGAGTAGTCGAAGTTCAAACGAACCTGAGCCGGAATACTGCGGGGAAGCATTGCCTTTTCCTTTGCGAATGAACGAGCTACTCGCCATCCGAAAACGGGCTCCATTCGAAAGGAAAAGATAGCAAGCCTTCCTCGCTTGGAAAAGGAGGAAGCGTGCATATGATGAAGATGTATTTGTCAAATGCTAATGGAAAAATTGAAGAAATTCATGAGCTTAAAAACGGTTGCTGGATTAAGCTAGTAGCTCCGACGGAAGAAGAGATTCGCTATATCGCTAACCATTTGGACATCCCGATTGATTCGATCAAAGACGCCCTCGATGATGAAGAACGTTCGCGTGTCGAAAAGGAAGATAATCATGTGTTAATTATCGTGGATATCCCGATCATTACTCATGATGAAGTGGATGGCCCTATTTATGAAACGATTCCGATCGGAATGATTATTACGAATACATGCTTTATTACGGTTTGCCTTCAAGAAAATCCGATTTTTGAAGAATTTGCGAACCACAAAATTAAAAATTTTTACACCTTTATGAAAACGCGTTTTGCTTTGCAAATGCTTTATATGATTTCGACTTACTATTTGCGGTATTTAAAGCAAATCAACCGCCGCACAAGCGAAATTGAAAAAGAGCTGCATCAATCGATGAAAAATCAGGAGCTGTTCTCGCTGTTAAGCATGGAGAAAAGCTTAGTGTATTTCATGACCTCGCTAAAAGCGAATAACATTGTCATGGAACGGCTTATGCGCCTTAATTACTTGCGAATGTATGATGACGATCAAGAGCTGTTGGAGGATGTGATCATCGAGAATAAGCAAGCGATTGAGATGGCTGAAGTATACAGCAGTATTTTGAGCGGAATGATGGATGCTTTTGCTTCGGTCATTTCTAACAACTTGAATATTGTGATGAAATTTTTAACAGCTGTGACGATTGTGATTTCACTGCCAACCATGGTTGCCAGCTTCTATGGAATGAACGTCCCAATTCCGTATCAGCATTCCCCATATGCGTTTATGGTGGCAATGCTTCTGGCCGCTTTGCTATCGAGCATTACCGCTTTTGTTTTTTGGAAAAAGCGATATTTTTAGCACAATAAAAACCGCCCTTGATAAAAGGGCGGTTTTTGTTCGGGATTAAAACGATCATTACGGCTATTCTACACGCTTTTCCTTGTTTTTGGACGCTGTCATCCCGCCAGAAAGGATGAATTTCATTGCTTCTTCCGGTTTGACGTTGATCACCTCAATCTGCGCTTTGGGCACGAGGACGGTGATTCCTGCTACTTGAAATGTCTGCGGAATGTAGACGGCTACGTACTCTTTAAGAGGATGAAAAAGCGATTCCACTTCTTCTGACGTAATAAAACCAATGCATTTTATTTCCGTGTGCGGCAGATCGATAAGGACGACCTTTGAAAACGACCGTTTTTCACCAATAAAGGAATAGATTGTATCTTTTAAAACCGAATAAACGGTTTTCATCAGCGGAATGCTTTCAAGCAGCCGATCGATCAGCTTAATGAGGCGGCCGCTAATATATTGGGTCGATAGCCATCCTAAAACGGTAATGAGAGCAATCGTGCATAAAATGCCGATGCCGGGTATGTATGTTTCATGAAGATACGGCTTGACATATTTTCCGAGCAGTCCATCGAAAAAAGTGAATATTTTAATAAACACATAGATGGCCAGCACAATTGGAACAACTGTCAATACGCCGTTCATAAAGTTTTTTGCAAGGGTCTTCATGCGTTTGCTCCTTTCTATGTGATCCTCTATCACCTTATCAAGTTTTCTCAGAAAAGACAAGGTTTATAAAAACGAACATTTTTATATTTTTTTATAAAAAAGTTCGTATTTATAATTGACGATTCATCTTATCCTTGCTATAGTTACAAATGGAAAAAAATGATGCGTTGGAGGACAGGATCATGAAGTCACATTATGATGTTATTGTCGTTGGTGCTGGACCGGCCGGTATTTTTACTTGCTATGAATTGACGTTGAAGCGAAAAGAAGCGAAGATTTTGCTCATTGATAAAGGTCACGATATTTATAAGCGGCGCTGCCCGATTCTGGAAAAAAGGATCGAAAAATGTCCACCGCCGATGGGAAAAAAAGATTATGCTGGCTGTGTGCCCGCCTGTTCGATCACGAACGGATTTGGCGGTGCAGGGGCGTACTCTGATGGAAAATTCAATATTACCAGCGAGTTTGGTGGTTGGATGACGGACTATTTACCCGCTTCGCTTGTGCTCGACTTGATTCATTACGTCGATGAAATTAATTTGCAGCACGGTGCCACGTCTACTATTACTGACCCGACGACAGAAAAGGTCAAGGAGATTGAACGGCGCGCGTATGCTGCTGGCTTAAAACTGCTAAGGGCGAACGTTCGGCATTTAGGAACGGAACAAAATCTCGAGATTTTAAAAAGCATTTATGAATATTTGCGTGAGCGCATTGACATGGCTTTTCAAATAGAAGTAGAGGATATCTTAACTGAGAAGCAAAACGAACGCCATACGGTCAAAGGAGTGGTTTTAAGGGACGGAACTTCCGTAATGGCTGAAAAGGTTGTGATTGCTCCGGGACGTGATGGCTCAGCATGGCTCACCAAAATATTGAAAAAACGCCGTTTGCGCATGCTGAATAACCAAGTGGATATCGGAGTGCGTGTGGAAACTGCCAATATTGTGATGGAGGAAATTAACGAACATTTATATGAAGGGAAATTTGTTTTCAACACATCGGTCGGTACACAAGTCCGTACATTTTGCAGCAATCCATCAGGTCATGTTGTCGTGGAAAACCATTCTGGAACGATGCTGGCGAACGGGCATGCGTATAAAGATCCAAAGTTGGGCAGCAATAATACGAATTTTGCCCTGCTTGTCTCACATAAATTTTCTGAGCCATTTGATCAACCAAATGAATACGCTCATAAAATTTCTCGGCTGGCCAATGCTTTATCGAACGGTGGCATCATTGTGCAAAAATACGGAGATCTTCTAAAAGGAAGACGGTCAACGGAAAAGCGCATCAAAGAAGGATTTATCGAACCGACATTAAAAGAAGCGGTTCCAGGCGATTTAGGTCTCGTGCTTCCTTACAATACAATGAAAAGCTTAATCGAAATGACGGAAGCGCTGAATCATGTGACACCTGGGCTTGCTTCTGAGCATACTTTGTTTTATGGAGTAGAAGCGAAATTTTATTCTGCGCGTCCGAAACTAACCGATCGTTTTGAAACAGAGATTACGGGTCTATATGTTGGAGGAGATGGCGCAGGAATTACCCGCGGTCTTGCTCAGGCAGGCGCATGCGGTGTTTGGATTGCCCGCGATATCGCGCAAAAGCTAGCAAAATAGCAGGATAGGCGTACGCCTATCCTGTTTTTTATGGTGATTTAACGGTATTTCTATTGAACTGGGAAAATGGAACCTCTGCAAAAAACTCACAGTCGCAAGCAAGCTGGTGGCTTACCTTGGTCACACCATAGTGCTCACGCGGGGATCTATGTCGACGCATCAAGCTATATGGATAAGCACTACGGGTATTTGTTTTCGTAAATGGAAAGAATACTCTCGATGAATGATTGTATTCTTATTGTCAACTTATTTATTAAAAAAGTTGACAATAAGAACCTTCTACCCTACGATAAATGTAATCGTATGGAAAGGGGAGAGAAAATATGAAAAACTGGTTGGAGTTAGCCGATCAAGTGTTGGCTGGATATGAGCTGAACGATGAAGAGGCGCTGGCGCTGTTAGACTGTCCGGATGAACAGCTTCTTCTTTTATTGCAAGGGGCCTATCATATTCGCTGCGCGTATTTTGGAAATAAAGTAAAGTTAAATATGATTATTAATGCTAAATCTGGATTATGTCCAGAAAATTGCGGGTATTGCTCGCAATCCTCGATTTCGACGGCACGTGTCCAACCGTACAAAATGGTAGATAAAGAAACGCTGATTCGCGGAGCGGAGGAAGCTTATCGTTTACAGGTAGGTACATACTGCATCGTGGCAAGCGGTCGCGGGCCAAGCGAAAAAGAGATAGATACGGTTGTTTCTGCTGTCAAAGAAATAAAAGAGCGATTTGGTTTAAAAGTGTGCGCCTGTCTCGGTATTTTAAAACCTCAACAAGCCCTCCGCCTTAAAGAAGCAGGAGTGGATCGCTATAATCATAATATTAATACATCGAAAGAGCATCATCCTAAAATTACAACCTCACATACATACGATGATCGTGTACAGACGGTACAAATCGTCAAGCAAGTTGGCATTTCCCCGTGCTCTGGCGTTATTATTGGCATGAAAGAAACGAAACAGGATGTCGTTGATATGGCCAGAAGTTTAAAGGTGCTAGATGCTGACTCCATTCCGGTGAATTTTCTGCATGCAATCGACGGCACGCCACTCGCGGGAACGGATGAGTTAGATCCGCGGTACTGTCTAAAGGTACTGGCTCTGTTCCGCTATATCAATCCATCAAAAGAAATTCGCATCTCCGGCGGACGAGAGGTGAATTTGCGATCACTCCAACCGCTCGGGTTATATGCCGCCAACTCCATTTTTGTCGGGGATTATTTAACAACGGCCGGTCAAGAAAAATCGGAGGACTATCGCATGATAGAAGATCTTGGATTTGAAATTGATTTTACTAGTCCCGAGCTTGTTGGTTAGGCTGATGCCGCTGACTTCGATAATGAGGGCAGCTTAGACTGTTAACGAACGCTTTCATTCTGCGTCACTGGCCTCGCTTATCCGCTCATGAACGTCTTTTGTTCGATTCGTTGTCTTCACTCAGCCGCGTTCCTTGTTTGCTTCAGTCTCAGGGGAAATCAACACCATGAATGGAGGTTATAGACAGAGGCCCTTTTGACTTTGTCTATCACCTTCGTTGCCGTTTGATGAATCAAAACGGAAAAAGTGAACGACAATAAAAAAGAATGACATCCTAGGGAAGTGAAACGATGAAGGACTATGAATGCATTATTATTGGCGGAGGAATTGCTGGGCTGCAGGCTGCCATCCAATTAGGCCGTTATCATCATCGCGTTCTTGTTATAGATGCTCAGAATGGCCGTTCCACACTGTGCCGAGCTTATCACAACTTGCTTGGCTGGCCGGATGGAGTCAGCGGTGAACAGCTGCGATCAAGCGGAAGGCAGCAGGCAGAACGGCTGAACGTTCACTTCGTAGACGACGAAATTGTCACTGCTTCCAAGGAGGAGGAACAATTTCAGCTTATGGGCAAAAGTGGACAACGGTACGAAGCAAAACGGATTTTATTGGCGACGGGAATAAAGGATCGTATTCCTCCGATTCCTAATCTGATTCCTTGTTTAGGGACGAGCGTTTACGTGTGCCCGGATTGTGATGGATATGAGGTGACCGATAAGAGGGTGATTGTACTTGGTGCCGGAATGGCAGGGGCCAATATGGCGTTGACACTCCTCTATTGGACGAAAGAAATCACTTATATCAATCATGATGGTGAGGATATGGCTCCAGAGCTAAAGAGAAAGCTGCAAGAACAAAATATTCGCTATGTACGCGAACCGATTGAAGCAGTGTTGGTGAAGGACGGTCCGCTTTTCGGCGGTGTCCGTCTGCAAAACGGCACTGTGATTGCAGGAGAGCGCGGATTTATTGCTTTTGGAAATAATCAGGTGAATACAAATTTAGCCAAACAGCTTGGAGTAGAAAGGTTGGAAAATCGGCACATTCCGACAGACGCGAGAACGAAACAGACAAATGTCCCCAATGTATGGGCTGCTGGCGATATCGGAGTTCATTCGGAGCAAGTAGCGATTGCTATGGGGGAGGGGGTTCAAGCGGCGATTTGGATTCATAAAAGCATTATGGCAGAAAAAAACGCGAGCCTTAGGTGAAAGGCTCGCGTTTTTACATGATGTAGCGCCGAGCATTTCTTTTCATGAAAAAGTTTTGATTCGCATAATATCTCAATACAGAGACAGAAAAGGGGGAAGCAGCTGTGGTGCCTACATATTTGATTAAACCGCATCTCCAGCGCCACTATCCGACCGTGCAGTACGCCAAAGGAATCTATGTGTATGATACGAATGGAAAAAAATATGTAGACGGCTGTTCCGGGGCCGTGACAGCCAATCTCGGGCATGGTGTTCCAGAAATTATTGAAGCGATGAAGGAACAGGCGAATAAAGTATCGTTTGTATACCGTTCCCAATTTACAAGCGAAGCGGCTGAAAAGCTTGCCGAAACGTTAAATGAGCGCATTGGCGGCGAAACTCGCTATTGGACGTTTCTTGTCAACAGCGGATCTGAAGCGACAGAAACGGCTATGAAAATCGCCATTCAATATTGGCAAGAGAAAGGAAAAAAGGGAAAAAATAAAATTTTATCACGTTGGCTTAGCTACCATGGCATTACGCTCGGAGCACTTTCCATGTCTGGGCATACAGCAAGAAGAGAGCGTTTTGTTCCTTTGCTCGAAGATTTTCCAAATGTGCCTCCTCCATATTGTTATCGTTGTCCCTATCAGTTAACTTGGCCATCGTGTCAATGGCGCTGTGCCGATGAATTGGAGGAAGCGATTATTCGCATCGGTGCCGAGCACATTGCTGCTTTTATTGCTGAACCGATTATCGGAGCAGCAGGCGCGGCACTAACTCCGCCAGAAGGGTATTATGAACGCATTCAAGCGATTTGCCGTCGCCATGAGATTTTATTTATTGCCGATGAAGTCATGACAGGGCTTGGCCGGACAGGAAAAATGATGGGGCTTGACCATTGGCAGGCAAAGGCGGACATTATTGCGCTTGGAAAAGGATTGGGGGCTGGATATACGCCAATTGCTGCTACGCTTGTCAGCGAGCACGTGATTGAGCCGATTAGAAATGGGTCAGGAGTGGTGATGAGCGGACATACGTTAAGCGCAAATCCGCTTTCAGCTGCTGTTGCTTTGGCTGTGCTTCAATATATTGATCAGCATCGTTTAGTTCAAAAAGCAGAGGAGATTGGGAGCGATTTATTTACGAAGCTATGCCGTTTGCAGCAGAAGTTTTCATGGATTGGCGACATCCGCGGCAAAGGATTAATGCTTGGAATCGAGTTCACCGTTCCCGATACCAAAACAATGACGCCCAATAAATGGGCATTTACGGATATTGTTGTGACGAAGGCCCAAGAAAATGGTTTGCTTGTGTATCCGTCTGCTGCGGGAAATGGAAAAGATGGAGCAGCGATCATCATTGCTCCACCGCTCACGATTGAGCGCGCACAACTCGATGAATTAGTAAGTTTGCTAGAGGAAGCCTTTCATCATATTGAAAAGCATTTTCCAATGAAAGGGAATGGTCGCAATGATGGTAGCCGGAAATGAGTATGGCAAAATCGTTTCTATTGAATATGCGATTGACAAAGTAATGGACGGCTGCACCTTGATGGTTGGCGGGTTTGGCGGTGTTGGTTCGCCTCCCACGCTGCTTCAGGAGGTGTTTGACAAAGGAGTGGAGCAGCTGACGCTCATCTGTAACGATACAGCCTTTCCTCATATCGGGGTTGGTCCACTTGTGAAAGAAGGAAGAGTAAAAAAAGCAATTGTTTCGCATATCGGCTCCAATCCGATTGCGGGTTCCTTATTTCAAGAAGGGAAGATGGAGATAGAGTTTTCTCCGCAAGGAATTCTGATCGAACGAATTCGCGCCGGAGGAGCTGGATTAGGAGGAATCCTTGTGGATATTGGCATGGATCATGAATGGTTGTCAAAAGGGAAGTCAATCGTTGAAGTAGATGGAAAGCGCTTTCTTTTGGAGCGTCCGTTGACAGCGGATGTATCGCTTGTATATGCGAAAAAAGCAGATCCTTTCGGCAATCTAGTATATGGCAAAAGTGCACGCAATACAAATCCGCTTGTCGCGATGGCCGGAAATATAACCATTGCTGAAGTTGAAGAGATTGTGCCGCTTGGCGAACTGAATCCGGAGGAAATTGTAACGCCAGGGATTTTTGTTCACTATATTGTGAAAAGCAGAGGAGTGAATTGGAAGTGGGCATGGGAATAAGGGAGCGTATCGCCAAACGGGCTGCGAAAGAACTCAAGGATGGAATGATCGTCAATCTTGGCATCGGTATTCCGTCACTTATTCCTAATTTTTTGCCGAAAGGGATGCGCATTATGTTTCAGGCGGAAAACGGCATTTTGGGCATGGGGGAAAGTCCGGACAAAGGCAAAGAGGATGCAAACCTTTGCAACGCTGCCGGCTATCCGGTCACGATTGTCGATGGAGCTTCTTATTTTGACAGTGCTACCGCTTTTGCCATGATTCGAAAGGGATTGATTGATGTTACAGTTCTCGGGGGATTGCAGGTAAGTGAACAAGGAGATTTAGCGAATTGGATGGTTCCGGGGAAACGTGTTCCGGGAGTTGGCGGAGGAATGGAACTGGCTCAAAAAACGAAAAAAGTGATTGTGGTGATGAGCCATGTTAGTAAAGATGGCGAGCCCAAAATTGTGACGGAATGCTCTTTACCGCTGACAGCTAGGCAATGCGTCCATTTGATTATTACGGATCAAGCGGTTATTGAAGTGACAAAAGAAGGGTTATTGTTAACAGAAGTGATGGCTCCGTATAATGTGGAAGATGTAGTGGCCAATACGGGAGCGTTTCTTCAGATTGCCCCGTCTCTTAAACGAATCGAATAAAAAAGAGGTGAAAGAATGAAAGATATACAGAATCAGCTTCATCAATGGATTTTAAAAAATCAGGATCAAGCCATCCAATTATTAAGGCGGCTTGTTCAAGAGGCGAGCACACAAAAAAATGAAGCAAACGCACAAGCGCTCATTATCGAAAAATGTCGGCAGCTGCAGTTAGAGCTTGATATATGGGAGCCGGATATCGAAAAGCTGCGACAGCATCCATATTTTGTATCAGCACGCACTAGCTTTAGAAATAGCCCGAATGTTGTAGCTATCTGGAAAGGAGCAGGCGGAGGGCGGTCTCTTATTTTGAATAGCCATATTGACGTTGTTCCTGAGGGAGATACGCAGCAATGGAAAGATGATCCATACAGCGGACAGATAAAGGAAGGAAAAGTATATGGACGAGGCGCCTCTGATATGAAAGGAGGAACCGCATCGCTCTTATTGGCGATCGAGGCACTGCAATCCCTTGGTATCAAGTTAAAAGGAAACGTGATTTTTCAAAGTGTGATTGAAGAAGAAAGCGGTGGGGCAGGCACTTTAGCTGCTGTTTTGCGCGGATACCAAGCGGACGGGGCCATCATTCCTGAACCGACAAATATGAAACTATTTCCAAAGCAGCAAGGTTCTCTCTGGTTCCGTTTGATCGTCTCAGGCAAATCGGCACACGGCGGCACACGTTATGAAGGAGTGAGTGCGATTGAGAAGGCATCGCTTATTTTAGCAAGGATTCAGCAGTTAGAAACAGAAAGAAATCAACGCATGGTCGATCCGCTGTACGAAAATATCCCGATTCCAATTCCAATTAATGTCGGTACGATCCATGGAGGAACATGGCCTTCATCTGTGCCTGATTGTGTGGTTTTAGAAGGGAGAATGGGGGTAGCGCCAAATGAAACGATTGAGCAGGCGAAGCAGGAGATGGCGCGCGCCATTCATGAATGCAATGAACAAGATGAATGGCTTCGAGAGCATCCTGTTCAGTTAGAATGGTTTGGCGCTCAATGGCTGCCAAGCGAGATTGAATCAACGCATCCGCTCATGCAAGCATTGAGCCGTTCGTATCGTCATGTGAAGTGGGAGGAACCGGTGATTGAGGCGGCACCATGGGGAACAGATGGAGGGCTTCTTACACAAGTCGGAAAGATCCCTACCGTTGTGTTTGGTCCGGGAACGACAGCAGTGGCCCATTATCCGAATGAATATATTGAAATATCGCAGATGCTGGAAGCGGCAGAAATGATTGCATTAACGATGATCGATTGGTGTGAAATGGACACATCAGTCTAAAATCTTTTGGCCATTTGTGAGGAAAGGGGAAGTGATATGAACGACTGGATTAAAGAAACGCAGTTTGCCGCTTCTGTCGTCTTTGATGATTTTAATGAACGGTTGCGCGTCGAAGATTATCGCGGGAGCGTTTTACCGCTTATTCATTCTATCAAAACCGCCGCTCAACAAAAGAAATATAGCAAATTAATTGTTAAAGCGAGAAACGAGCATGTGCCATTGTTCATTGAAAAAGGATTTCGCTATGAAGGATGGATTCAAGGATACTTTCATGGGAGTGACGCTCATATTCTTACCTACTATTTTCAGCAAGAGAGGCGCATGAGCGGGCATGAATGGGCAGAGGATCAAATGGTGGCAGACATTCAGACAAAATCGCCTCTCTCTTCCTTGTCGCCGCTTCCTGACCTTTATAAGCTGCGGAACGCGCAAGAAGCGGACGCTGTGGCGCTTGTCGAGCTATATCGAACAGTCTTTAAAATTTATCCCTCTCCATTGCACGAGCTCGGATATATGGAGAGCATTTTGAAAAAAGGCGCGCTCTTTTGCCTGATCGAGCATGACAAGCAAATTGTCAGTGCGGCATCTGCAGAAGTGAATCGGATGTATTACAACGCAGAGCTTACGGATTGTGCTACGCTTCCTGAGCATCGCGAGCATGGACTTATGAAGCATTTGCTTCGCTTTTTAGAAATGGAACTGAAAAAACAAGGCATTTTTTGCGCTTACTCGCTGGCCCGTGCGCAATCGTATGGAATGAACGCTGCCTTTCATCAGCTAGGCTATCGTTATAGCGGCCGGCTGATTAATAATTGCTATATTTTTAATGATTTAGAAGATATGAATATATGGGTAAAAGATTTGTCGGCGACATGATGCCTTTTTAGTAAAAACGCATAAATATGGTAGCAAGCCAAAAAAGGCAGCACGACGATCAAATAAAGGAGGGTTTACTACCTATGAGTCTATATCGGCCGAAACGCCATTGGAAGGAAATCGAGCTTTGGAAGGATGTCACAGAAGAGCAGTGGAATAATTGGCTTTGGCAATTAACGAATACGATTCGTACGCTTGATGATTTGAAAAAGGTCATTCATTTAACACCAGAGGAAGAAGAAGGGGTGAAAATTTCTGCTAAAACCATCCCGTTGAACATTACTCCTTATTACGCCTCATTGATGAATCCAGATGATCCTCGCTGCCCGATTCGCATGCAGTCTGTGCCAATTGGAAAAGAACAGTATAAAACAAAATACGACCTTGAAGATCCGCTGCATGAGGACGAAGATTCTCCCGTTCCGGGACTGACTCATCGCTATCCGGACCGTGTTCTCTTTTTAATTACGAACCAATGCTCGATGTACTGCCGCTACTGTACGCGAAGACGTTTTTCCGGCCAGGTCGGTATGGGGGTGCCAAAAAAGCAGTTGGATGTTGCCATTGATTATATCGCACAAACTCCGCAAGTGCGCGATGTTTTATTGTCAGGTGGCGATGCTTTATTAGTCAATGATCAAATTTTAGAGTACATTTTAAAAAAACTGCGAGCCATTCCCCATGTTGAAATTATTCGCATCGGCACAAGAGCTCCGGTGGTATTTCCGCAGCGGATTACCGAAAATTTATGCAACATCTTAAAAAAATATCATCCAGTATGGCTGAATACCCACTTCAATACTTCCATTGAGATTACGGAAGAATCAAAACGTGCCTGTGAAATGCTGGTTGATGCCGGCGTTCCTGTGGGGAATCAAGCCGTCATTTTAGCGGGAATTAACGACAGCGTTCCAATCATGAAAAAACTAATGCATGATTTAGTGAAAATTCGTGTGCGTCCGTATTACATTTATCAGTGTGATTTATCAGAAGGAATTAGCCATTTTCGCGCTCCTGTATCAAAAGGGTTAGAAATCATTGAAGGATTGCGGGGACACACCTCGGGATATGCCGTGCCGGTTTTTGTGGTTGACGCTCCTGGCGGCGGCGGGAAAATTGCCTTGCAACCGAACTACCTCATTTCACAAACGCCAGAAAAAGTGATTTTGCGCAATTATGAAGGCGTGATTACGTCCTATCCGGAGCCGAAGGGTTATGTTCCCAATCGAGCGGAGGCCTATTTTCAAGAAATTTTTCCGGATATGGATCAGAAGCAATCAACGGCGGGTATTTCCGGCATCGCCAATGACACACGATTTTCGATTGTTCCTGAAAAATTAGAGCGCATTGAACGGCGAAAAATGTATGAATCAGATCCTGCTCATAAATCATTAAAGGATTTGCGGGAAAAAAGAGATGAACTGAAAGAGAAAAAATATCAAGCGATGTTGAAAAAAACAAATGAAACGGAGATGAAGAAGGAATGACTACATGCCTTTGGTGCGGGTTTTCACAAGCTCAAGAAACGAAACAAACCGTTTATTGGGAGCTGCCAGACGGGCTTCGGGCTATTGAAATTACCCATACTCCAAGCATTTCCTGTCCGGACTGCCAAATGGTGTATCAAGAAGATGATGTGGTTGAAGAGATTGAGGATCAGCTCTTTTTAATTGATACGAGCCGTTTGTCCAGTACCGTCACTTATGAAGAGCTAATGAGCCAGCCGCGCCGTTTAAAAAGAAATTATTTTAAATAACATCAGATGTGTGGATGATTCACTAAAAACCTATGGATGTCGCTTGATTCCTCGCTTTTCTGCCTTAGACGCAAGCCCTTCTCGAACAACAAACGTTGGCGAAACGGATATGTCTGCTGCTGTTCTTATTCGAAGGAAGAGGAAGAGAAGCCAATGTTTAACCAGATCGTTCTCTGTTTTTGTAAAATAATGGATCATTCACACTTATGAAATGAAAATATCTCTTCACAAATATCATGAAACCCATTAAAATGACAAGCAGCAGAAGAATGAATAAAAAAGAGGATGAGAGAAATGGAGCGTTCATTTTATCGATATTTGCTGAGATTTCGCGATGGAAAAAAAGATGACCCATTTGTTCGCTTGGCGAATGGGGTTTATCATGATCACGGTTTTCCAAAAGCTTCAGCTGATTACGATGAAATCAGTCGTTATTTAGAATTGAATGGGGATTATGTAGAAAGCATGACGGTGTTTGATGAAGTATGGGAGCGTTTTTTGCAAGAAGCGTAAGCGCGTTCAAGCAAGAACGCTCTTTTTTCATTCGATCGCTTACGAAATTGGATTTCTGCATATTCCTTGGATAATGAGTGTCCGCTTGTTTCTATCTGCATATAATTTACTATAGCACTTGATCGAAGGGAGGGAAACTTGATGAAGACGCCAAAATTTGCGCTTGGCGATATTGTTGTCAATACGTTGTATGGAACGGTAGGGATGGTGACTGACATTCAGCATGTTGATGATATGTTTTTGTATGAAGTAAATCATAGTCAAAGCTTATTTATGGAACAATCGCTTGTATTGCTATCAGAATTTTCCGGTGATGTGCTCATTGCGGAAGAAATTGAAATTGAACTTCCTTTCTTTCTTGGTGAGCTTGTGCATGTCCACAATTATGATCACGATTTATTTAAAATTATTGGTGTACGGACGGAGATCTATCGTTATCAAGAAGAAAGCTGGGAGGAAATTGTATATGAGCTAAAGCGCTTAGAGGACGGTTTAGAAATCGAGGCGAATATTGAGGATGTCATTTCCATCGCGTCTTCAGAAGAAACATCGGTAACGGTTTTACAAGATATCACACTCCTTGGGTATCTTGGTGAGCATCAATTGCTTTCTTCGTATTTACCGCTTCCAGAACGCCTGACAGAGGATGGATCAATCGATCAACTGTTAGATGCTTATAACGATTATCAACGGCTATATGAATGGTTTGGCGACGAACAGTATAAGAGCATGATGGAAATGACAGTCATTCGTTTACAAAAGCTTGTCCAAAAGAAAGATTTACCATCATAAAAATTGGATAAGTATATAGAAAAAATAAGGGATACCTAAGCAAACAATCGCTAAAAATAGGCTGTTTGTGACGGTTTCCATGACATGATCAATGATTTCGTCCATTTTATTCAAAGCAACCCCTCCTTTGTTTTGCTATTTCTAATGTATGAGCGACTCTTTTTTTGCATACATACGGATGAAAAAATCTTTTGACATAAATCGGAGTTTTGCCACATACAACAATACAAAGGGGGCGATAGGATGAAAGAAATCGAGGTCGTCATTGATACAGAAGAAATTGCGGAATTTTTTTTAAAAGAACTGATTCGCCGCGGTTTTGTTCCATCGCGGATGGAGCTTGAGGAGATGGCGGATATTACGTTTGACTACTTAATTGAGAAATGCATTATTGATGAAGAAATGGATGATGATGAATAAGAAAAGAAAAAACGACGAGATGACCTCGTCGTTTTTAGTTTGTTAACTTTGTGGCAGCAAGTAGCTTTTTGAGATTTTGCTTATAATGACTGGTGATTTCTGGCGCTTTGACGAATGGAAGTTGTTTGATTTCTTGTAGGATTGCGAGATCGTGAAACCAATCGCGGCGATCAGAAAAACGATGCGTCACATCAGCCCACGCTTCTTGTAAGTGCGGGCTGTAGATATGAGCGGCTTTTGTATGGTTGATCGCCGAAAAAATATGCGGCCAAAAATCAGCGCGCGATCCTGTATGCTTGGTTTGGCTAACAAAACGGCCCACGCCTCTTAAAATACGCTTTCGGTAAAACAGCATGCCATAAAGAGCTTTTCCTATCTGAATGCGGTGATATACATCAGCGAAGTCACGAGCCGTGATCCCAGCAAGATGGATTCGCTCGTTATGCACATAAGGAATCAATAAATCATTCAATCCGAGCCATTGCTGAATGAGAAATGGAAAAGAATCAAGAACGTGCCGTTGATAGAACGGATGGTCAACGACCCGCTGTTGAATATATTGCTGCTCGTTAATAATGAGTGCTACGGTCAATAGTGGAGAATCCTTTGTTTGATAAAAATACTCCCAAAACGGGCGCATAAATGAAGAAACAGAGAAGGCGGGAAGCAGATGAAACAGCGCTTTGTTATGTTGCCTGCTTGCTTCATATAGCAAAAGCTGAGGATAAGCATCGTGGAAGATTAAGGCATTGGCTCGTTCTAAAAATAAAAAAAGCGGCTGAATTTGCTCATGGCCAATAATCGATGGGATTAACCCGCCTTTGAGATCAGTCATATTCCAGCCTCCATTACGCGAAACGAGATGTGCTACAAGCGCCCAATGAATCTCGGGAAAGCGTGTGAAAAAAGAAAGATACGCTTGTGTACGTGTAACGTTATTGCGGTTATGATGTTTTGTTTGTTGGCGAATCCAGGAGATAAGACGCTTTTCTTCGTCCGTGAACGGCTGGCTTTTTTCTGGCTTCTCCCACTGTCGGCATAAGTATTCACATATAGAAGATGAGGCAATCGGAATGGACTCCCGATATAAAAGATGTCGATATAGTGATTGGAATGGGTGAGAAATCTTGGCGATCCAATTGTGAAAACTGTCCATTGCAAGTATCTCCTTAAAACTTTTTGAAACTTCCTTTGCCTTTTGACGTATATATAAGGGACTATGGATCAAAGGGAGCGATGGCAGTGTTAAGAAAAATCATGAAGTCGATTCTGAAAGAAAACCTTTCGCGCCGCCACCATAAGCCACATTATTCGAGCAGCGATCATTATTCAAAATATCGTAAGCATATTCATCCATCTCATTACGGTCATGGGCATTATAAAAAGAAGCATCGCAGCGGAAGCTTTTTTTCCAGCTTCTTTAGCAGCTAACCATGAATCTTTCTTATTTTTTCACGAACATTCAGCGAATATTCGAACGGCGCTATAAAAAAGGGGCTGTTTTGTATGGCCGCTACGAAATCATACAGGAGCTAGGGATGGGAAGCTATGGCATCACGTATTTGGCGAACGATTTGCACACAAATAAACAAGTCGTGATCAAGCAAATGCGAAAGCGGAAGCGGAAAACAAGAGAAGATTCTTTTAGAAGAGAGGCCGCTATTTTAAGGCAACTCAATCACTCGCAAATTCCTGCTTTATACGACACGTTTACTGTGCGTCATACTCCCCATCTCGTAATGGAGTATATGGAGGGGGACACGGTAGAATCGCTTATCTTCGCAAAGGGAAAAGTATTTACGGAAGAAGAAGCCTTTCAATTATTAAAACAAGTATTAACGATTGTTGAGTATATTCATGCAAAAGGAATTGTTCATCGTGATTTGCGAATCCCGAATATCTTGCTGCGCGATGAGGATGTTTGCATTATCGACTTTGGTCTGGCGCGCTTTTTATCCGAACAGGATCCTCATATAGAAACATATATTCTGGAAAAAAAGCTACGCCGGCAGATTGATGTGAAAAGCGACATTTATGCATTGGGACACTTTTTATTGTTTTTGCTCTATTCTTCCTATGAGCCGACGACGAAAGAGGAAAGAAGCTGGGAAGAAGAATTGGAAATATCGAATTTCGCTCGCACCATTTTGCGAAGGATGCTGCAAATTACGGAGCCTTATGACGAGATCGCGTCATTAAAGGAGGATATTGATTGCATGCTCAAACGGAAGGAGAGGAACAAGCATGTCATTGTTTCATAAAATGTTGGCAAGCATCGGAATAGGAGCGGCTAAAGTAGATGCCAAGCTGATATCTGAAAGGCTTATGATCGGCGACGATGTTCAGGGAGTGGTCGATATCATAGGAGGCAGCAGCGCGCAAGAAATTGATCATATTTATATTTCTCTCTATACTACGTATACAGTGGAGATTGATGATCGAAAAAGCACGCGCCATGCGTTGATTGGCAAATGGCGCATCACTGACAAGTTTACGATCGGAGCTCATGAGAGGCGGCAAATCCCTTTTCGTTTTACTCTCCCGATTGAGACACCGATTTCTGTTGGAAGGACAAAGGTATGGATTCATACAGGATTGGATATCAAGCAAGCGCTTGACCCAACAGATGAAGATTATATTCGCGTTGAACCGTCTCCGGTCATGACCGCTGTATTAGCGGCTGTGGAACAGCTTGGATTTCGATTGCGTGAGGCGGAATGTAAAAAAGCGCGAGGTGCGAACGGTCTTCCTTTTGTTCAAGAATTTGAGTATGTTCCGAAAGCCGGATCATTCCGTAGTAAATTGGATGAGATTGAACTTGTATTTTCGCCGATTTCGAAAGATGAAGTCGAAATATACATGCAGATTGATCGTCGGGCGCGTGGATTGGGCAGCTTGCTGGCAGAAGCGATGGATTTAGATGAATCGCATGTTCGGTTTCGCGTCACCACTGCTGAAATTGCCCAGCTTCCTCAAAAGCTTTCCCGTTTGCTACAATCGTATTGCTAAAAATGGAGCGACAAGCAGACGATGAACAAACGCTTTCATACTGTGCCACTTGCCTCGTTGATGAACGTCTTGATTCGATTCGCATCTTTGCTCAGCCGCGTTTCTTATCTGAAAAGCGTCAAGACAGTTGAAGATGGAACATTCGAAATGAGTGGATGTCGGAGAGATAGGGAAAGTCAAAATGAATTTTGTCTGAAATCTGAAAGATTGGGCTACAAGCCCGATCTTTTTTTAGTTCGACAAAACAACTGTTATTTTGCTAAAGGAATCGACAGTCAACATGACTAATAAATTGATAAAAGAAAAGAAAGGGAGATGTTATATGGTTCGGCTTTTAGTGAAAAAAATGTTGAAATCACGGCAAATCTACGATGCGACACTGCTGCAGACGCCAAGATACGGACAGGTGAAGGGATATGAGCCTGTTTATCGTTTAACGGTCAATGCTACTACGCATGATGAAGCACTGGCGATGATTTATCGCATGTTTAACGTAGCGGATTTGCTTCCAAAAGACTATAAGGCGCGGTATGTTAGTACAGGAGATGTTGTCCTCATTGATGAAGGAACGTACGGAAAAACGTATTACAAGCTTTGCGCAGAAGGATGGAAAAAAATCAATCGTGTCCACATTCGATAATGATTAATTTTTGAAAATTCTAAAAAATTATTTTGTTTGTTGAGAAAGTATGCTACAATGAAAAAAATCGAATAGTTTCGTGGACACAAGGGAATGGATAAAAATAAAAAAGGAGGCGAGGATTTGAAACGGCAACAAGAGCCACCGACTGTGGCGCCGGGAATAGACGATGATGAAGAATTGAGACAAAAAGCTTCAAAAGAGGAAATTGCGCGCGGAGACTATACGAAGGTTGTGACGCTCGCGCTGGATGAAGTAGATTCATCGTCGTAAAAACAAACCCTTGTGTTCAGCAAGGGTTTGTTTCGTTTTACCGTTAAATTTTGTAAGACGTATTAGCTGTCAGGATTGTCGTGATGGCCGGGACCGTTTTTTCGTCCGGTTGCTGAATACTCCTTAGCATGTGCTGCGTTTTCTGACTGTAGCGCCTCTTTTGGAATATGATTATTCTTCTTCTGTCCGTTTATTCGGTTTCGATGTTTTTTCCCCATTGTTTCGCCTCCTTTGTGTTGTTTGCCTATTAGTATGTGCCGCTTCTATTAGGATTATCGTTGGAGATTTTTTGCAGGGTTTTGACTTTAAATGCTAAATAAAGGAAGGAGATTGAAGAATGATGACGGCATTAATCGCTTCCGCTTTTCTTTCGGTAATATTGACAATGGTTTTATTGTCTATAAAAGCAGTCATAGAGAGAAAGTTTAACCGGCGCAGAAAAATTTCGAGTTTGCATGTTGCCAATGTGCTGCTGCTCGGCATAATCATTGCTGGCTTGTATTATATATTAAGCGAAGCGAATAGTCGGCCCTCGTTTCCGTCATTCTTTTATGTATATTTTGGAGCCATTCAACTGCTGTTGCCAATCTATGCCCTTGTTTGCATCGGATTTTCAAAATACGAAAGAAAAAGGAAAAAATATATAATAAGTCCTGATAAAAAGGTATTGTATATTAAAGAGGAGTATTTAGCTCGGGGGCGGCATGATAACTATCAATCGAAGACTTCCTAGCTTTTTGGCTATCGTTGCTTTTTCTTCTATATGAATGTGGTCAGTAGAGAAAATAGGGAGGACACTCCCTACCTTTTTTGTGCTTCTGATCTTTTCCTACGAAATCTTCTTCTAACTGTACCTACTAATAAAATTTTTTAATCATGAATTAAATAAAAAGATGTTCATAATATAAAAAAAAGGGCCGCTCGTTGCACGGATTGGGACAGATGTAACTGGAAATGTTTATATTTGTATCAATATGGATTTATAGTTGGGCTTTTATGGCATCAATAGCATAGACAGGTCCATAGAATGGTCTCTTGCCGTCGATTTTTCAAAGATGATTCATTCCGTCTTCCGTGTGTGGAACGATCCATCATTCTTACCATTGTGCATATTCAGTAAAGAGTGTACAATGGTTGAGTAAAACGATATTTTTGAAGGAGGACATGGAATGAGTATCCATATCGAAGCGAAAGAACATGAAATTGCTGAGAAAGTTTTGCTGCCAGGAGATCCGCTTCGAGCACAATATATCGCAGAAACATTTTTAGAAGGAGCAACGTGCTACAACCGCGTACGCGGCATGTTTGGTTTTACAGGTACATATAAAGGACACCGAATTTCTGTTCAAGGAACGGGAATGGGGGTACCGTCTATTTCGATTTATATAAATGAACTGATGCAAAGCTATAACGTCCAAACGCTGATTCGTGTAGGCACATGCGGAGCGATTCAAAAAGATGTAAAGGTGCGCGACGTGATTTTGGCCATGAGCGCATCAACTGATTCACAAATGAACCGTGCCACGTTTGGGGCTGTGGACTATGCGCCAACAGCGAACTTTGATTTGCTGCGAACAGCATATGATATTGGCGGTGAAAAGGGCCTGCAGCTAAAAGTAGGGAACGTATTCACAGCCGATATGTTCTATAACGAAAATGCAGAGTTTGAAAAATGGGCGCGTTACGGAGTGTTGGCGGTTGAGATGGAAACAGCTGCACTTTATACATTAGCCGCTAAATTTGGCCGTAAAGCCCTTTCGATTCTAACGGTGAGCGACCATATTTTAACTGGCGAAGAAACAACAGCGCAAGAGCGTCAAACAACGTTTAATGATATGATCGAAGTCGCTTTAGAAGCGGTGATCCGTTCTTAATCCGTACAATTCGAAGTGAGCCAAGAATGCTCAAAAGCAAGGTGAAAAACATGCAAAAAGTAATCATCACAGCCATAGCGGCAGCGTGTCTGCTCGGTGGTTGCGCAACGCAAAAAGAACATATGCAGCATCAGTCGCAAGAACAAACGGAGCCGACAGATCAGCATCCGGAAAAAGTGAATACAAAGGAACAAGGCAATGAGACGAAAGCGCCAGTGACCGAGCAAGAAACAAAGCCGCCAACAGATCCGGATCTAGTGCTTGAATCGCAATATTGGAATGTAGTTGAAGTAAAAAACGGCATGAAGGTCATTATGAACCCTGCTAATATATTGGCGATGGTGAACAAGGAACAGAGTTTGCCATCTACCTATAAACCAAGTGACTTAGTGATTCCAAATGTACCGTTTTCTTTTTCTGAAACGAATGTCGAAAAGCGGCATATGCGCAAAGAAGCGGCAAACGCGCTCGAACAATTATTTACAGCTGCCCGTCAAGCGAGTATCCAGCTTGTAGCCGTATCGGGATATCGATCTTATGATCGGCAAAAGGTTTTATTTGATGAAGAAGTGCGAAAGAATGGGAAAGCGAAAGCGGTTCAAGCTGTGGCGATCCCAGGACAAAGCGAACATCAAACAGGGCTGGCTATAGACATTTCAAGCCCGAGCGTCCGCAATGGCTTGACGGAAGCTTTTGGCCAAACGAAAGAAGGGAAATGGGTAGCAGCCCATGCTCATGAATACGGATTTATTGTTCGCTATCCAAAGGGCAAGGAATCGATTACCGGATATGAGTATGAGCCATGGCATTTGCGCTATGTCGGAACAAAAGCCGCTAAAGTCATTTTTGAAAAAGGAATTACGCTAGAAGAATATTTCCGGATTGTAAAAAAAGTATAGCGTTTTCTTATGCTTTCATCATGCAAAACAAAAGCAGCGGATCTACCATGGATCCGCTGCTTGCTCATTTAGGGAGTTCTGGAACTCACGAGAATCGCTAGGAATGAATCACATTTAGCAGATGGCGATCTTCTCCTTGTGTTTGAACGCTAAAACGGAAGCGAAGTTGCGTTTTTATCCTTCTAACCGTACAGGCAACTAAACTGAAGCGCAGATGTTTTCGACTCATTAGTGAATAGGGAAATCTGCGGAGCAGATGGAGAAGATTCATGAGCAAGGATACTGTACGGTTTTTTAGGAAGGAAAAAGAGAAAGCCTACCAGAATAATCCGACTAATGCGATTCCTGCAATTGCACCGAGTGCAATTCCATAGCCAAATCCCCAACCCCAGCCCCAACCCCAGCCTGGATATCCGTATCCAAATCCGCCTAAATTTCGTTGGTTATTAGGGCTGATATAGACACGATTGGGCGTGACGCGAGTAATTCGGCCAACATGAACATTGCCGGATCGATCATGAATTCGCACCACTTGACCGCGATAACGGCAGCAGACATCGTACCATTGTTGTGACATGTATAGTCCTCCTTTTTATTGATATATTTATAGGGTATGTGTCGAAAAAAAAGAGGTTTGTACCAATGTCTACTTTTGGCACGAAAATATGCAATAACCAAGCTGAGTTCCATATCGTTTTTTCATATATTCATGTGTGTTTAAGATCGCCATTGTCTCAGCAGATAAACGAGTCTCCAGTGTAAAGATCGTTTGGTCGGCAGGATATTGGGTGGCGGAATAGGCAGCCATTTGAATTGCACGAAATCCGTATTGGCGTAAAAGAAGATGCCACTCTTTTTTTGTAAGAAGCTGTCGAAATTGATAAAACGAACAAATTTCCTTTTTGTCGCTTTCGGACAACTGCGCATGAGCCGCTTCAATACCAATGAGCTTCCCATGTGGTTTTAACGCTCGATAGATTTCTTGTAACGCTTTTGGCAGTTTGACGAAAGAAAGAACAGATTCGCATAATACAATATCAAATTGCTCAGGTTGAAATGGTAAAGATTCAACGGAAGCTTGATATAGATGAACCGGCTGCGGAAGGGAAGAAAAGCGGCTTTTGGCTTTTTCAAGCATTTTAGGATGAATATCAATAGCGGTTACGTGAGCGCCGTATGTTTCGGAAATGTAAGCAGCCGTTTGTCCGGTTCCGCATCCGACATCGAGAATTCGGGTTGTTGGTTGTATATTAAGTTTACGTAATATTTCTTTGGTTAACAAAGGCCCACCGGGATGTGCACTATCGATTCCTAACTCTGCTAAAACATCAAGATATGTTTTCAATTTTTCGTCCTCCAATGATTCTTTTTTATAATTTATGCGCAATGAGTGAATTTTGCCTTTATGCAATAAAGTTCCCTCAATAGGAAAAAGTTTGTCTTACTCTATAGTCCTTCTGTACGCCAATTTTGTTGTTGTAGACCCACATGGTGTTATGCTGATAAACTATTACATGCAAATAGAAAAAGAAAGGTGAAATGCATGAAAGCAGAAGTTGGGGCTTGGGTGAGTATAGGGAGCTATCTGATCTTAGCGGCAGCGAAGCTTGCTATTGGTTATATTGCTCATTCGGATGGAGTGACGGCCGATGGATGGAACAATTTTACGGATATTGTTGCTTCTGTTGCCGTTTTAGCGGGAATAAAAATTGCGCAGAAACCGAGAGATCACAATCATCCATATGGACATTCGCGGGCAGAAAACATTTCATCGCTGATTGCCGCCTTTATTATGATGTCTATTGGAATCGATGTTGCTCTGAAGGGGGCTTTGTCGCTTTTTCATCAAGAACAAAATGAACCGCCGCAATGGCTGGCTGCATGGGTAGGAATCGTTTCAACTTTGGTGATGATGCTAGTGTATCGATTTAATTATCGTCTTTCTCAGCGTGTCAATAGCCCGGCATTGGCGGCAGCGGCAAAGGATCATTTATCGGATGCGCTCGTCAGCATCGGGACGGTCGTTGGGATTATTGGTGCGCAGTTTCATCTTTTTTGGCTTGATCCATTAGCGGCCTTTATGATTGGGATCATGATTTGTAAAACGGCTTGGCACATTTTTGCTGAAACCTCGCATTTGTTGACGGACGGATTTGATGAACAGACTTTAGCTGTGTATGAGCAAGAAATTGCTGAGATTGAAGGGGTTAAGCATGTTTCAGATGTGAAAGCGCGAATGGTGGGCAATCAAATCATTTTGGATGTGACCATTCATGTTGATGCAGCGCTGACAGTGGCGAAAAGCCATGAAATCGCTGATGAAGTGGAACGGATGATGCGGAACAAGCATCAAATTGAAATGACTCATGTTCATATTGAGCCAGCCTTCAACCTTAATCGTTCATAAATGATTAAGGTTTTTTTCATACTATAGAATAAATGCCGTAATGAAGAAAGGATTGTATCGATGCGACACGATGGAATAGCAGAGAAATGCTGGATTCATTTTACCGAGAGAACAAAACACGAGTTGAAATTGCTGGCGGAACAATTGAAGCTTCATCCACTCGCAACGCAATCTCTTTTGAGCGAGAGCCATTTACCGAAAATTGACGTATATGATGATAGTCTTTTTATTTCGCTGGCTTGGATCCAGGAGGAATGGCGTGTAAGCCGCTTACAGCTTATTATCACCAAGCAATATGTGATTAGCTATACAAAGAATGATGAGCCAATGATTGAGCAAGTAGAGAAAAAGCTGCTTCATCATCCCGAAGAAGCGGTTGATCCGTGCTTTGTTTTTTATCGGATGTTAGATGTAGCTACGTTTCATTTTTTACATGTGATTGATGAAATAGCCAATAAAATTCAAGCGCTTGAAAAACAAGTATTTAAAACCCCTTTTGAAAATGAGATTGGCCATAGCGTATATCGCTGGAAAGTAAAAATTCACGAGCTCCGCCAAACGATTGAAGCTCAAGAAGAAATGATGAAAACGTTAAACCATCCAGAAATTCCGCATATAAACGAAAAAATCCGTCCTTACCTTCAGGATGTGTCAAGCCGATTCTCAAGGAGTACAGCCGCACTTGATGCGTTTAAGGAAACGTTATCAGATATTTTTAATTTACAGCTTTCATTGAAATCAGACCATATGAATACGATTATGAAGACGTTAACATTAGTTAGTGTGATTTTTATGCCAATGACCTTTGTTGCTGGTGTGTATGGGATGAATTTTAAATGGATGCCAGAGTTAACATGGACATATGGGTACATTTATGCATTGGGATTAATGGGCGGATTAGGAATAGCGATTGCATTTTATTTTAAGAAAAAAGGCTGGTGGGGAAAAAAGAAGGACGGCTCTATATAAGCAAAAGGACCATTAGTGTAAAAAGAAAAGGAAGGACGGGTGCTGCATCGATAGATGATATAACTGGATAGTTGTATGAATATGGAGCTATGCTGGTTCCATGACGAAGGCAAATCTGCCGATGACCGTGGTGATTTTGATCCAATAACGGTCTCCGCCCTAAGAGAAGAAGAGAGAGAAATTTTCTGTAAAAGATCTTTTGCTTGGAAAGCTATGTAAAACGATTTATAATAGTAGCATTATGATAGCTGTTTGGTCTGGAAGCTGTCAGGCAAGACAAAGGGGGGATTGTTTTTTGAAGGGAGGTCAGATTTGCCTGCTCTTCGGTGGTTCTTAGTAGATACTTTGAAACAGACAGAGAGTGGATAGCTGATTCTGAGCCTACGAAAGCGGAAGCACAAAAAGGGGATAAGCAAAATGAAGCAACACAATGAAAAAGTAGGTATCCTGTATACGGCTGCAGCCTATTTGATGTGGGGAGTTTTACCTCTTTATTGGAAATTGCTCGATGAGCGTCAAGCGAGTGAAATTTTAGCGCATCGCATTGTTTGGTCATTCGTTTTTATGATTGCGTTGTTGACGTTAACAAAACAAATGCGTTCATGCTGGAAGCAATTTTTTGAGATGGTAAAGCAGCCAAAACAAGCATGGGGGATCATTGCGTCTTCATGCTTAATTAGCGGCAACTGGTTTATCTACATATGGGCGGTGAATCACGGACATATTGTGGAAGCAAGTCTTGGCTACTATATCAATCCGCTCATTAGCGTTGTTTTAGGCATGATTGTGCTGAAAGAGCGTTTAAACACATGGCAGTGGCTCTCTTTTTTACTCGCGTCTATCGGTGTTGGTCTCATTACTCTTCAATATGGAAAGTTTCCTTGGGTTGCGTTATCGCTTGCGTTGTCGTTTGGATTTTATGGATTGGCGAAAAAGTTGACATCGTTTGATTCCGCCATCGGTTTGACGATTGAAACGATGATGGTGACACCGTTGTCCTTTATTTATCTCATTTTTTTATATGCCCAGTCTCAAGATTTGCCTTCCTTTTCATGGTGGCAAACGCTTTTGTTAATCGGTGCAGGTCCAGTTACAGCGTTGCCGCTGTTGTATTTTGCGAAAGGTGCCAAACGCATTTCATTGACAATGCTCGGTTTTCTTCAATATATCTCGCCAACGTTAAGCTTATTATTTGGGGTTTTTCTGTTTCACGAAGCATTCACTAAGACGCATGTCTATGCATTTAGTTGTATTTGGTGTGCCCTGCTTATTTTTTCGTTTGCAAATGTGAAGCAGCTGCAACTGCCAAAGCGAAATTCAATGAAAATATAAACGAAATAAAAAATAGTCTTCGCCATGCGAGGACTATTTTTTTATTTATGAAAGCTCATAATACTCAGATCCAATCGATTCACTGATGATCCTCGATACATATGATGAATGAACAGTATATGTAAAAAATGACGGACGGTCGCCTAACCGTCAAAGGCGGATCATCCCCCACTCACATAGAAAGTGATATCGATCAGCGTTGCATGTAAGGATGAACGAGCGTTACGGGTTCATGGAATGATATACAAATACCCATTTTTATAAAAAAGTCTAACCATTTTCACCTAAAGTGAATAGTCTACTAGTACAAAAGCGAAGGAGGTGCTCAAAGATGGGTGCAGCTTATGGCGGCGGTTTTGCGTTAATCGTTGTATTGTTTATTCTGTTGATTATTGTAGGTGCAGCATTTGTTGGTGGCTGGGTGTACTAATTCACCCTGCCATCATAACATGGCAATAAAAGGAGGGGTGTAGCATGTCATTTGGATACGGATGGGGCTATGGCGGCTTCGGTGGTTGCGGCGGCTATGGTGGCTACGGCGGCTTCGGTGGCTACGGATATGGACGTGGCTTTGTGCTTATCGTCGTCTTGTTTATCCTGTTAATTATCGTTGGTGCAGCTTGGTGCTAACGAAAGCCAGTTAAAAATAAAAAATAAAAAAAGATAAAACGGAAGAAGCCGACTAAGCTTCTTCCGTTGCTTTTTTATGATGATTGTATTTTTTTTGGATCAGTACGAGCCGGCATGAAAGAAAGATTGCGCCAGCAGCCAATCCAGTAATTAATCCGATCCAGTATCCGAACGCTCGGGCAGCGGTAAAATTGGCGAGAATATATCCGACTGGCAATCCGATAGCCCAGTATGATAAGAAAGCAGCAATAAACGTGGCATTTACATCCTTATATCCCCGTAGTGCTCCTTGGATAGGGGCAGCTACTGCATCAGAAAACTGGAAAAAGATTGCATAAAGTAAAAATTGTTTGGTTAACAGCAGCACTTCTTGTTCACTTGTATATAAAGCGGCCACTTCGCCGCGGAAGAAATAAAGCAGCAAAGAAGTAATGACAGCAATGGCGACCGCCATTCCAACACCAAGTGCGCTATATTGCTTAGCATCGCGCTGCCGCTTTGCCCCGACTTCAAAACCCACGGCAATGGTTAAAGCCATAGAAACGCTTAGGGGAATCATATAAAGGAGCGATGCAAAATTGATGGCACTTTGGTGCGCAGCAATGGTCATTGTACCGAATTCGCTCATTAGTAAAGTTACAGCGGAAAAGATACTGGTTTCAAAAAAAATCGAAAATCCGATGGGAATTCCTATTTTCAGTAGTTCCTTCCATGCCAAAAGGGATAGCCGATATAATCTCTGAAAAATGTGATATCGCGAAAAGCGTTTTAATTTGTAAACCATAAAAAAAGAAAGAAAACAGCAAAACCAATATGTAATGGCTGTAGCGTATCCCGCTCCGACACCACCTAATTTTGGAAAACCTAAGCGTCCGTAGATCAGCAAATAGTTAAACACAATATTAACGGGCAAAGCGGATAACGTAATCAACATGGTGATTTTCGTTTGACCGAGCGCGTCCATAAAGCAGCGAAGAACATAATAAATGAACAGCGGCACAATTCCCCAAGCAAGAGCGAATAAATAGCGGGAAGCAATGGCTTGCACGCTGCTTTCTAGTTTCATGCTTGTCAAGAGTCTCTCCACTCCTAGTGCGCCGATCAAAAGCACGAAGACAGCGATGGTAGCAGCTAAATAAACCGCTTGAATGACATAATAGGGAATTTGCTCATGCCGTTGGGCGCCAAGATGTTGAGAGATAATGGGGGTTAGGGCTAATAGGATTCCACTAATTCCAGTAAAGACAGGGACCCAAATATTTGAACCGATGGCTACTCCAGCTAAATCTTGGGCGCTGGCATGCCCCGACATGGTCACATCAGCAAAATTCATGGCATAAAGGCCGATTTGAGTGACGAAAACTGGAAAGAGAAGATGAAAAAATTGAATCATTTTTTGCTTGAGAGTAAAAGTTTGTTCCATAAAAGTCCCTCCCTCTTAGTGACGAAGCGGTATCAATCGCACAGGGGCCTTTACTTGATGGGCTGCTTCGTTAGTGTGATGGTTGCAATATCAATGCTTCAATGAAATTGCTGGAAATAGACCTTGCAGATTAAAGGATTTTTGAGAAAGTCAACGGGCGAATAACATCGCTTTCCGACAGATTCGCGAATCTATGGAGTAGCTGTTGTTTCATTGGCCGATAAAAAGCGGCCGAAAAATCATGAAAAATAAACAAAATAAGAAACTACCCCCCATGTTAAGAGGCAGCTTCCCGTTGATTGATCGGCAATTCAATGATAAAGCATGTTCCGTCTTCGCCGCTTTGCACTTTCATTGTGCCTTTATGCAATTCCACAATTTTTCTTGAGAGAGAAAGACCAAGTCCTGTTCCCGCTTCTTTTGTTGAGAAAAATGGATCAAAAATATGCTCAATAATCGTCGGCGGAATTCCTGGACCGTTATCTTGAAAATAAATTTGCACAATATTATTGTGCAGCTTGCTCGAAATAGCAATGCATAATGTTCTTTCTGTCTTTGCTTCAATCGCGTTGCGAAATAAATTGAGAAATACCTGCAGCAATTGATTTTTATCGGCTTCGACATCGTACATACCCAATCGTTCATCTAAATCAAAATGAACCTTAATATTGTGAAGCAGCGCTTCGCTTTGCAGTAGAATGCCTAAATCTTCAGTGATAAACTGATTAATGTTGATGTTATTTGTTTTTACTTCCGCTGGTTTAGCGATGTTTAGAAAGTCGGTGATAATGCCGTTTGCCCGATCCAGTTCGGGAATCAGCAGCTTATCAATCAGCGCAATAATTTTATCTGGAAGATCGTTTTTAAAAAATTGCAAATATCCCCGTACAGTCGTAAGCGGGTTGCGAATCTCATGAGCAATTCCAGCTGCAATGCGTCCTGCTACGGCCAGTTTTTCTGTTTCCTTCATCAAGTTAAGCGACTGAAACATGCTGATAACCCGTTTAATCGATCCATCGGCGTTATGAATCAAACGCGTATTTATAATGCCGTAATAGCGGTCAAGCACTTCCTGATTATAAATAGGTTCATTTTTTTCGATGGATTTAAGCGTCACAATGAGTTCATCAGGCAATTGCAGCAATTCGCGTATATGTTTGCCGATGACTGAGTCGCGGTTCACTCCTGTATCGTTGGCCGCCTGTAAATTACAAAGTGTGATCATACCGTTACCGTCCACAAAAACGATATGATGCGGAACAAGATCAAGGATCGGCGACAAAAACGCCTCAATTTGCTCAAATGGCAAGTCATTGCTTAAATCAACATCCAACTGCAGATGAGCGCCATTTTCATGTTGAACAGGGAGGAAGCCGATGATGGGCTCTGTTTGACCCCGTTTTTTTTCCATCGTCATCCCTAATGTATAGTCAGTAAATTCAAAAGGAAACGTTAATTCTTTGATAAAATTTTTATAGAATTGCAATTCTTTTTCTAATTGAGCAATCCGTTTATTTAATTGTTGATGAGATGTATTTAGCATAATTAGCCACTACTCCTTAATGAAAACAGCCTTCGTTAAGTAGTGTACAGAAAATTTTTTGTTTTCGCCAGAGGAAATCATAAATTTTGTAACAATTTTGTAATATAATATTTGGTTGTATGACAAAAAGATCTGGTCCAATAAATGATGGTGATCATGTATGGGTCGATAACCCATTTTGCAGCTGCTGGATAAAGGAAATTAACTCATCGTTAGTCGGAAAGACAGCCTGCGCTTGTCGGTCATTGCCGCCTCCTTTGCCATTTGTGGCTTCAAGCTGTTGTTTTAGCACATTTCCAGCATGAAAAGAATGGCTAGGGGATTTGACAATAATCAAACGAGATTCGGCTTTTGTTGCTAAGATGGCCGTTTTTTGATAATAAGTAACCACTTCGCTGGCAATGATTTGCAAGTCTTTGCTTGGAAGATCCTCATAGATGCGAAAAACAATGGAAGAATCATTCGCTTCTTGAACGATTCCTTCTGCTTCTATGCGGGCCATCATTTGTTTCATGTGCTGCAGCTGCTTTTGGTATTCCTTATTTTCTGCTTCTAGCTTGTATAGAACATTGGCAAGCATCTCTCGATGAGCGCCGAAATGCTGGCTTAATGATGTTAAGAGGCGATGGGATGTTTGATAATCGTCAAGCGCTCGCCTTCCACATTTAAAGAATAGGCGCGTCATCCCGCGATGCTTTTCGGTTTTAAGCAGTTTAATGATGCCAATTTCTCCTGTTCTTGAGACATGGGTGCCGCAGCAAGCGGAAATGTCAATTCCTTGAATTTCTACGACCCGAATATCTCCGTCCAGCTCTGGCAGCTTGCGGAATGGCAGCTTTTTTGCTTCTTCCTGTGATACGTAATAGGTTTTAATAGGGATGTTGTTATAAATCAACATATTGGCCCGATCTTCAATAGCGAGTAATTGCTGCTCTGATAAAGCAGGGGTATCTAAATCAATCGATACGATATCACGGCCAAGATGAAAGCTTTTGGTATGCGCATCTAGTAGCTCTATGCAGACGGCCGAAAGTAGATGCTGGCCGCTATGCTGTTGCGTGTGATCCCACCGGCGCTGTGCATCTATTTCACAGTGAACAGATGATGAGGCCGGGAGCGACGATAAGCGATGATATACTTCACCGTTTTCCTCAAACACATCCATGACAGGAATCGCTTCAATGGTTCCACAATCAGAAGGCTGTCCGCCTCCTTCAGGATAAAAAGCTGTTTCTGCTAGAGTCACAATGTATGTATCTCCGTCCTTTTGGCTGCTTGTAATCGTTGTTTTCCAGCTTGTTATAGAAGGGGAAGTATAATAGAGCTTGACTGTCATATAGGTCACCCTTTCTCTCTTATTTCTTTCTCATCTTAACCATATAAGATGGGAGTTTCAACAAAGATATTTCCAATTCTAACATATTCATCGAGAAGTTTCCTGCCTTTAACCTAAAAATCAATTCAAAAAAGAGCAGCGGATAGAAAAAAGCCCGTTGCTAAACACGACTTAAAGATTGAGAGAACAGAATCCGTAAAAAATCACGGTCAGAAGGCAGCTCCTCAAGCTTGCCTTTTCGTTACATATCGGCTGACAAAGGTAGGAACCCGTTGTTTTCAGGCCTATTCTTAGTTCTATGAAGCAGCGTTGTTCGCTTCCGACTGTCAACGGTGAAAAAAAGTGTAAATTCCAGATCGATGCAAGTGCTAGCAAGATAAGTTCTAAAGGCGGCTGGGCCTTTTATATGGTTCGCTTCAACTCTTATCCATAACAATCTTTCTATTCTACCATATCACAAACAATAATACAGAAGTTTATTTAATTTAATTAAACTATGTTCTAAATAATCAATATAAATTTATGAAAAAAGGATCATTAAGAAGTAGTTTGCTAGTTGAGAAAATTATGATAAAATGTCAATGGAAAAGAAAGGGAGATATGGACATGTGGAGAAACAGAAATGTATGGATCATTTTGTCAGGAGAATTCATAGCAGGGCTTGGGCTATGGGTCGGCATTATCGGAAATTTAGAGTTTTTACAGAGGCACGTCTCTTCTGATTTTTTCAAATCGCTTATTTTATTTATAGGGCTGTTAGCCGGTGTTTTAGTCAGCCCGATGGCCGGGAAAGTGTGTGACCGTTTTCCTAAAAAAACCGTTTTATTATATTCAGGGTTATTGCGGATGATTAGCGTTATTTTTATGATGCTCGCCCTTCATTTTTCTTCCATTGGCTGGATGATTATGTTTACCATTGTCATTCAAATCGCCGCCGCTTTTTATTTTCCAGCGCTTCAATCAACCATACCGCTCGTGGTGGAGGAGAGACAGCTTCTATCTATGAATGGCGTTCATATGAATGTATCGACCATTTCTCGTATTCTCGGTACAGCTTTAGGCGGCCTGCTGTTAGCGGTCGTTAGTCTTTATTTTTTATATATTGCCAGTTTTATCGCATATGGCTTGCTTCTTGTAGCGACCTGCTTTTTACAAGTGAGCGAAGAAAAAAGCCTCACTGGCCGTCAGCAAGGCAAAAAGGCCAATTTTAGCGAGATGATCCCTATATTAAAGCAATATCCGCTCGTCAAAATTTCCTTATTGCTGACGATTATCCCGACCTTATTCCTAGGAGGATTTAATTTAACGGTCATTAATATAAGTGAATTGCAAAATGATAGCACGATCAAAGGCTTGCTATATACAGTAGAAGGAATTTCGTTCATGGTAGGGACGTTCGTTTTAAAACGGATTGCCGCAAAGTATGATATGCAAAAAATGCTATACGCCTTCTCTTTATTGATTGCTTTTGCGCATGTGTCCTTATATTTTGCCGATATCAAAATAACATCGCTTCTTTCCTTTGCTTTGTTTGGATTTAGTGTCGGCTGCTTTTTTCCAACAGTCGCTACCATTTTTCAAAAAACGATTCCGAAAGAATATCATGGCCGTTTTTTCTCATTAAAAAATATGCTGGATCGTATCATGTTTCAAATTGTTCTTCTTGGAACAGGATTTTTGCTTGATATGATCGGATTGAAAAATATGATGGTTGTATTCGGTGCGGTTTCTTTCATATTAGTCATTTATTTTTTTGCAAAAGAATCGCGACAATCGGTCACTGTTCAAGGCCACGATTCATCTCTGTAAAGCTTGTTCTTTTTAGATCTAGAGGCGAGTTTTGCTGACAAATGGCTATGTTGGAATAGCCATCTCTTATTAATAAAGAAAGATGTCCCAAAACCAAATGTTTTGGGACGTTTTTTTATGAAGCGGTTTGGTGCTTCTCTTTTTGCTTATACACAAATAAATAGTAGCAAGAGAGGGCCAAAACAGACAGGATCACTCCAGATATATAAGGAAGGGTGATGGTAATTGTAAATAACCATCCTGCCACTGGAGGACCGATAATGCGTCCTAACGAGTCGAAAGAGGAGAGAAATCCTGTTGCGCTCCCTTGACCTCCGTTTGTCTGTTTCGTAATAAGGGAGGAAAGACAAGGGCGAATCATGCCATTTCCGACACCAAAAATGGATAAATATAGAGCGGCTGTCCAAAAGTCATGAATCAGTAAAATCAGGGCAAAGCCAGCTGCCGAAATCACAATGCCTGCTTGAATGACTCTTCCCTCTCCAAAGGCGCGAATCAGCTTGCCGATGAGTCCTCCTTGAATAAGAGCGCTGGCAAGTCCCATGATCATAAAAATATATCCAAGCTCCGTCGAGTGAAGATGGGCCCGTTTTGCTGCGAAGTAAGCAAAAGTGGCTTCAAGACCTGATAATGAAAAAGAAATAAACCATTGTAGAATATATAAGAGTAGGATCGGACGGTTAAGATCTTGCCAAATGGAAGCCGATGGGGCCGCTCGATTTGCTTGTGCTTGCTCCTTCGTAAGCGATTCTTTTAAAAACAAAAACACGAATAATGAAGTAAGCAAAGACAGGGTTCCAGCTATGAAAAACGGCGTATGTAAGCTTATTTTTGAAAAAATTCCCCCGATGGCTGGTCCAAAAATAAATCCAAGTCCAATGGCTGCACCGATCATTCCCATTCCTTTCCCTCTCTCCTCAGGGGAAGTAATATCAGCCACATAAGCCATTGCGGTTGGCATCGTAGCGGAAGAAAGAATCCCGCCGACGATGCGGGCTATAAACAGCAGGGAAAGAGTTTTCGCCACAGCGAATAAAAAAAAGGAAAGAGATAAACCTATAATTCCTACAAGTAAAATCGGTTTGCGGCCATATTGGTCCGAAATGCGTCCCCAGATGGGAGCGAACAGAAATTGCATCAAAGAATAGATAGACATAAGCAGTCCAAGTTCCGTTGGGGTGGCACCAATGCTTTCGGCAAAAAACGGAAGAACCGGGATGATAATGCCAAACCCGCACATGACTAAAAACATAACAGAAAATAAAAGTGCTAATGATGTTTTCAATAAGCTTCCGTTACGCAAAACTTACAAAACTCGACAAAAACCTTGTGAAAGTTTCTGTTTGCTTCCTCATTCATCGCGCCCGATTTCGCCAAGGCTGCTCTCGTTTGGTGTAACGCTCCAGAGGCTTCACTTCCCGCGTAACTCGCGGTACGAAACAAATGCAGTATATTTCGATAAATTTATGCTCGCATTCAAATCTCTGTCGATACTTATTCCGCAAGCATCACATCTAAATGTTCGTTCAGATCATTTCAATGATTTCTTTAAATATCCGCATGAACTACACATTTTTGAGGATGGATACCATTGGCTTGCTTCGATAAACTCAATGCCATATGCCTCGCACTTATGTTTTAGCTTTTGCTTAAAAAAGCATACAGGCGTTGTTGTTGTATCGCTTTTGATCAATGGCGGTTTTTCTTATCCCTTTAATGTTTAGATCTTCCATTATGATTCGAGTGGGCTTGGTTCTCACCAGCTCATTTGAACCTTTTATTTTCATAATCCTCGCGGATATTTTTCATCTGAATGCGCAATTTCTGCATTTCAAGTTTTGTCATGTTGCGTGTTTTGACGTAACGGATTACACCTCCTTCTTCTTGGATTTTGTTCCTTTCATACTTTCTCGAACATTTCCGTTGCAACCGACGGAAACGCTTCTCTAACCGCTTTAATCGTTTTGATTGGGTTACATGGGGGTATATTGTACCATTTGAACAAACAATGATTGAACAGGAATTTTTCCTTTTTCTGACAGAAGGGGATCCATCCGACTTTTTCAATATACACATGTGTATCGCTGAATTTAATTTTGGCTGTATCTTGATAGAACGATGGTTTGTTTTGTTTCTTGCTTTTAAACTTTGGCTTATTTGCTTTTCTATTAAAAAACTTCTTATATGCATATGCATCACATAAATCTTTAATCGCTTGCTTGGCAATATTGTTGCTATAATCATACAACTATTTGTAATCAGGATTTGTCTGTTTTAATGCCGTTAGCTGTTTGCGCACATCTCCATCTTTGATGAAATTCCCGCCGTTTTTATCGTTATTTTCTTGCTGTTCTAATGCCCAATTGTACGCCCATCGAGCAACACCAGCGCAACCAAACAGCTTGGTGCGCTGTTTATTATTTGGTTCTAATCTAAATTTTCCTAGTTCGTATCATCATGAAGCAACTCTTTTATTATTTTCTTGGCTCTGTTTGCTCGTTTCCCTTGAAGCTTACAACTAAAAACGGTGATCATTTGTACTAAATCCTCTACTAACTCTTGTTCTTCTGTCTTTTTGGTGCTGTCAATAATTTCAATCTCTACGCTATAGCAAGCACATATATGCTCCATCAATTCAAAACCAAATCGAACCAACCTGTCTTTATAAAGAACAACGATTTTTTCCACCCTATTGCTACATATTAAATCAATTCATTTCTTTAACCCTTGTTTCGAATAGTTCATCCCGCTACCGATGTCCTCGATGATTTCAAAAGAATAACCTTTTGCCATCATATATGTCCGAACAGCTTCAACTTGACGCTCTAGGTCGTCTTTTTGCTTTTTGCTGGGGACTCT
This sequence comes from Anoxybacillus sp. P3H1B, assembly GCF_001560855.1. Taxonomy (NCBI): domain Bacteria; kingdom Bacillati; phylum Bacillota; class Bacilli; order Caryophanales; family Anoxybacillaceae; genus Anoxybacillus; species Anoxybacillus sp. P3H1B. The sequence goes on along the minus strand of NZ_LPUG01000018.1, from coordinate 62,314 downwards.
GCAATACCCAATTCCTTTTTTCTGCACTTTTTGTTTCCTAATACTTGATTCAATTGCTCGTCGGAATAGTATCTAAATCCAGACGGAGCAATATATGCAGGTTTTAATACTCTTTTTTTATCCCAATTCCTTAATGTCCGTTCGCTTTTTCCGATTAACTCCGCAAATTTTCCTATGCTATAATACGCGCCATAAAAATCACCTCTATATACAACTTACCAAAAGTGAGTAAAATGTATATAGTTTTATAAAAAATTATAGAAATATTTTAATTGTTTACGCCCTCCTTATCATCATCAAGCTATTTGTAAAAACGAAGAGCCAGTTCTTGGCATGTCTCATGTCGCAACAAGATCACGGATGTTGACATCAACCTGTCGTCTCCAATGATGAAATGCCGCAGAGGTTAGTCTCTTTTCTTAAAGCATGAGGGCTTGATTTTTTCTCAGCGAACAACAACGAAAGGATGAGTCATGATTGATTTGCCTCTTTCATCATAAAGGAATGAATGGTTATTTGCCAAGTAAAGGCGAAAGAAGAAAAGCAGATGCAAACAGGTAAAAGTACGGGCTTTTCATCACTCATGATAGCATATCGCTTAGAGATTCGATATAATGACAATGCGTGGATTAAACGATAAATAGTTAGGTGATGAAAGGATGCTAACACTTCAAGATGTTTTACAGGCAAGGGAAAAAATGAAAGGGACTGTTCATCACACTCCGTTGGAGCATTCCCAAACATTCAGTCAATTTTCTCAAAACGAAGTGTATATGAAATTGGAGAATTTGCAAAAAACGGGATCTTTTAAAGTACGGGGGTCATTCAACAAGATTATGACATTAAGTGAAGAGGAACGGAAACGAGGAGTGGTGGCGGCATCGGCGGGAAATCATGCTCAAGGAGTCGCCTATTCAAGTGCGATGATTGGCATTCCTTGCACGATTGTCATGCCGAAAGGGGCGCCTTTAAGCAAAGTACAGGCGACACAAGGATATGGAGCCGAAGTCGTTTTGCATGGCGATGTGTTTGATGAGTCGCTGGAATATGCTTTACAATTGCAAAAAGAACGTGAAGCGACATTTGTCCATCCCTTTGATGATTTAGCGGTCATTGCTGGTCAAGGCACGATTGGTTTGGAAATTATCGAGCAGCTGCCTGATGTGGATGTGGTGCTGTGTCCAGTAGGAGGAGGGGGGTTGCTCGCTGGATTAGCCTTTACATTGAAGCAACTAAAACCATCGATTCAAGTATACGGAGTGGAATCATCGGCATGTCCCGGCATGACGGAAGCGCTTCGCCAAAAAAAACCGGTGACGATCGTCTCTGCTGACACGATTGCTGATGGGATTGCCGTCAAAAAGCCAGGTGGCATCACATACCAATACATTGAAAAATATGTCGACGGAGTGGTTTGTGTAGAAGAAACAGAAATTTCAAGAACGATGCTTTATTTACTTGAACGGAACAAGCTGCTTGTAGAGGGATCGGGCGCTTGTCCGCTTGCGGCGTTATTATATCATAAAGTCCCATTCAAAGGAAAAAAAGTTGTCGCGGTATTAAGCGGAGGAAATGTGGATGTTACATTAATTTCTCGGATCATTGAACGCGGTTTAGTGGAGTCAGGACGGTTTGTCACATTCACCACGATCATTTCCGATAAACCTGGACAGCTCAATAAACTGCTTCGCATTATTGCGGAATTGGAAGCTAATGTCATGTCCATTCATCATCAGCGCATTGGAGCAAAGGTATTGCCGGGTCAAGCAGAGATTCACTTTTCACTTGAAACGAAAAATCAAGACCACATTCATCGCGTCCATCAAGTGTTGATCAATGAAGGATATGATGTAGAGTTTTTTCAATAAAAATAAAAGGGTGGCGGCAAGCCATCCTTTTTAATGAATAATAGAGGAGGAAGACCACTTTGTTTGTCCGACTCCTTCATTGGCCATTTTTGCTTTCAGACATTCAAGAATGTAAAGGCCGACCATGCCGACCAATTCGGTTTCGTCCATATCTTCAATCAGTTGCAGCAAATCTTTTCGACTCAACTCTTCTAAAATAGACATGGTCATGATTTCTGCGTCTTCTTCGTCTCCAGTCAGCCGATCTTTATAATATTCATACAATTCATCAACAAATTTCATCAATAAGTCCTCCACAAGGCTAATGGCCCTTCATTTATTGCGCCCCTCCTCCCCATGAATACTCCTATCAGGAATTGTCTATTTCTTGCTTATTTCGTTATGGTTGATCAATGTTTTTTAGTGATTTCTGATCAAGAGGAGGGCTCTTCTTTTTACTTCATGTCAGAAAAATGCTGTGCATGCTTAATGAACATTTCCTGATTTTCAATGAGTCCGCATGCGGCACATTGAACACGATAGCTCGGTCCGCGGTAAGGCAGATGGAAAGGATCAAGGGAATCATTGGTATATTCTTGTTCAATTTCACCTGTTTGCGGATGGAGCTTGACTGCCACGGGACGCTGTTCAATTAAGTTAAAGCGTGTTCGATTCGTTTTGCAATTTGGACATAACATTGGTTCCAAATGGCTCACCTCCGTTTATTATCTTTTAAAATAAAAGCATATATTATACATAAAATCACTCATTTTTCCTATCTACATAAAAAATTGACAAGACAAGGAACGAATATAAAGATAAAGGGGAAGAGAAGATGCAAAAGGCCATTACGTTAGTGCATCGCGGAATGACACTTCGCGGAATGGAACATATTCCTCCACGAAAGGAAGGTGAAAAAGTTCCGGCGGTCATTTTATTTCATGGTTTTACAGGGACGAAGCTTGAGCCGCATCGATTGTTTCTTAAGTTGTCGCGGGCGCTAGAGAAGCAAGGAATAGCGAGCTTTCGTTTTGATTTTCTCGGAAGCGGGGAAAGCGACGGGAATTTTGAAGATATGACTGTATCAAGCGAAATAGCAGAAGCGCACGCCATTCTTGATTTTGTAAAAAAAGATGGGCGCATTGATGCGACGAAGATTTGTTTGCTTGGTCTTAGTATGGGAGGGCTCGTAGCGAGTGTTTTAGCTGGAGAAAGAGCGGCTGAAATTCATAAGCTTATTTTACTAGCGCCGGCAGGAAACATGTATGAGCTGATGATGTATATGGTTAAGCAAAACAAGATTGATATCACTGCTCCTTATTATGACCATGCGGGTAATTTAGTCGGTCGCTCATTTTTAGAAGATTTGAAAACGATCAATGTATTCGAACGAGCGAAGCCGTATAGAGGTCCAGTCTTACTGATTCATGGCACGAATGATGATGTTGTCCCTTATCAAGTAAGCAGCCAGTATCAGCAGAGATGTTATGGAGAGCAAGCAACCATTCACTGGATTAACGGTGCAAATCATACGTTTGATCGGCATGAATGGGAATGTGAAGTGCTTGATAAGGTTCTGCAATTTGCCTCGATTTATTAAACTTATTGTTTATTTTGTCAGGATGGTCTAGCTTCCCACAAAAACAGTGGGTACTTATTGAATGTTTCGTCGCCTGCTCCTACCGTAGAAAAAGCCTTGATGTTCATCATCGATGCCGAATGGTATCACAAATTGTATCTTCATACTCGTGGTGCTAGTTGGGTAGATGATCCTGATCCCTTCCATATTTGCTCTCATGTGAACCGCCGAGAGGTCGGCACGCGGTCACGCTTTGATGTGACCAAGGTAAGCCACCGACTTGCTCTCCGGCGGATGTGTGAAAAAGTTTATTTTTAGAAAACAACGGAACTAAAGCGAACGAAAAATCTTATTCCAATATTTTGCTTCACTTAGGGCTCGCTGGTCGGAAAGAATTTCATCAGGTGCGTTTCCTTGACCGATTACGTAACCGATATACGTCAAGCCAACAAACTGGAAAATGTACTGGAATTGCTGGATAAGCGGCAGTCCTTTTATATACGGATCATCTCCGCCAACAGCCACAACAAACGCTTTTTTTGATTTCATTTCCTCCTTGAAGGAAAAATGAGGATCTCGCAAGCTTTGTGACCACCGATCAATAAACAGCTTCATTTGTCCACTCATTCCATACCAATAAATCGGTGTGGCAAAAATCAAAATATCATGTTCGCGAACAAGACGAATGATTTTTTCATAGTCATCTGCCACAGGAGTAAATCCTTCTGGATCATGCCGTTTATCAATAATCGGTGTAATCGAAAAATCTTTCATATAGATCTGTTGATGAGCGATCCCCTCTAGCACAATTTGCGCTAATCGTGCTGTATTCCCGTTTTCGCGTGAACTGCCATTCATGAGAAGAATATTAGCCATTGAACTTACCTCTTTCTTTTTTTTATCAACGCTTATTATAAACAATTATTGACATCTGGGTCATTTATTACGTATTTTATAGATAGCAACTACAAAATATTTAACTTTTCTAAAAATTATGTTAATATAAACGATAAAGGAGATTTTCAATGGCAAATAAAACGTTAAAAGAAAGAATTATCGATACGGCTCTACATCTTTTTGAACAATATGGCTATCATGGAGTTACCGTCGATCGGATTGTCACAGAAATTAACGCATCAAAAGGCGGTTTTTATCATAATTTTAAATCAAAAGATGAACTTCTTTATCACATTCACGATGTGTTTATTACTTACGTGCTCAACAAGGCGCAGGCGGCCTATGAAAACTATAAAACGCCTACAGAGCGTTTATGTGCCATTATTCAATCATTTGTAAAAGTATTTCATTTATACAAGCCGCATATCACGGTGTTTTACCAAGAAAGCACTTATTTAAAACCGGAGTATTCACAAAAAATCAATGAAAAACGTGATGAGTTTAAGCAGGTGATTTTCCGGGTCATTCGCGAAGGCATTGCCGCAGGCGAGTTTCGTCCAGAGCTTTCTGTAGAAATTACAGGCATGACGATTATTGGTATGGTGAACTGGACGTATAAATGGTATAAACCGGAAGGACCGATGACAATCGAACAAATTGCCGACTATTTTATTGATTTTATTTTGCATGCTGTCCTTACAGAAGAAGCTAAGCAAAAATCGGAAAATATCATTTATTTCATCAAAAACAAGCAAGCTTCACTCCGATCGTTTTAAAAAATGATGCTTACTGAATGTAAGTGTTGCTCGTGAAACAAACCAACTAGTCGGTCTTAAAACCATTCAAAACCGACTAGTCGGTTTTAGAATAATATGTTATAAATGGGGGAGAGAGAATGAATTTTGAACTGACAAAAGAGCAACAGATGATTAAAGAAATGGTAAGGGAGTTTGCCGAGAAGGAAATTGCACCAAACGCGGCGAAATGGGATGAAGAAGCCTATTTTTCTGTCGGAATATTCAAAAAGATGGGAGAATTAGGGCTATTGGGAATCCCGTTTCCAGAAGAATACGGCGGAGCTGGTGGCGATACGATTTCATATGCCGTCGCTGTTGAGGAAATTGGCCGTGCTTGTGGCGGGACAGGTCTTAGCTATGCTGCTGCTGTCTCACTAGGTGCAAGCCCTATTTACTATTTCGGCACAGAAGAGCAAAAGCAAAAATGGCTTGTTCCGATGGCAAGAGGAGAGGCGTTGGGAGCGTTCGGATTAACCGAACCGAATGCTGGTTCTGATGCTGGGGGAACTCGGACGAGAGCGGTGCTGGACGGAGATGAATATATCATCAATGGAGAAAAATGCTGGATTACGAATGCGGGGCATGCAAGGCAAGTAATTGTGACTGCAGTCACCGGAAAGGATGAGAGAGGAAAAAATATCATCTCTGCTATTATTGTTCCAACAGATACCCCGGGATTTACGATTCGATGCAATTACGACAAAATGGGTGTCCGTGCTTCCAATACGTGCGAGCTTGTGCTAGAAAATGTGCGTGTGCCGAAAGAGAACGTATTAGGGGATCCAGCAAAGGGCTTTAAGCAATTTTTATATACTCTCGATGGCGGCCGCATTTCAATTGCTGCTCTTGCCGTTGGAATCGCTCAAGCTGCGTTTGAGAAAGCGCTTCAATATGCGAAAGAACGCACACAATTTGGCCAATCCATTTCTAAATTTCAAGCGATTCAGTTTAAGCTTGCCGATATGGCGATGGAAATCGAATTAGCCCGCAATATGATGTATAAAGCGGCTTGGCTAAAAGACCAAGGGAAACCGTTTACAAAAGAAGCCTCTTTTGCTAAACTGTTCGCTTCTGAAGCTGGCTTCCGCATATGTAATCAAGCCATTCAGATCCATGGCGGATACGGGTACATGAAAGAATATGGGGTCGAGCGCCATTTGCGCGATATTAAGCTTATGGAAATTGGTGAAGGCACATCTGAAATTCAGCGGCTCGTCATTGCCCGTCAGCTTGGATGTTAAAGGCAGAAAAATGGCGCGGATGAAAATTTCATTCAACCAAAGGAGGCGCATGTTATGGCGGAGATGTTAGAGGTTACAGTTGGCAAGCTATTAGAAGAAAAAGCGAACGCTTACCCAGAGCATGAGGCTGTTGTGTATGCAGATCGCGGACTTAGAATGACATACAGGCAGTTTGATGAATATTGCCGTCTTGTTGCTCGGGGATTCATGAAGCTGGGCATTGAGACAGGAGAGAATGTTGCCATTTGGGCAACGAACACTCCTGAATGGCTGGCGTGCCAGTTTGCTACAGGTAAAATGGGGGCTGTGCTTGTAACGGTCAATACGAACTACCGCACAGCTGAATTAGAATACTTATTGAAGCAATCAGACTCTACCACGCTGATTTTAATAGAACGATATCGCGATTCCTCTTACATTGACACTATTTATGAGATTGCTCCCGAACTGTACGAATGTCAGCCAGGACAGCTGAAGTCGAAACGTCTTCCGCGTCTAAAAAATGTGATTGTTCTGGGGGACCGACGTTACCCAGGCACATACACGTGGAATGACATTTTGGCGATGGCCCATGACATCACCGAAGAGGAACTTGATCAACGAATGAACGCTCTCGACCCTCACGATGTCATCAACATGCAATATACCTCAGGAACGACGGGCTTTCCAAAAGGAGTGATGCTCAGTCATTACAACATTGTCAACAATGCCTACAACATCGCTCAATGCATGAAGCTTACAAAAGAAGACCGTTTATGTATTCCTGTGCCATTTTTCCACTGCTTTGGCTGCGTGCTTGGCGTCTTAGCATGCGTCTCTGTCGGCGCTACGATCGTGCCAATTCAAGAATTCAACGCGAAACAAGTGCTTCAAACGGTTCAAGATGAAAAATGCACAGCTTTACATGGCGTGCCAACCATGTTTATTGCCGAATTGAACGACCCTGATTTTGAAAAATACGATTTGTCTTCCTTGCGAACAGGAATTATGGCAGGATCAAACTGCCCAATCGAAGTGATGAAGGCGGTCATTGAAAAAATGGGAGCCAAGGAAATTACGATTGCTTATGGACAAACTGAATCTTCGCCCGTCATTACTCAGACAAGAACGGATGACCCTATTCATTTGCGTGTCGAGACAGTGGGGCGTGCGCTTCCGAATGTTGAAGTCAAAATTGTCGAACCGGGCACAAACAGGGAAGTGCCACGCGGGGTGCAAGGAGAGTTATGTACAAGAGGCTATCATGTCATGAAAGGATATTATAACAATCCGGAAGCAACGAGAGAAGCGATTGATGACGAAGGATGGCTTCATACAGGCGACTTAGCGATAATGGATGAAAATGGATATTGCCGCATTACTGGAAGGTTAAAGGATATGATTATTCGCGGTGGAGAAAACATTTATCCACGAGAAATTGAAGAATTTTTATATCGGCATCCGAAAATTCTAGATGTTCAAGTGGTTGGAGTGCCTGATGAGAAGTATGGGGAAGAAGTGATGGCGTGGATTATTTTAAAGCCAGGGCAAGCTGCAACAGTTGAGGAAATTCGTGAATTTTGCCGCGGAAAAATATCGCGTCATAAAATTCCTCGTTATATTGAATTTACGGATTCATATCCGATGACAGCGTCTGGAAAAATCCAAAAGTTTAAGTTGCGTGAACAGGCTAAACAAATTCTTCGTGCCAAGACAACCAATGAATAGGAGGAGTTGCATGTTTAAAAAAGTGTTAGTGGCGAATCGGGGAGAAATTGCAGCACGAGTCATTCGAACATGCCGGCGGTTAGGAATTCAGACGGTAGCGATATACTCAGAAGCAGATGCTGCTTCTCTCCATGTCAAATGGGCAGACGAAGCTTATTTAATCGGAAAGCCGCGTGTCAGTGAAAGTTATTTGAATATTGAAAAAATTATTGAAATCGCCAAAACGACGAAAGCGGAAGCGATTCATCCAGGATATGGTCTATTGTCGGAAAATCCGGCGTTTGCGCGTCGTTGTGAAGAGGAAGGAATCGTATTTATCGGGCCGAATGCGGATGTAATTGCGAAAATGGGAAGCAAGATTGAGTCGCGGAAAACGATGGCAGAGGCAGGTGTGCCGATCGTTCCAGGCATTTCGTTTCCGCTGCAAAATGTTGAAGAAGCAATGAGCACGGCAGCGACAATCGGTTATCCCATTATGTTAAAGGCATCTGCCGGTGGTGGCGGCATCGGCATGCAAATCGTCCATAATGAGGAGGAATTGCGCAAAGCGTTTGAAGGCAACCAAAAGCGGGCGACTTCTTTCTTTGGCGATGGGGCGATGTATTTGGAAAAGTATATTCAGAACCCTCGCCATATTGAAGTTCAGCTTCTTGCGGACCGCCACGGGAATTATGTGTATTTATGGGAGCGTGAATGTTCGATTCAGCGGCGCCATCAAAAGGTGATTGAAGAAGCTCCTTCCTTGTTTTTAGATGAGCAAACAAGAAAAAAAATGGGAGAGACAGCGATTCAAGCTGCCAAATATATCGGTTATACAAATGCAGGAACAATTGAATTTCTTGTTGACGAACAGAAAAATTTCTACTTTCTTGAAATGAATACGCGGCTTCAGGTAGAGCATCCAGTAACAGAGGAAATCACCGGTTTGGATCTTGTCGAAGAGCAGCTGCGCGTCGCTGCCGGAGAAAAGCTTGGCTATAGCCAAGAGCATATCCAGCGCCGAGGGCATGCCATTGAGGTGCGGATTTACGCGGAAGATCCAAAAACCTTTTTTCCATCCCCAGGAGCCATTACGGCCTTTCAATTGCCAGAAGGAGAGCATATTCGCAACGAAACAGCTGTTCAAAGCGGAATGGTGGTAACGCCATTTTATGATCCTATGATTGCGAAATTAATTGTGAAAGGCGAAAACCGAAAGGAAGCAATTGATCGCATGTTGCAAGCGCTCGACAGCTATCAAATTGAAGGAATTAAAACAAACATTCCAATGCTAAAAGAAGTATTAACGCACCCGGAATTTCAAGCGGGGCATACGACAACAGATTTTGTCAATCGTCATTTAAGCAATATTTCGATCAAAAAATAAGAGGCTCATGAAGTCTTCCACTTTTCTTCATTAAGAAAGTGGAAGACCTTCGATCATCAAGATTAGGAAATGGAGGAATAAAAAGATGAATCAAATTGTGGCAACAATGGCAGGAAATGTATGGAAAATTGTTGTTTCTGTTGGCGAAAAAATTGAGGAAGGGCAAGATGTCGTAATTTTAGAATCAATGAAAATGGAAATTCCCATTGCTGCAGAAGCAAGCGGAGTCGTTAAAGAAATTCATGTGCAAGAAGGCGATTTTGTCAATGAAGGCGACATTTTGCTTGAATTGGAATAAGAGGTGAGGAGCGTGGGCAACTGGCCGAAACACGTAACAATTAAAGAGGTAGGTCCTCGTGATGGACTGCAAAACGAAAAGACAGCCATTGCGACTGAAGATAAAATTGCTTGGATCAATCAGCTTTCCAAAACAGGGTTGACGTACATTGAAATCACATCATTTGTTCATCCAAAATGGATTCCGCAGCTCGCTGATGCCTTCGATGTTGCAACAGGAATTGAGAGAGTTCCTAGTGTTACATACGCTGCACTTGTTCCGAATCAAAAAGGGCTCGAAAAAGCTTTGGCGGCTCAAGTGGATGAAATCTCAGTATTTATGTCGGCAAGTGAGACACACAATCAAAGAAATATTAATAAATCCATCTCCGACACCATTCCTGTCCTAACCGCTGTTGTTCAGGAAGCAAAGCGTGCTCAAAAAACCGTTCGCGGCTATCTTTCAACGGTTTTTGGTTGCCCATATGAGGGGGAAGTTTCCGTTGAACAGGTAGCCGCTATATCAGAGCGGTTGTTTGAAATGGGGGTGGATGAGCTTTCGTTAGGCGATACGATCGGTGTTGCTACCCCGCGCCAAGTGGAAGCTGTACTCAACTCACTTTTAAAGAGATTTCCAAAAGAAAAACTAGCCATGCATTTTCACGATACGAGAGGAACCGCTTTAGCCAATGTACTGATTTCATTAGAAATGGGCATTACAACCTTTGATAGCTCACTCGGCGGATTGGGCGGCTGCCCATATGCTCCAGGAGCTTCCGGAAATGTCGCAACGGATGATTTATTATATATGCTTCATGGCATGGATATTGCTACAGGCATTGACGCCGCGCGGCTAACGGAAGCGGCGCTATTCATTCAAAACAAGATCGGTCGAGCGCTCAGTAGCCATCAGTTACAAACCATCGATTCGTGTTTGTCCTAATGAAGGAGAGTGATTGAATGGAACCTTCTATTCTCTATGAGGCGGCGAATGGAGTGGCGGTGCTGACCTTGCATCGCCCGCAAGCAGCCAACGCTTTGTCCACTGCGATGTTAAACGAGCTGAAGCAAAAGCTTGAGCAATTAAAATTTGATCGCTCGATCCGATGTGTAATTGTAACAGGAAGTGGAAGAAAAGCGTTTTGCGCTGGTGCCGACTTAAAGGAACGCGCCAGTATGACTGAAACAGAGGTGAGAAAAACGGTGGCGCTGATTCGCGATACGATCAATGAAGTTGAACAGCTTCCAGCACCGACGATTTGTGCCATGAATGGCGTTGCTTTTGGCGGTGGCCTGGAATTGGCGTTAGCCTGTGACATCCGCATTGCCTCTGATCATGTCCAGCTTGGATTAACCGAGACATCGCTTGGCATTATTCCGGGAGCCGGCGGAACTCAGCGGCTTCCGCGTTTAATTGGAAAAGGCAAAGCAAAAGAGCTCATTTTTACGGCCAAGCGGCTAACAGCGGCGGAAGCGGCCCAGCTTGGAATAGTAGAGTATGTTGTGCCTGATGAGCAGTTAATGGAAAAGGCGAATAAACTTGCCGAACAAATTATCCAAAATGCGCCGATCGCTGTTTCCCAAGCTAAAATAGCCATTAATCGAGGTCTGGAAGTCGATTTATATACAGGCTTGAAGCTGGAACAGATGGCTTACGAGATGACCATTCCAACAAAGGACCGTTTAGAAGGGCTGCAGGCCTTTAAAGAAAAACGGAAGCCTGTTTATAAAGGAGAGTAAAGGAGGAAGTGCGAGTGATCAACGAGCAAGCAAAAACGTTAACTGAGAAATTGGCGGAACAAATTGAAAAAATTGAACAAGGTGGTGCCATAAAGTACCATCAAAAAAATGCGGAGCAAGGCAAGCTATTTGTACGGGATCGTCTAAAGCTGTTATTTGATGATGGGATGCAATTTGAGGATGCTTTATTTGCCAATTGTCTTGCTGACGGCCTGCCGGCTGACGGGGTGGTAACGGGGATCGGCAAAATCAATGGGCAAACCGTATGTGTAATGGCCAATGATTCAACGGTAAAGGCCGGGTCTTGGGGATCACGCACCGTAGAAAAAATCATTCGCATCCAAGAAACCGCGGAAAAGCTTCGATGCCCGATGCTGTATTTAGTAGACTCTGCCGGAGCGCGCATTACCGACCAGGTGGAAATGTTTCCTGGCCGCCGCGGGGCAGGGCGCATTTTTTACAATCAGGTGAAGCTGTCTGGAAAAGTGCCGCAAATCTGTTTATTATTTGGTCCATCGGCAGCCGGTGGCGCTTATATTCCTGCTTTTTGTGATATCGTCATTATGGTTGAAGGGAATGCTTCGATGTATTTAGGATCGCCGCGAATGGCCGAAATGGTCATTGGCGAAAAAGTGACGCTCGAAGAAATGGGCGGAGCGCGTATGCACTGCAGTGTTTCAGGATGCGGAGATGTGCTTGTAAAAACAGAAGAAGAAGCGATCCAATTTGCACGCAAGTACTTATCTTATTTTCCGGCCAACTTCGCTGAAAAACCGCCGGTTGCCGAAGCAAAGCCAGCGAAGAGCTTTGAAAAAAACATCGAGGATATTTTGCCGTTGAATCAAAATGCGCCGTTTAATATGTATGATTTGATTGAGCGTTTTGTGGATGAAGACTCTTTTTGCGAAATCAAAAAGCTATTTGCACCTGAATTGATTACAGGACTTGCTCGCTTGAATGGACAGCCAATTGGCATCCTTGCTAACCAACCGCGCGTCAAGGGCGGTGTCTTATTCCATGATTCGGCTGATAAAGCAGCCAAATTTATTACTTTATGTGACGCCTTCAATATTCCGCTTTTATTTTTAGCCGATATTCCAGGATTTATGATCGGCACAAAAGTGGAAAGAGCAGGAATTATCCGACATGGAGCGAAAATGATTTCAGCGATGTCAGAAGCGACGGTTCCAAAAATTTCTGTTATCGTGCGGAAAGCGTATGGGGCCGGTCTTTATGCGATGGCTGGTCCAGCCTTTGAACCGGATTGCTGCTTAGCATTTCCTAATGCGCAAATTGCCGTGATGGGACCGGAGGCAGCTGTTAATGCGGTATATGCCAATAAAATTGCTGAGCTTCCTAAAGAAGAACAAGCGGCTTTTATTGAACAAAAACGGGAGGAATATCGCCGCGATATCGATATTTATCGCTTAGCGTCAGAGATGGTCGTCGATGGCATTATCGCGCCAAATCAGCTGCGGGAAGAATTGACTCGCCGTTTTGATGCCTATATGTCGAAATATATCGTCTTTTCGGAAAGAAAGCATGGAGTGTATCCGGTGTAATAAAAAATCAGGAATAGATACTTGCAAAGTAGCAAAAGATTATGTATGATAATAATCACCTGCTGCGTTGTACGTGACAGAATGAAGTTTCAACCGATGACTGTAAAGAGGGAGTTCCATATCGAAACGGGAATGTCATGCCTCGATAATCGGATGCGGAGGACGACAAGAACGTTTCTGCGAACACCCACCTAGTGGAGTGTGGTTGAGAAACTCCATTCAGAAAACGGCAAATCGCGGCATCTTTATTCGATCATACAAAAGCCGATCTCTTTCAGAGGTCGGCTTTTTGTTATATTGATATAGGTAAATTTTTATCTTTTTTGACAAAATTTTTATTTGTCTGAATGAGATCTTATTACGATAACAGTAGTTTTGCTTGTTTGATAAAGGACATACTAATCTCTGGAATGATAAAGACAAGATAGTTGATTTTTAATAAAAATATGCTATAATCAATTTTCGTATGAGAATAATTCGTATTGAAATTATTTAAATTGAAATGAAAGGAGGGAATCAATGAATCCATTAGGGCGTGACTTGATGTATTCCGTTTTTCGGATTCAAAAAGCGTTGTATCGTCTGGTTCGCGAGGATGCAACGCGAGTGGGGATCACAGAGCTGCAGCTCATTATTCTTTACACGCTGTTTAAACAAGAGAACGTCCGTTTAAATGATCTGGCGGAGAAGTTAAATATGAGCAATAGCACGGTCAGCGGGACAGTGGACCGATTAGTCAGTGCGGATTTGGTAATGCGCGAAACATCTAAAGAAGACAGACGCGCTGTAACCCTATACTTAACCGATAAAGGCCGAAAAAAGCTTAAAGAAGCGTTCAATGACGAGGATTCGGCACTGTTTCGACAGTTAAAACGCTTGACAGATGTAATCAGTAAGGAAGAGTTAGAACATCTCATATCGCTTCATGGCACTATTCGAGACATTTTGCTAGGGGAGGAATAAACGAGTGAATACAAGACGTCTCATTACATTGAATATCATTGTTCTTATTTTACTTGTAGCCGGCGGCTTTGCGGCTTATTATTATGTAAACGAAGCGACGAACTATATTAAAACAGATAACGCTCACGTTGACGGGCAGCAAATTGTGATTGCGTCTCCCGTTTCAGGAAAGCTGACAAATTGGTCTGCCGATATCGGAAAAAACTTTCGCAAAGATGATAAGGTTGGGGAAGTATCCGACGGAGAGCATACAATCTCTGTGACAGCGCCGCAAAATGTTACGATTGTTCAGCAAAGTGCTGTAGCGAATTCTTTTGTGGCTGCCGGGACAGCGTTGGCACGGGGATATGATTTAGATGACTTATGGGTTACTGCGAACATCAATGAAACCGATATAGAGGATGTAAAGGTTGGTCAAGACGTTGATATTTACGTTGATGCTTATCCAGATCGGAAATTTACAGGAACGGTTCAAAAGCTTGGCTATGCGACAGCAAACACATTCAGCTTGCTTCCAAGCTCCAATAATACAGGAAACTATACAAAAGTGACACAAGTTGTCCCTGTTACGATTTCCATTGATAACTACAGCGGAGCGGGACTAGTGCCGGGCATGAATGTCACCGTTCGCATTCATAAGTAGGTGATCAAGCATGTCTAGCTTTTTCATAGCCTATATTGTTTTTTCTGTTTTCGTACTAGCTGCATTGAACTATGCAGTAAAGAGAAAACGGAACGTCGCTACCCGTGTAGTTAGCGATGAAACGGACGTTGCTGTAGCTCCGGCGATGGGGGCAGAAGAACAGCAGCAGCCTCCTTCTGCTTCAGCTCATCAAGAAGAGTTAGGCAGCCGCGGGAAAGTAGTCGTCACCATCATGCTTGGCGCCTTCGTTGCCATTTTAAATCAAACATTAATCAATGTGGCATTGCCGCACATGATGAATGATTTTAATGTAGAAACATCGACAATCCAATGGCTTGTTACCGGATATATGCTAGTTAACGGCGTCCTGATTCCGATCAGCCCATTTCTAATCGCGAAATTTCCAACTAAAAAGCTGTTTCTCTCAGGAATGGCCTTTTTTGCGCTTGGCGCCTTCGTTTGCTCCTTGGCGCCTTCCTTTGGCGTGATTTTAACTGGACGCTTAATTCAAGCGGTTGGCGCGGGAATCATTATGCAGCTCATGATGGTCATTATGCTGAATATTTTCCCTCCTGAAAAACGGGGAATGGCAATGGGAACCGTGGGAATTGCAATGATGTTTGCCCCAGCGGTCGGCCCGACGTTATCAGGATGGATTGTCGAGCATTATTCATGGCGTCTGTTGTTCGATATTGTTCTGCCAATTGCTATAGTGGATATTATTTTAGCGTTTATGTGGCTGAAAAATACGCCGAAAACAGCCAATCCAACGTTGGATGTTCGAGGAGCTATTTATTCCACTCTCGGCTTTGGGGGAGTGCTGTACGGTTTTAGTGAAGCAGGAAGCAATGGCTGGGGGAATACAGAGGTAGCCGTTTCCATTGTCATTGGTGCTATCTTCTTGGTTCTGTTTATATGGCGCTGCTTTACAGTGGAGCATCCTATTTTGAATTTACGGGTATTTAAATATAATATTTTCACCTTAACAACTGTCATTGGCTGTGTCATTAATATGGCTTTATTTGCCGCAATGGTGCTGCTTCCGGTTTATTTGCAAAATCTTCGCGGTTTTACTCCGTTGGACTCCGGTTTGCTTTTACTGCCGGGAGCCATTGTCATGGCGATTATGTCGCCGATTTCCGGAGCCATCTTTGACCGAATTGGCGCTAGATGGCTAGCAATTGTTGGGCTTGTTATTACAGTTGTTACAACATGGGAATTTAGCCGATTGACGATGGACACACCCTATTCGCATATTTTATGGCTGTACATTTTCCGGATGTTTGGCATGTCCATGCTATCGATGCCAATTATGACGGCAGGATTGAATGTGCTGCCGCGTCATTTGTATAGCCATGGAACGGCAACAGCGAATACGCTGCGCCAAGTCGCTTCTTCCTTGGGAACTGCTTTTCTTGTGACGGTTATGTCGAATCGCTCCAAGTTTCACGCTGAAAGCTATCGAAATGAAATGACACTGAATAATCCGACGATAGCAGACCTAGTTGCTCAATTGAAGCATTTCATCCCAAGTGATGAAGCCGTCACTCAACTGTTGTACGGAATGGTGCAGCAACGTTCAGCTGTTGAAGGAATTAACGATGCATTCATAGTAGCAACAGGACTTGCTTTTTTAGCGTTGATTTTATCGTTTTTCTTAAAAGGGAAAAACAAAGATCGCGCCTCATCGGTTTAACAAAAAGGGGAGTGCAGCCGATCTTTGCTTCGGAAAACCACTTCTGTTGCCTTGCTGTGAACAACAAAAAATGCGGAGAAGCGTAAACAGCTTCTCCGCATTTTTTGTTCTATCCTATGTGCGGTGAACATATAGTATAGGAAAAGTTGCGGAAAAGGAAAGGAGAAGTTTTTATGGCCCATTTTGGTTCAAAAGGCTGGCTTGTTCAACAATTAAAGGATATCGGCATTCGCCGCCACCCGATCGGACAGAAGAAGGTAGAAGCGTACAAGGCTTCCGTTTTATATGGTCTGTATCAAAAATATGCTGCCAAACGTGTTGATTCACAAGAAAAAAATGCTTAAAATAGAACTAACAATGACCCTATAATAAAGGAGAGCAATACGAAATGATTCATCAGACATGGCTAAATCGCCCAACGATCAAAAAAGTAACATGTGTACATACAAATGCAGAAAAATATGTTGTGAATCGTGTGTTAACTGAGGGAAAGACGTATGACGTAAAAAATGAAACGGAAGAATTTTACTTTATTGTTGATAACACGGGCCAAGTAGGAGGATTTTATAAAGATTATTTTAAAGAGGCGAATTAATCGCCTCTTTATTTATTAGCAAAATATATCTCATGTTGAGCTTGATGGGAACGATCTGTATAAACGCATTTCACAGATGGAATGAATGATTCTAAAGAGCAGTGGCTAGGCATAAGAACGTATGTTTGATTTAGCCGTCATTCATGCGGCAAAGGCGGCCCATTGTTTAAGAGATGTTCAAGAGGAAGAGGGATTCAAAAATGCTATTTCAGGCTATTTGGTAAACTTCCGTTCTCCTGATGTACTGATGGATAGCTTGACTTTAACATCTTTTAATGTATCTTTCTTTAATGGCAAGGCTTTGTCTACCGTTATTCTTTTCCATGCAGCAGGGTTTTCCCGATACAATATCTCGGACAAATTTAACATGTCAATATCATATTTTCGTCCGAGCTCGTATAAATCTTTGATCTCTTTTTCAATCGTTTTTTGAGCAAGGTCAATAAGCTCTTTTTCGGTTAATGGCTGTAATACTTCAATAATGCTTCCTTGTACTTTGAGTTCAACGGTAAATTCCGGTGTGCCTTTGTTCATTTTGTAAGCGATTTTTGCTTTTGGCCCAAGTACAACAACAGAGGCGACGACTCTTTTGCCTTTTTTTATATAAATGGGCGTTCGAGAGATCTTTTCTTCTACCCAGCGGATTCCCATAATTTTAGACCGGTTAAAGCATTTTTGCACCTCGTGCTGGCGCATAAAGCAGATGCCGGATAAGGTAAGCATCGGCTTTTTTTGATGGTTTTCTTCCCATGTTTTTTCCGAAATTCCCAAATAAGGAACTCTTGCGGTTTTTCCCGGTTCGTTTAGATCGGATTCGAAGCGGTTTAAACGAATGGGCCGGATAAAAGAGCTTTGCTGGAAAATATCCTCCGGATTGCCGAGCAAGGAGAAATAAACAGATGCTTGCAATAATGGAACGGTAGAAAAAAGCTTGTCTAATGGTTCTTTTGTTGCATACACCCATAATGTATGGCGAATTTCATTATATCGATCAATCAAATCTAAAACATCCTTAACAGGCTTTGCCTTTAAAGCACGCTCCGTAAAGACAATTCCTTTGATTTGTCCCCATGATACCATTTGTTGAATGGAAGGATAAATATTATCCGTAACAATATTAAAGGTTTCTCCTGTTGCTTTTCCTACTGCTGTGTCTACTCTTTGCTGTCCGCCGCCAGCATTCGTTTTAGCGAGCCCGGTAAAATTGATGAATTGCACATAGACGATAAATTTATGGTCTTTATAATCCACTCCCATCGCATGCACATAGACAACGTGGTCAATGTCCTTTGTTCCCCAGCATCCGGTTAATAATGTAAGAGAAAGCAGCAAGGGGATGGCACGTTTTAGCATTAGTTGTTCTCCCCTTTTGATGTATTATCCTTTGGATACACTACTTCCGCTCTATTTCTAAATCTTTTCCAAACAATGGTCGTCAATACTTTTAAAATATCGCGTGTAGGAGGCGAGAGCGGTGTTAAATAAGGGATTCCAAATGTTGTAATATTGGCTACATAGGTTAATAACAAAAAGAGAGAAACGATAAATCCGAATAAGCCGAAGAACGCCGAAAAAACAAGAACGATAAACCGCAACAACGTGACGACACCGGATAAGTTTTGGTTGACAAGCGTAAATGTAGCGACGACGGAAATCGCTGTTACGACAAGTGTAGGGGGAGCGGCCAGTCCAGCGTCGATCGCCGCTTGCCCGATAATGAGCCCGCCAACGACAGATAAGGTTTGCCCGATCGCAATCGGCAGCCGCATCCCGGCTTCCTTAAAAATTTCGAACAACCCAAGCATGAGAAACATTTCCAATGTAACTGGAAGAGGAACGCCCTGTCGGGAAAGAACGACTGTAGCAAGCATGGTAAACGGCAGCTCATAAGGATGGAATGCCGTTAAGCAAACCCAAAATCCCGGCAGATAAATCGCTAAAGAAATCCCTAGCAGCCGTAATATCCGTTGGAAAAAAACAAAGATAAAAGCGGTATTGTTATCCTCTGATGTATTTAATAAAAAGGTTAAATTCGCCGGACCGATCGCTGCTGTGGGCGCACCGTCGACAAGGAGGACAAAGCGTCCGTTTAATAAACAGCTGACAGCAAAATCGGCTCTGCCGGTGTAACTGAATGTCGGAAATAAAGAAAAGCGGCGATCCCCAAGCAGTTCTTCAAGCTGATTCGTGCCTGTCATAATATCAATATTGAGATTCAATATTCGTCTTCTTGCTTCATCAATGATTTGCGTATTGGCGATATCTTTAATATATAATAACCCCACTTTTGTTTGGCTTCTTGTCCCGACAATAAACAATTCATAAGATAGTTGATGGGATTTGACGCGTTTGCGGATCAGCGCGACGTTTTTAGAAATTTCTTCGATAAATCCATCCTTTGCCCCTCTGATCGATACTTCTGTATTCGGTTCTTCCGGGTTTCGGTTGGGCGGATTGGCCAGGGTTAACGAATATAAAACGTCCGCTTCTTGAAAATATACGAGCAAATCACCGTTAAATAAAATATAGTTCATATCATCAATCGTTACTTCTTTTCCAAGAAGTTCCATAGGCATCAATTTGTTAGCCTCGATTTCCTCTACCGTTTGACAAGGATAGTCGCGGCACATTTCACGAAACATCGGAAAAATCACTTGCCTAAGCTGCCGTGTATCGCATAATTCTTCACAATACACAAAGACAAGCGTCAGCGATCCACTGCTGCTTTTGGCTGGTTGAATTTTAGATGTCAGAATGGCCACATCTTTACAGTTAGAGTAAAAATAGCGAAGCGATTCTTCGGTAACCAACATTGTTTCTTTACCGCTATGATCATTATTCTTTTGCGCGGATTGTGCGGCTCGTAACGGAATTTGCATTATGATCCTCTCCTTGTTTTTATGTATGAAATGAATGCTAATATCCCGAGCAAGCCAGATAGGCTTAACATGAAATATAAAGAGAATGGTAAAATAAAGTGATTTAATACATATAAAAATTGTGGATCACTTACAGGCAGAAGTGAAAGAGTACAAATGACCACATAGACAAAAATCAAAATCCAGCGCCGTGTTTGTTTGTTTGATACCGCGAACAACTCAGGGATTAAGGCTGTGGCAAATGAAATGCGAATAAATGCCCCTGAGAGCCATTGATAAATGGAAAGGAAATCAATATGTTCAATATAGGTTCCTAAGTTCACTAACCGCCATTGCTCAAAGGCGGGATAACGTAATACTCTTGCATTTCTTGGACCAAATTCAATGATGGCGCCGATTGTCGGGCCAATGCTTAAGCTGGCTGCGAAAATGCCAATAAAAAGAAGTCCAAGAAACGGAAATTTTGGCTGCAAACGGTGCTGCATAAACAAGATCATGATAATTTCCGCATAGCCTGCCCCTGTATAAATCATTCCCTTTAATACCGGATCCCATCCGTTTTCCATAATAGGCTTTAGCAAGGAATAGTCTTTGTGCGGTACCGTAGAAAGCATGACTAAAACTCCAAAAATCACGACGAACGGCAAAACAATGCCGGATGTTTTCGCGATGGAATCAATGCCTAGATAGGCGTTGTAAAAGCAAAGTCCTACTAATAAAAGGATAATGATCCAGCTTGGTGTTGAAGTTAAATACGTTGTTGTTGTGAATGTAACCGTGTCTTTTAACGTGACATAACTGATGATGACTAATAATAACGTGCCGGAAAATGACACAATATATGTGATCACGCTAGAGAATTCGTTTTTAAGCCAGATGAATAAATTGGTTTGTTTGGACTGTTTCATAATGAAATACAAGAGGACCATCCATACAGGCAACAGTCCAAGTGTTAAGATGGCTGAAATCCACGCATCGCGATGGGCGGCATCCAATAAAAGTGGGATGACGATCACGTGGTCCATCAATCCGACGGATAACAGAAAAATAAATAACACCTGTACGATGCTTAACGGATAATGGTTCACAATCGGCCACCTTCTTTCGGAAATCAGAGAATTTAGGATACTAGTTTTTCCCGGTAAAGGAGAATATATTCTTTGCGAAAAATAGGTGTGGAAAAGAAAGAAAAATTTGATACAATGAAACAAAATATAAATTTGGCAGAGGAGGAAGAGGAATGAAAAGAACATTGTTTGAAAACGATCAGCCAGCCGCTTGCTTCTAAGACGGGGCAAGCTGGCGTATAGGTATGCTCCGTCTTGCGTGCAGAGAATGATCTTTAACGAAAGACGGAGGTTGATAAACGATGAAAAAAACATTGATGGGGGCTTTGTATTTATCGGTTGCATCAAGCATTTGGGGAGGAATGTATGTCGTCAGTAAATATGTGCTCGACTATGTTCCGCCGTTTACACTGGTGTGGTTGCGCTATGTGATCGCTTTTACCGTTTTGTTTGGCGTCTTACAGCTGCAAAAAAAGCGAGTTTCTGTGAAAGCAAATGATTGGAAGTGGATTGGCTGGATCGGCGTCATCGGCTATTTTATTTCTATCTCCCTGCAATTTATTGGAACAAAACTGTCGGATGCGCATACGGGAGCGCTCATTACATCCGCTACCCCGGCTTTTATTGTTTTATTTGCTCGCTGGCTGCTGCATGAAGCGATCACTGTAAGAAAAATCGCAGCTCTTGTGTTAGCGACAGCTGGGGTCATTGTTGTCATTGGCCTCAGCGGTGGAAAAGAATCATCGATTTGGGGCAGTGTGATATTGGTCGGAGCAGCGCTTACTTGGGCGCTGCTGTCAGTGTTAGTAAAGATCGCTTCCGCTCGACTTTCAACGTTAGTTATCACAACTTACGCGATTTTTGTGGCACTTATTTGCACCACTCCAATGATGGTATGGGAGCTTGTGAGACAATCTGTTTTTTTGCTTCATCCGCCTATCGTTTTTGGTGTTCTGTATCTTGGTGTGGTGTCTACAGCAGGAGCCTTTTTCCTTTGGAATAAGGGAATGGAAATGATGGATGCGGGAGTCGGTTCCTTATTTTTCTTTTTCCAGCCGCTTGTCGGTTCCCTATTTGGCTGGTTATTTTTACATGAACGGCTGAGTGAAGCATTTTGGTATGGCGGTGCTTTGATCATTGCCGGAGTAGTGATTGCTGTGCTCGACGAAAAGAAGTAGTTCTGGACGACATAGGAGGAGAGAAATGGTGTCGAGTCGTGCCAAAGGATTAATAATGGTTATATCAGGTGCGGCGCTTTGGGGATTGTCTGGAACGGCGGCGCAAGTATTGTTTCAAGAAAAGCAAGTAACGACGGAATGGCTTGTTGCGGTAAGGATGCTGCTGTCAGGGATCGCTTTGCTTGCTATAAGTGCATATAAAAAGTTGCATCCTTTGTCGATTTGGAAAGAAAGAAGCAGCGCCAAGCCATTATTATGGTTTGGCCTAATCGGAATGCTTGGCGTGCAGTATACGTATTTTGCTTCGATTGCTACAGGTAATGCCGCTACCGCGACATTGTTGCAATATTTGGCGCCGATTTATATTGTGCTATATTCCATCATAAAAGAACGACAAAAGCCGTCTAAAACAACGAGCGCAGCCATTTTGCTTGCAATTGCTGGCACATTTTTGCTAATGACGAATGGAGTGGCCAATGAGTTAACCGTCTCATTGGTTTCCGTGATTTGGGGAGTGCTTTCTGGCGTAGCTCTAGCATTTTATACATTGTCATCTGCGCTGCTATTGAAAAAATGGAATTCGCTGATCGTCGTGGGCTGGGGCATGATGATTGGAGGAGCGGCGATGTGCCTTATTCTCCCGTCTATTTTTTCGACGAATATCATTTTTGGAATGGATACATGGCTTTTAATTCTATTTGTTGTTGTTTTTGGCACATTGATTGCTTTTTTGTTATTTGTAGAAAGCATTCGTCATTTATCGCCTACAGAATCAAGCTTGTTATCAAGCGTAGAGCCGCTGTCTGCTGTGGCAGCCTCGTTTGTATTTTTGCATGTTTCTTTTGGAGAATGGCAAATGGTAGGGGCGTTATGCATTATTGGCACGGTAGGGATGCTTTCAGTTAAAAGGGTGCAAAAAAGCATTTCATAGCATCTGCGTGCTTAAGGACGGAAACGTGAGCAAAGAAGCCGCGCGCATGTATTCGACTGCTTCGTATAACTGTGTATATGGAGAAAGATGAAGCATAGGGAGTTTAGTTGCTCCCTATGTTTCTTTTTTTGTTCAAGATGTTTTTTCGATATAAATTCTATATGAAGCAGCAAGAGAATTGGTGATGATGCTTGAAGTTGGTATCGTTTTTTGGCTTTGACCTTATCAGAACATGGATTTTTACACATACCGTTCGATCTTTAAGTTGTTAAATCAGGAGCAAAAGGCTATTGACGTTATCTATCCATTCACGCGGATCAAGCTTTAGGAAACATGATGGTGGTCAATGTTCCGTGGCCGACTTCACTTTGAATCTGCCACGTTCCGTTCATCGTCTCAATTAATTTGACTGCAACCATGGATCCTAATCCCGTTCCTTTTTCCTTTGTACTAAAATAAGGCTCACCAAAACGGCTGATTTGTTCTTTGGTCATGCCGATCCCTGTATCTTGGACGGTAATAATAATCCCGTTCTCTTGAACCGTTGATGAAACAGTGAGTATACCGCCGTTCGGCATCGCTTCAATACTATTTTTCATTAGATTAAGAAAACATTGTCGAAAGTGCTGGGCATTGCCGATGATCGACCCCGGCTGCAGCTTTTCTTCAATTTTGATTCCATTCATTTGTGCGATCGGCTGAAGCATATGAATAACATAGCATAGCTCCTGGTCGACCATTAATGGTTCTGTTTTATTGGTCGATGGCTTGGCAAATGTTAAGTAATCATTAATAATCGTCTCCGCCCGATGAATCTCCTCAAGAGCAATATGCATGTATTCGTCTTGAGTCTCCTTTGGAACAGACTGTGATTTCATTAATTGAATAAAGCCTTTCACGACAGTCAATGGATTGCGCACCTCGTGGGAAATGCTTGCAGCAAGCTGGCTGACGATTTCCATTTTTTCTACTTTAATGAGCTTCGACCGCATGATAATTGCTTCCTTCAATGTTTCCATAATGTAAACAACAAACAACATTCCGAACGGAGGGATGAGAATAAAATCGACAATATAAGATTGAGTCACTTGAAAATCAGAGATGGCTATCGCAATTCCCGTTGTCAAAACAGCGAGAAAAAAGGTCAGGCAGACCGAAGTATATAGCTTGCTCGTCCGGTTTAATCGCTGAAAAGCGGGAGAGACAAGGGCTGCCACGATAAACATCGTTACATAAACGACGACAGTTAAAAATTGAAATCCATAAAAAATAGACCGAACAATCAGCAAAATAAAAAGCAATGCGCCGCCAGCAATTCCTCCCCCATACAGTGTACCAATTAAGAAAGGAATTTGCCGCAAATCGTGGATGCAATTATCTGCAATGTAAATGGGAAATTTCATACATAACAATAGGGAAAAGCCTGTACAAGCTATAAAAAGCCATTGGCTTTGGCGAGAATTTTCCTTCCAAAACTTACCGTGATCATAAATGAAATAATAGACAAAAATGCTGGACAAAATGTAGAATAAGTTGTTTAAAAGGTTTTGGTTGATATATGTCCCCATTATTAGATCCCCTAACTAATGAACTCTAACAATAATAATTATACGAAAAGAAGAAGGAATGAAAATAGCCTTTCCTAGTAAACAAAGAATTTTTGAATCTCTTATTTACAAATGAGCGGTTTGACTTCTCTTGCATTTTCCCGAATTCCACCAGTAGCCTATTCGTTTTGGTAGACAAAGCACTCATCATTGTCTTTGATATAAAGGAAAGGTCTGGGGAGAGCGTTCCAGAAGAGGGATGAGAAAGCCAAAACTTTGCTTCATTTGCTGTATGTATATAAATACAGATGGATGCTTCCATAATAGAATCCCACCCCTTTCATCTTTTTCAGTCGACTTATATGCTTATGTATATCGGGTTATAGATACCATGAGAAGATGAGACGTCAAAGGTAGAATCCTATTTTTTACGGGCAGAGGCAAGTCACGGTTTTTCAACATCCGCAAATCCTTCTCTGCTATTCTTTCTGCTCGTTTTGTGCCGCATGTCGATTATTTAAGTGTTCCTATATGACCGTATGAGGGTCATATGGAGGAGTGAATGATGAAACATCTTTCTTATATCACAGGAAATATCCTCCTGATGATAGGAGAGAAAGGTAGAAGAAGCAAGCCGCTTTTATGAAGTGAAGCAGGCTCGATTTATAATTTGTTAACATTCTATCACATCCGTTGATTTTGGGATATGAGTTGATGAATAAAGTTTTTTATTAAGAAAAGTTGCTTTTTTAGCTCAACTGTACTATGATATATATTACAGTTAGTACAGACGTGAGAAAGGAGGAGGGGAGATGTTTGAACTTGATATTCGCAGTCGTCAGCCAATTTATGAACAATTAGTTGAAAAAATAAAGGAATTCATTATTCATGAAGTGTGGGGCCCAAACGAACAGCTGCCGTCTGTCAGATTATTAGCGAAGGAGCTAACGATTAATCCGAACACGATTCAAAAAGCGTATCGTGAACTTGAGCATCAAGGCTATATTTACTCCATTCCCGGAAAAGGCCATTTTGTCGCTACACAGCCGGAAGAAGTCAGTCGTGAAAAATTAGAGACAGCTAAGCAGCAGTTGCTGAAGCTTTTATGTGAGGCGTTCTATATTGGAATGAAGAAAGATGCCATTTTATCTCTAGTAGATGAAGCGGAACAAATAGCAGGAGGAGGAGATCCGCGATGATTGAAATTCATCATGTCCGCAAAGGATTTGAACAGGTAGAAGCGGTCAAAGATGTAAGTCTGCATGTTCAAAAAGGCTCGATTTATGGACTTCTCGGTTCAAATGGTGCCGGAAAAACAACGTTGTTAAAGATGCTTGCCGGCATTTATAAACCGGACGACGGCGATATTTTTATTGAGGGAGAACCGATTTTTGAAAATGTTAAGCTAAAGAAGAAACTGCTTTTTTTACCTGATAACCCCTATTTTTTTCCACATGCTACAATCCAGCAAATGGCACAATTTTATAGAGACGTTTATCCTGGCTGGAATGAAGAACGATTTTGGCAGCTACAGGAATGGTTTTCGATCGATGTACAGCAAAAAATTCAACGCATGTCGAAAGGAATGCAGCGCCAAGCAGCATTTTGGCTCGCCTTTTCCGTTATGCCGGATGTATTGATTCTTGACGAACCTTTTGACGGGTTGGATGCCGTGATGAGAAAAAAGATGAAAAACTTACTTGTACAGGATGTGGCGGAGCGGAATATGACGGTTTTCATTTCATCGCATAACTTGAGAGAGGTTGAAGATCTTTGTGATCATGTCGGTATTTTGCACAATGGTGAAATGATTATGGAGAGGGAGATTGATGATTTAAAAGCAGATGTTCATAAAATTCAAGTTGCTTTTCGCGACGGTATTCCTTCTTCTTTTCTTACCGGTTTGCAAGTCGTTTATCAAGAGCAGCGAGGCAGTGTCCTTTTATGCATTGTTCGAGGCAATCGTGAAGAAGTGGATGCGTATATTCAGCGATTTGCGCCAGTCATTTTTGATGTACTACCGCTTACTTTAGAAGAAATTTTTGTTTATGAAATGGGGAGGGTCGGGTATGCTATCGAAAGCGTTATGGTTTAACCGTTCTATCTGGCTGCAGCACTTTCGGAATATTGGCTGGATTGCGATTGTCCATTTGCTTCTATTATTAGCAATCGTTCCACTTCCGATTATGATGGCCTATACAAATGGCAAAAATCAATTAGATTATCTCAGAGGTCTTAAAAATGTATTTGATATTTCCGCGCCGTTTCAGGGAATGCTCGTTTTTACGATTCCGGTTTTGTTAGGGATTTTTTTGTTTCGCTATATGCACGTAAAACAGTCGGCTGACTATATGCATAGTTTACCGTTTCGTCGTGAATCATTATTTACACAACATATGATGCTCGGCGGGATGATCCTGCTTGTTCCACTTGTTTTTACCGCTTTAGTAGTGTCTGTTTTATGTTATTGGTTGCCACTTGATCGCATTGCATCGGCTGATATTGTACTATGGATAGCGGAAGTATTTTTGATGGAAATGTTTGTGTTTGCTGTTAGTGTTTTTGTCGGGATGCTGACAGGAATTTCGGTGCTTCAAGGTATATTTGCCTACATTTTATTTTTATTTCCAGCAGGAATTTTTGTTCTCGTATTAACGAATATGAGATATGTATTAGCCGGGTTTGCTGCTGATTATTATTTAAATGCTAATATAGAGAAAATCGTTCCATTTATTCGATTTATAGAGCTGAGTATGCGAGATTTTAGCTTACAAGAAGCGATAGGCTACCTCTTTTTAACAGGATTATGCATCGTCATGGCGTTATGGATGTATAGGAAGCGCCCTAGTGAAGCAGCCAATCAGGCGCTTGCTTTTCCGATATTGCGTCCGGTGTTTTTATTTGGGGTCCCTTTCTGCTTCATGCTTGTTGGGGGGATATACTTTAGAGAAGTAATGAATGGCAGCTTCGGCTGGATTCTATTTGGTTATATGGTCTTCTCCATTATCGGATTTTTGGTTGCGGAGATGGTGATCGAGAAAACATGGCGCGTCTTTCATAAATGGAAAGGATATGTCTACTTTTTGCTGCCTATGCTGCTTGTTGGCACTGTTCTTTATTTTGATCTGACAGGATATGAAAAACGAATGCCAAAGCTCGCCGATATTGAAAAGGTATACTTTGGTGATTCCGTGTCTCGATTTGACATAGATACGCAGCAAAGGGAAAATCATTCATTGATAGAGCAGCCCAATCAATTTTTAAGTAGTAAAGAAAATATTCAAAATGTATATATTTTTCACGAACAACTCATTGCCAATAAGCCGACACTGCCTTCACCGTTTGCCGATACTAAACGTGTCGTCATCGGATATGTTTTGAAAAATGGGGATCGCCTCATTCGAGTATACGATGTGCCTACCGATCCATACATGCCTTTTTATAAACAGATCATTGAATCAAATGAATATAAGCAAAATTACTATTTTATTTTGCGAGAAAAAGAAGTGGCGCCAATCCGTCAAGTAACTATTATGATGGGAGATGAAAGATTCAAAGAAATCGTGCTCAGCGATCCAAAGGAGATAAGCGGATTTATGGAAGGATTAAAAAACGATCTGAGACAGGAAAGTGCGGAATCCATACTGAAAAACCATGAATCATGGGGAACGATTGAGTTACTCCAAAGCGATGGAGATATTATTTATGTTACGTGGAAAAAAACATATGCCAATATCGAGAAGTGGCTGTCCCGGCAAAAATTACTTCCCAATCACAGGTAGCAACAAAAACGATTGGCTAAACTGAGAAGAGCAAAGAAATAAGGATCGACGGGTGTAGGTTTATGAACGGATCTGGAAGCGGCATGGCTCAAACTCTCGTCACACGTTTGTAAAACGAAGGCAAGTCTGCGGATTGGCCTTCGTTTTATTTTCTTCAAATGGGCGGATTGGCTTGTTATCCGCATAGTCGCTTAGGGCAAGCAGAAGCAATGATTTTCAGTGATCAGCGCGTCATCTAGCTATGAATGCGCTTAATCTTTGTTCAATGAGCAAAAAACAAACAAGGCCATAGCGCCTTGTTTTTATTGATTTTTGTTTAACATATCCACTAAGAAGTTTTCCACTTTGAAACGCCATGTAAGCGGGAGAGAAATAAAAAGCAAAATGAATGGACCGATTGTTTGCCTATTATATATACTATATTCAAATGAACATTTGAATGAGAGGATAAAATGGTTCGCGACATATGTGAAGTGTTTTGCTTTGATGAGAAAAAAGTAGCAGCTGTAAAGGGACAAGATTGAAGGAGTCGAA
Organism: Anoxybacillus sp. P3H1B; assembly: GCF_001560855.1. Lineage (NCBI taxonomy): Bacteria > Bacillati > Bacillota > Bacilli > Caryophanales > Anoxybacillaceae > Anoxybacillus > Anoxybacillus sp. P3H1B. Next base: position 33,487 of record NZ_LPUG01000018.1, on the reverse strand, counting down.
CAGCTGTTTAAAGCTTTATCGGATGCCACTCGTTTAAAAATTGCTTATGCGCTTACATTGGAGAAAGAATTATGTGTTTGCGATGTTGTTCCTATAATTGACGCGACCGTAGCAACAGCCTCGCATCATTTGCGCGTTCTTCGTGATATGGGGCTTGCTAAGCATCGAAAAGAAGGAAAGCTTGTGTTTTATTCGTTAGGCTATGTTTAAACCACATTAGTTACCACAGCCGCTTGAAGAAATGGATGGACCGCTTTAATGGGTGTTGCAACTTAAGTATTTGCAGCATTACCTGGCTTGGTTTCGTTATTTAGACAGTAAGGAAAATGAAAACACAACGTCAAACAGGAAGAACATGTTGGTCAATTCTTGCCTGTTTACTGTAAAAGAAACAAATTCCAAACTAAGACAGAGATCATTTTCTTCGTGAAAAACGACTACATTGCTGATAGGGAGCGAATACGTTGATAAAACTGTTTTATTATAACTGGATGGTAAGAGATGAATGGTTTGAACTATGCAAGCAAGTCCCAAATGAAGAATTGTTGCGTAATCGAATTGGTGGAGTAGGCAGCATTCTTTATACACTTTTCCATATTTCAGACGTAGAATATAGCTGGATTCGTGGAATACAAGGTAAACCAGATATCCAGGTCCAATATGAGAACTATAAAACACTGGAACAAGTAAAGAAACTTTCAGATTCTTGGGTGCAAGAGACAAAGTCGTTCCTTGATGCTTGGTCAAATGATTTAGAAAACGAAATTGTGACTGTTCCATGGACTGAAGGGCGTTATACAAAAGGTGAAATATTACGCCATGTAATTGCACATGAAATTCATCATATGGGTCAGCTATCCATATGGGCAAGAGAGATTGGGATTCAACCAATATCAGCAAATGTAATTGGTAGAGGGTTGTTTACAATGTGAATCAAGGGCAAGTAATCGGTTTGAATTAGCCGCTTTTTTAGTGAGCAGTTTTATTCTGGTCAAAAATCAACATTAAAAGAAAACAGAGCCATTCGTTAAAGGTGAGCACCTTTATCAATTGGTATCGATGGCTCTTATGCATGTAGGAGAGGAGGAAGGAGATGGGAAATAGACATGTATATCGTCTTCAAGGACTTTCCTGTGTGAATTGTGCAGCAAAATTTGAACAAAACGTCAAAGCAATTGCGACGGTAAAAGAGGCACATGTGAATTTTGGAGCCGCCAAACTGACCGTTATTGGCGAGGCCTCGATTGGAGAGTTGGAGAAAGCGGGAGCCTTTGACGGAATTCGTCTCATTCCAGAGCACGCCCAAACGCAGTTATCGGCGCCAAAATTTTGGCAAACACGGGCTACTGTGTTGGCTTTGATTTCTGCATGCTTTCTTATGGTGGGATATGCAGCTTCTTTATGGATGAAAGAAAGCGAATGGCTTGCGGTTGGAGCATTTGCCTTAGCAATTGCTGTGGGCGGTTATGATTTGCTTCGAGTGGGATTGCTAAATTTATGGCATTTCCGCTTTGATATGAAAACACTGATGACAATTGCGATCATCGGGGCAGCTTTTATCGGAGAGTGGAAAGAAGGAGCCGTTGTTGTACTTTTGTTTGCTATCAGTGAAGCGCTGGAGCGCTATGCAATGGATCGGTCTCGTCGTTCAATTCAGTACTTGATTGATGCTGCACCAAAAAAGGCGATGGTTCGCAAAGGGAATCAGGAATATGAAGTCGATGTTGATGAATTGGAGATTGATGATATTATGATTGTCAAGCCAGGACAAAAGATTGCGGCAGACGGCATTGTTGTGCACGGGGCCTCAGCCGTTAATGAAGCGACCATTACAGGAGAATCAATGCCTGTTTATAAAAGTGTGAATGACGAGGTGTATGCTGGAACTATTAATGAGGAAGGGGCATTAGAGGTCAAAGTTACGAAAAAACGCAGCGAATCTATGCTGGCGAAAATGATTGATCTTGTCGAAGAAGCTCAAGCCGAGCGGGCTCCTGCTCAACAATTGGTCGATCGCTTCGCCCGCTATTATACTCCGCTGATTATGCTGATCGCTTTTATTGTTGCTGTGATGCCGCCTCTTCTGTTCGAAGAAAGTTGGGAAGCATGGGTTTATCGTGGATTAGCTGTATTGGTGGTCGGTTGTCCATGTGCGCTTGTCATCAGTACTCCTGTCGCTATTGTCACAGCTATCGGTCATGCCGCACGGCGCGGGATTCTTATTAAAGGCGGAATTTATTTGGAAGAAATGGGAAAAATCGCAGCTATCGCTTTTGATAAAACGGGAACTTTGACAAAAGGAACGCCAGAAGTCGAAGCTATTCGTTTATTTTCTAATCATGTCACGGAAGAAGAATGGCTTCAGATTGCGGCTGCGATTGAAAAATATTCTCAGCACCCTATTGCTTCAGCCATTGTGCGAAAAGCACAAGAGCGAGGTGTTGTATTCACTGAGCGTCAAGTGACGAATTTTTATTCGATTACAGGAAAGGGAGCTTCTGCATCCGTCGACGGAATCACCTATTATATTGGAAGCCCGGCTTTGTTTTCAGAATACCTGTTATCGAAGGAAGTTCACGCTACCATTCAGCAGCTTCAACAGCCAGGAAATACGGTGGTCGTGCTGGGAAGTGAGCATCAGTTGCTAGGGGTGGCGGCTGTTTCTGACCAAGTTCGTGAATATGCAGCCGATACCATTCAAGAGCTTTGCAAAGAAAAAATAAAACAGCTGACAGTAGTCACAGGAGATCATCGGGTGACGGCTGAATATGTTGGCCGCTCAATTGGCCTCACAGAAATACAAGCAGAATTGCTTCCTGAAGATAAGCTTCGCGTGATGAAAGAAATGAGAGAGAAATATGGTCGAGTGGCGATGATCGGTGATGGAGTTAATGATGCCCCAGCATTAGCAGCAGCCAATGTTGGAGTGGCGATGGGAACAGGGGGAACCGATGTGGCTCTGGAAACGGCGGATATTGTGTTAATGGGAGATGATCTTCGCCAACTACCTTATGTCATTCGCCTAAGCCGTAAAGCGCTGCGAATGATTAAAGAAAATATTGTTTTAGCTTTATCTTTAAAGCTTTTAGCCTTAATTTTGATCGTTCCTGGATGGCTTACATTGTGGATGGCGATTTTTGCAGATATGGGAGCAACATTCATCGTGCTTTTCAATTCAATGCGCTTAATGCGAATATAGCGTGCAATCTCTCTGGACCTCATAGGGACAGAGGGTTTTTATTGATTTGGTGTTCAAAGGCAAGTCCTTAGACTTGCCTTTTGAGATGTCCATTTTTTCCGCCCGAATTCTATAGATCATATTGGGTGATCCTCTTATCATTTTGATTTTATATATTTTTTAGAAGGAAACAACAAGAAATTTGTAGAATGAATAAAATAACGCTTTATCTAAAAATTATAGAAAAGGGCGGATTTTAAATGAAAAAAGAACATGTATATGTGTCGAAAAGTGAAGAAATTTTTCATAGGCAGGAAGGAATCATCATTACCAATCGTGATGCTAGAATTGTTGCTGTGAATGAAATACTGCTAGCCTCCATTGGCTACCGCCAGCAGCAATTGATTGGCCAGCCTGTTCATCTATTGTTTACGCAAAGTTATAGTATTTCCACCTATCATCTCATTTGGGAGAATGTTTTAAAGGAGGGCTATTGGGACGGAAATGTTCATTCGCATCAATTGCAAGACGGGCTCCTTTTAAGACGTTTAACCGTCTATGGTTTAGCAGATCATCATGGCCAAAACAATTTATTCATATGGAAGTTTTCTGACATATTGGAAATCGAGAACGTACTGAACGCTATTTATAAAATACCAATGATGGCTGTTGTTACATTGTATAAGGATATGACGATCAAGCACTGGAGCGAAGCAGCAGAATTATTATTCGGATGGAAAAAAGAAGAGATCATTGGCCGGCCTTTACTTTCATTATTTTCATACCATTTGTTTGATCTGGCTAAAATGATTCGTCAGACAGGGAGTGAGGGGCTTTTAGATTTGGAATGCGAAGCAAGAAAAAGAGATACAACGATGATGAATGTTGTTTTTTCAGTCGTTCCAGTCACGGACTCAGTTGGAGCAACGACAGGATATGTTATGACGATCAGGGATGTAACAAAGGTCAAACAAAAAGAACGAGAGCAGCAAAAGAATTCAGAGCTGATCAAAAACATTCAGCAAAGCATATTCACTTCTCCGATTCAAACGAAGGATATAACGATGGATGCGGTTTATATTCCATCGGAGGAATTATCTGGGGATATGTATGCTTGCTATCGAATTGATGAGGTTCGCTTTGGGGTTATAATAATCGACATTATGTGCCGCGGACTTTCCTCTTCTCTAATCATTATGTTATTGCGCTCACAATTAAGAGAGCTCATTCTTCGTGTTACTGATCCCGCTTGTGTAGCGACGGAGCTTGAAAAATATGTACAAACCCTATTCCCCGAGAGCTCTAGAGAAATGTCCTCACTGTTTTCAATGATTTATGCTGTAATCGATACAAAAAAGCAACAAATTGAATATATAAATGCAGGCCATCCTTCCGGGTTTTTATTAACCAATAATGAAATTATTGAGATGGATCAAGGAGGATGGGCGATCGGCAGTCCATTTTCTGTTCCGTTTAAAAAAGAAGTGATTCATTATAATCAACAGGTAAGGCTTTTTTTATATACAGATGGAATTTTAGGGGAAATTGACCAGTCCCCATTATCCAGTATGATTCACATTCTTCATGATTTGAAAGAACATCGTTCTTTATCTGATCAACAATTTTTGCGACTGCTTGTTGATAAGCATATATGCGAGAACCGCCCGGCAAATGACGTGTGTATGCTTTCCATGACGATTGGCGAAGCCTCGACGGATTGATTAATAGATGTTGCTGCACACGGCGAAATCACTGAAAAGCAAGGATAAAAAAAGATTGCATAAATGATAAGTTTGTCCTGTTTTTTGTTGTCATTCCTTATTTTTGAATAGCTGCCGCTGCTTTTTTAATTGTTGTGGCGCTGTTAGATAAGCGTTGCATGAGTTTCATACTTTTTGTTGAAACTTTTTTTTTGTCTAAATTATATTTACTGGATGATGATTGTTGTACGTCTCACTGCTGGAACATTGCCTCATAAATCGTTTACTGCCGCTATTTCTCTCTGCTTCTTTTCACTTCTCTTCTGATATGTTCATCATAAGATTATTAATGAGGGACATGTATTCGTAAAAATGGTTTTATGGTTAGTAATTTCTAAAAAGTGAAGAATGCTATGGATCAAGATCAGCCCATAATGTTAGATACAATGTTTTATATACTGGATAAATATAGAAGAAAGATGAAACGCATGGGAGCTGTAAGAACTACGGTCGAAGACTATTGATTGACCTCGTACACGTCAAAGCGCGACCGAGCGCCGAACAACAAATTGAAAACCTATTTATAAGACTAGTTGTGGCGACCTTCAGAATTTCACATTCACTCCCATCACGAAGAGAAACCATTTTTTTATGTCATAGGAATTTTTCCTCCATGTCTGAGATTCGTCTTATATATATTTTTTATAAAGAGGTCGCGGATCTGGAAGTTTTTTAGTTTGGGAGGATAAGTGGTGAAATGTTTACTCTTGAATGGATAGTCAGTCGATTGATACACCGACATATCAAAAAAATTGTAAAACCTCCACCATGCAAGTTAAAATAAAAGACACAACGAAGGGTGGGGAAAAACAATGCGCTATGTATTATCCTATTTAAAATCATACAGAAAATGGATGATAATAGCCTGGATGCTCATGTTGATTGAATTGTTTGTGGAACTGTGGCATCCGTTATTAATGGAAAAAATTATTGATAATGGAGTGATGAAAAATGACTTGCATATCATTTGGAAATGGGGCGCTGTGATGGTTGTGACCTCTCTTCTTGCTTTTCTGTCTGGTATTGCCAATTCGTTTGCTGCCGCTTACGTTGGACAACAGTACGGATTTGCGTTGCGAAATGCGCTCTTTCAAAAGGTTCAGTCGTTTTCGTTATTTCATTTTTCCCAATTTCCAACGGCTTCTTTAATTACGAGGATGACGAATGATGTATCTCAAATGCAAAATATGGTATTTATGAGCTTGCGAGTGATGCTTAGGGCGCCACTCTTGATTATTTTTGGTGTAGTCATGGCGCTGTTTGTCCATGTGAAGCTTGCTCTTATTTTGCTCATTGTCGTACCGGCGTCGCTCGCTTTTTTACTTTTTATGATGAACAAAGCCGCTCAATTTTTTACAAAGGTGCAGCACATATTGGACCGCGTCAACAGCATTATGAGCGAAAATATCGCCGGTATAAGACTGATTAAGGCATGGGGGCGCAGCCTTTATGAGAAAAGAAGATTTACCGAAACGAATCAAGCGCTTATGACGCGGACCATGACCGTTTTGCGACTTATAGAAACCATCACTCCTGTTTTGCTGTTGGTGATGAATGTGGCAATCGTTATCATTTTACTCATCGGACGAGTGGAAATTCATACAGGCAGTGCAACAGCAGGGGAAGTCGTAGCGGTGATTAATTACACGACACGTATGACGGCTGCTTTATCGATCTTTACTTTTGTAACGACAGCGTTTTCTCGTGCCAAGGCATCAGGGCAGCGTATTGCCAATATACTGACAGCGCCTGTTGATATGCTCGATAAGGACAAACGAGACGAACAGCCTGTTGAAACAGGAAGCATTCAATTCGAGAACGTTTCGTTTCGATATCCGGAAACCGATGTCGATGTATTGCGCGACATTTCGTTTTCTATCGGTGCACATGAAACGGTAGCGATTTTGGGAGAGACTGGTTCTGGCAAGTCTTCGTTGCTTCAGCTGATTCCTCGGCTATATGATGCTACGGACGGAACCATTAAAATGGACGGAATCGACATTCGGCAAATAAGACAAGAACGCTTGCGCACAGCTATCGGCTTTGTACCGCAGGATATTTTGTTATTTTCGGGAACGATTCGCGATAACATTTGCTTTGGAATGGACAATGTGACAGAAGAAGAGATGATACAAGCCGCGAAAAACGCCCAAATTCATGATACTATTATGAGTTTTCCCGAAGGGTATGATACAATGGTCGGACAAAAAGGGGTGACTCTGTCGGGAGGACAAAAACAGCGTATTTCTATCGCTCGAGCACTTGTACGCCATCCCAAAATTCTTTTGTTAGATGACAGTACAAGCGCATTGGATGTTCAAACAGAAGCTCAGTTGTTACAGGGATTAAAATCCTATTCATGCACAACTCTCATTGTCACTCAAAAAATATCAACCGCCATGGAGGCAGATACGATTATTTTGCTTAAAGACGGAAAATTGCTGGCGCATGGAACGCATGAATATTTGTTACGAACGAATGGGTTATACTCTAAGCTTGTTGAATCACAGCTTGGAAAGAAGGGAATTAGCGATGTTAAGAGCACCACATAGAATGATGGGAGTCAAAGAAAATAAACGGAGCGTGAAAGAAAATGCTCAAACGCTGCGGCGCATATGGGGCTTTCTTGAGCATCAAAAGGGACGCCTAGCAGTTGTCATCGTAATGGTGATGATTAGCTCTGGTCTCAGTCTTCTTGGCCCATATATCGTGGGGAGAGCTGTCGATACATATATTATCGCCAAGCGTACAGATGGCTTTTGGATGGTTGTTGTTGCTCTTTTGCTTATTTATCTCGCTTTGTCGTTATCAAGCTTTTTACAAAGCTACTGGATGATTGGGATTGCGCAAAAGACGATTTACGCAATTCGCACTGAATTATTTGGACAATTTCATCAGCTTCCTATCTCTTTTTTCAATCAAAGGCAATCGGGGGAGCTAATGAGCCGATTGACGAACGATATTGACAATATGAGCCAAACGTTCAACAGTACGGTTATCCAAGTGATTTCAAGTACTCTTACGCTTATCGGAGCGGTGGTGGTGATGCTCCTGTTAAGTCCTCTCTTGACAGCGGTAACGCTGTTGATTGTGCCGATTATGTATGGATCTATGAAATGGATTACGAATCGAACACAAAAGAGGTTTAAAGAGCAGCAGAGAAATTTAGGAGAGTTGAACGGATTTATTGAAGAAGTGATTTCTGGACAAAAAGTCGTTAAGTTATTTTCCCAAGAAAAAAAGATGATTGCTCAGTTTTTAGAAAAAAGTGAACAGCTCAAGCAATCGGGATTTTGGGCGCAAACCTATTCAGGTTTTATTCCCAAACTTATGAACGTGCTAAATAATATGAGTTTTGCCTTAATTGCGGGTGTCGGAGGAATTTTCGCATTTAAAGGAATGATTTCAATCGGAACGATTGTGATTTTTTCAGAATATGCCAGACAATTTACACGTCCGCTCAATGATCTTGCCAATCAATGGAATACATTTCTATCTGCATTGGCTGGTGCTGAGCGGGTGTTTGAAATTATTGACCAAGACAAGGAAGAGGATGATGAAGCAGAAGCGATTGATTTGCCTGCTGTGCGCGGAAATGTTGAATTTCGCAATGTGTCTTTTTCATATGATCAAAAACGAAAAGCGATTCAAAATGTCAATTTTTCAGTAACAGAAGGCGAGACGGTAGCGCTTGTTGGACCGACGGGTGTCGGAAAAACCACGATTATTCAGCTTCTTATGCGATTTTATGATCCGGATCATGGACAAATTTTGATTGATGGGATAGATACTCGGCGAGTGAAACGGTCCAGTCTTCGCAGCCAGATGGCGTTTGTATTGCAAGACCCTTTTTTGTTTCAAGGAACGATTCGCGAGAATATTCGTTATGGCAAACTGGAGGCAACAGATGAAGAAGTGGTGGAAGCGGCTAAGTGGGCGAATGCGCATTCGTTTATTACAAAATTGCCAAAAGGCTATGATACCGTTTTACAGCCGGACGGCAGCGGTATTAGTCAAGGACAAAAGCAATTGCTGGCAATTGCTAGGGCAATGATCGCGAAACCGTCTATTTTAATTTTGGATGAAGCGACAAGCAATATTGACACAATGACGGAACTGATGATTCAAGAGGCGCTTGAGCGTTTGATGGAGAAGCGAACCTGCTTTGTTATCGCCCATCGGCTCAATACGATTCAACAAGCTGATCGCATTCTTGTTTTGCGTGAAGGAACCGTGGTGGAACAAGGAACGCATGATTCCCTTCTGAAGGAAAAAGGATTTTACAGTAAGCTGTATTATCGACAATTTAAAAAGGACGCCATATAAAAGTCTTGCACGGCATATCCGTGCAAGACTTTTATCACCTCTCCATTCGTTTGATGAATGATTGGCGCCAATCTTCCGATAAGGCAGGCTCGGCAACAATGGTTTTCATAGCCGCTACATTCCTTTTATCAATATAATAAATAGTATTCACATCATGAATAGAGAGAGCAAGCGGGCTCCGATCGATTAATGTGAGAGGATCACCTTTCTGTATGGAACCTTCTTGAAGCACGCGAAAATAAAAGCCTGTGTAGCCGGTTTCTTGAACTTTGAGCGGCAGATCCTTTAACCCGTGGCGTTTAGCTAATTTAAAACACGGCTGACGCGGCTGTGAAACTTGGATGACCGCTGTACCGACCTCATATACATCGCCGATGCAGACTTGGTTTTCCGTCAATCCAAAGAGAGTCAAATTTTCCCCAAATGCACCTGGGGTGAATGAGCGATGATAGACTTGCTCCCAAAACGAAAAATGTTCAGACGCATAAGCACAAATCGCTTTATCCGGCCCCCCATGGTGAATAAGATCCGCTTGTCCATCGCCAATGCAATGGGTTTTTGTGACAGTGATGGGCCCATTCACTGGCTTTTTATAAATTCCGGTAGTCAGAGGCTTTTCGTCAATTGTCACCATTTGCGGCATCCCGATATTAATTGAAACAATGTGCATCATTTTTTCCTCCTTGTCTGTCAAGCTATGATATAGACGTCCATGACAAAAAATGAGATCATCATCGGAAAGGCGAAAACCCCTTTTGTCGAAATGGCTTTCTTTATTTGCGCTGACGAAAGGAATTTTTTCAGGATAGATGAAACGGAGTCTTGTTCATTGTTTGTGCCTTTCGGTAGAGTTCGTGCTATCTTTTGAGTTTTGTCTGGACGGCACTGCTTTCCGATCAACAAACCAATTTGTAAAGCAACTCGCTATTCTTCTGTCGCGTGAGCGCGTGAATCGCTACCTTTGTCAATTGGAAATATTTTGTATCTGCTCCGTTCTTTGTTCTGTATGTATATCAACAATTTCTATGTTTAACCGCGTTTGTTTCAGTTTTCTGCATTTTCTATTATGCTTGTTTGCTGATAGAAAGTCTACTTGTTTTGATGACAAACGCATGGTGTTTTTCTATGAAAAAAGATCCTTTGCTGAATGCAAAGGATCACATGTGCATGAGCTCTTTTTCGGAGGTCTCGGTTTGGCTTGGCTGTTGAGAATTTCTCGTGAATATGGATGAAATCGTCTGCTTAATGGTTTCCACGATATGTGTGCATCGCTCAAAAATAATCTCTTTGATAGTATCGAGCTGTCTCATTATTTTATATTGCGATGCTTCTTGGGCTTCTAATCGTTTGATGACCGTGTCATGAAACACACCTTGAAGCTCCAGCTTTTCTGCTAACTTTTGATATAGCTTTTCTTGTCCCTCCAAGCGTGCGCTCAATCCTTGATACAGCTCGTCTTGAAAGGCGATTTGTTGAGCCAGTCTTTTCATTGTGTTTTCCTGAACAGAAAGGGAATCAAGAATCGCTTTCTTTACGGTTTGATCGTTTTCGCTCATTTCTTGCCATTGGGCATATAAATGTTCATACTGTTGCTGTTGCAAGGAAAAAGAGTGCTGAAGCTGCTCCATGGAAGCGGACAAATGCTCATGAAATTGCTGCTGTTCATTCAACAACTCTTCGGTTTGAGGACGCCGATGATGAAAAACAGGAAAGGTAGCAGAGCTGCTTGGATCAGCAGGCGGCGTGGCTTTTTTATGCAAATAAATAAACGACATGCTTCTCCTCCTTTCTAATAAAAATGAAGTGCATCCATAGTATATGCATGTGCTTGTTTATGCGTTTATAGAGATTTCGCTTGACATGTTAGCATTTGTTGGTGCTATTTATAGGGGGGGACAATGTTGCTGCACAGAATCGGGAATGGGTCTGAAAGGGGTGTGTTCCTTTTTTGTTTCGCATCCGTATGGCCGAAAGGCAAATCACATGGTTCTTCCAACTGTGGATGTTTTTATAGGCACAGGATTTGTAAGGAAAAAAGAAGTCTGTTATAATCGAAGAAAAATACGACATTGCAGAGAGGATGTGGAAATATGCCTGCGGTTGAATCAGCAATGTTTCCATTAGGAAAGCAAGCGCCGTCTTTTGCTCTTGTCAATGCGATTGATGGCAAGATCGTGCGGTTGGAGGATGTGAAATCTGATGTGGCGACTGTCATCATGTTTATTTGCAACCATTGCCCGTTTGTTAAGCATGTGCAGCATGAATTGATCCGTCTCGCTCACGATTATCAGCCAAAAGGGGTGTCGTTTGTTGCCATCAACTCGAATGACGCCGAGAAATATCCGGATGATTCTCCGGAAAATATGAAAAAAGTCGCTGAAGAGTTAGGATATCCGTTCCCTTACTTGTTTGATGAAACGCAAGAGGTAGCGAAAGCATATCAAGCGGCATGCACGCCAGATTTTTATATTTTTGATAAAGAATTAAAATGTGTGTATCGCGGCCAATTGGATGACTCAAGACCGAATAATGGCATTCCTGTTACCGGTGCTTCTATTCGGGCGGCCTTGGATGCCCTCCTAGCTAATCAGCCCGTGTCTGAACAGCAAAAGCCAAGCATCGGCTGCAGCATAAAATGGAAGGAGTAAAGCTGGCTCGAGCGGCCAGCTCTTTTTTATTTTAGCCGTTTACTTTGATAATAAGGCAGGGAGAGAGGAATGACGGAACAAACGTGTCGAGTGTTTGTATACGGAACGTTATTAACAGGTGAAGTGAATCATGAAATTGCGGCTCCTTATTTGCAAAACGTGAAGCCTGGAAAAGTAAAGGGAAAATTGTATGATGTCGGATCATATCCGGCCCTTGTACTGGATCAGGAGGGGGAAGTAGTTGGTGAATGGCTGACTATAACGATAGATGGAATTAGAAGGATGGATGAGCTGGAGGATTACGAGGAAGGAAGAAATGATAACGAATACGAGCGCGTATGGATTAGAGACTGTACTCAGGAGATAGAGGGATATGTGTATGTCTACCATCCTGACAAGGCCCTCCACCTTCCTTTGATTGAATCGGGTTCATGGCGCCAGTATCGTCCAAAAAAGAGGAATGCGTAAAGGGAAAAGTGACTCTTGCTACATCAACGGGTGATTAAAACATTCGTAAGCTCATGAAACGAGGCCATCCATTTAAGAATAATGCGGAAAACGTAGGAGCAGTGCTGTATAAACGATATAGATACAACTGGATGTATCAACAGTTGTTTAGACTATAACTGATTTCGACGGTAAGGTGATCGAACAACTCCGCTTCCTGATAACTAAAATCATCTGAAAATGGCTGGTTGTTCGTTTTTTGTCGTGCAAATGTGTGGTGAAAGCCAATCCACAGATTGTCCCCTGATCTGTCCACTCCTCAAAAGGTGGCCGCTCCATCTTTAAGGTGTATTTCATTAGATGCAAGTGATTCAGCGAGCATATAGAATGAAGCGGAAGACGAAATCGTATGGAGAAGATAAAAAATGAATGATAAAACACACTTGACAAGTAGGAATACTTGGTATTAATGTATTAAATAATGAAAAAATTCAAACAGGTAAATGCTGATCAGACAAACTGAAGGCACTTTATGGTTGGGGAATGCATATCCGACAATAAAGTGTCTTTTTTGTCTATCAAAGGGAGGGATGCAGGAAAACTTAAGAACGCTTTTCTGAGCAAAAGATAAACATCGACACATGAAATAAATGATTTTGCAAAGATTAGGGGAGGTTGAAGATCATGAAAAAGCTGATTGTATTTATCATTGTTGGGTTTATCGCCCAACTGATTGATGGCTCACTTGGGATGGCTTATGGGGTGACTTCGACGACACTGCTTCTTGCTTTTGGGATTGCGCCTGCTGTTGCTTCGGCATCTGTACATTTAGCTGAGGTGGTGACAACCGCCGCTTCTGGAGCTTCTCATTTAAAATTTGGAAACGTAGACCGCGATATGGTGTTAAAGCTGATTATTCCGGGATCGATTGGTGCATTTGTTGGCGCCTGCTTTTTAAGTAATCTGCCTGGAGATTTAATTAAACCGTACATTTCTACTTTTTTATTAATTCTTGGACTTTATATTATCTATCGCTTTTTATTTCTTCAATCGTCTCAAGAAACGGAACGAGTGCAAAAGATGTCAAATAAACAGCTGGTTCCGCTCGGACTGTTAGCTGGTTTTTTTGACGCAACCGGCGGCGGAGGATGGGGACCGATCGCAACACCTGTCCTTTTAGCGAAAAAAGGAGTAGAAGCCCGCAAAGTCGTGGGAACTGTTGATACATCAGAGTTTGCGGTAGCCGTGTCTGCTACGCTTGGATTTTTCATTTCTTTAGGATGGGAGGAAGTGAACTGGTTTTGGGTCGGTACGCTCATGCTAGGAGGAATTATCGCTGCACCGATTGCTGCTTGGATTGTTAGAATCATGCCTTCCCATTTGCTTGGCGTGCTTGTCGGAGGATTAATTGTGTTAACGAATGCACGCACATTGCTTCACTCTTGGAATGTAGCGGAAAATTTGTATATGGTGGTTTATAGCATCATTATTGCCGGCTGGGTGTTTTCGGTTTGGTGGGCCATCCGCAATCATAAAAAGAGACTAATATCGGATCATTTGGCTTCGTAGCCTGTGATGGATAAATGTTGGAGATAAATTCATTCCTCTGTTTGGGGAAAGCCTATGTATAGCGAAGGGAGTGCCTTCCCATTTTAGCGGCGTCATTCAATGTAACGATCTTAATCCAATGGAATGTGTCAATATTTCCCCGCATATGAGCGGACAAGGAACTCACTGCAACAGTCGTCTTTCTGACCAAGTGATGTGTCTGAAAACGGTTGATTGTTTGATTCTCGGTCATGCTTGGGTGTGACCGAGACACCTGATCGTCGAAAAAAAGGAGATCTTCTGTTTATCTTCAAAGCCAACCTTTTACTCAAAAGGTTGGCTTTTATAATAGGAAGAATGAATGAATATACAAAAAAATGAAAGGTTATTGCACTTGGCTACAATCTTTCAAGCATATAAAAACAGATGATCAAGAAAACGCTTTCTTAAAAAATTATAAAAATACAGAAAGATTTATAAAAAAAGTGATTGTCAAAACGGGAATGTTTCAATATAATAAAATCATGTTAGAAAACTATACGCACGAATGTGAGGTTATGTAACATGTCTAAGGTGTTAGTTTCGCAAGTGAACAATGATACGGCAGTTCTTGAACAAATTAAAGAGACGATTCAACAAAAACATGTAGAGCTTTTACATTTGCAATTTGTAGATATTGAAGGAATTTTAAAGCATGTGACGGTTACGGTTGAGCAATTGGATGATGTGGTCAATGGAAAAATCATGTTTGACGGCTCCTCCATTAAAGGATTTTCGCCTATAAACAAATCAGATTTGTATCTTCTTCCAGATCTTAACACATTTGCTGTTTTGCCTTGGACGGTAGAAGAGGGATATTCGGAGGCACGTTTTCTTTGCTCTGTAATGAACCCAGATGCAACGCGATTTGAAGGAGATCCTCGTAACGTATTAAAGAAAACAGTCGAACGTGCGGCGCAGCAAGGGTATACGATTTCTGTCGGTCCGGAATTAGAATTTTTCTTATTCAAAACGGATGAACACGGAAATCCAACGACACAAACACAAGATAATGGCGGTTATTTTGAACCATCGCCAAAAGATCTTGGGGAACGCGTTCGTCTTGAGATTTATCGAGCATTAAAAGCGATGGGCTTCAAAATCGAAGCCTCACATCATGAGGTGGCCGAAGGACAGCATGAAATTAACTTTAAATACGCGGATGCATTAGGCTCTGCTGACAATGCTACAACTTATAAATGGGTAGTGAAAACGATTGCAAGCAAATATGGATTGCATGCTACTTTCATGCCAAAGCCTGTCTTCGGCATTAACGGATCAGGAATGCACGTCAATATGTCATTATTTAAAGATGGAGAAAATGCATTCTTTGATCCGAGTGATGAAAATCAGCTTTCAGAAACAGCATATCAATTTATCGCTGGTTTATTAAAAAATGTGAAAAGTTTTGCAGCGGTCACAAACCCACTTGTCAATTCCTATAAACGTCTTGTTCCGGGATATGAGGCACCATGCTATATTGCGTGGTCAGCATCCAACCGTTCGGCGCTTATCCGGATCCCGGCTAAACGCGGTGTAGCGACACGTGTAGAGCTTCGCTGTCCAGATCCAGCGGCCAACCCTTATTTAGCGTTTGCTGTGATTGCGGCAGCTGGACTTGATGGTATTGAAAAAGCGCTGAAAGCGCCAGCTCCGATTGATGAGGACATTTTCCATATGACAGAAGAGCGTCGGGAAGAGCTTGGTATTGAAAATCTTCCAGCAAGCTTAGGAGACGCTGTGTCTGAATTTGTAAATGGTACGATTGGACGCCAAACGCTAGGTAATCACGTATTTGATGAATATGTAGCCATGAAAAATGAGGAATGGAATAGCTACCGCACAGCTGTGCATGCATGGGAGCTTGAACAATATCAAGGAAAGTTTTAAGAGTGCATAAATTATGGAAAAAAGCAGGCGATTTTTGCCTGCTTTTTTATTTTTAAAAAGGAATAAGAGAGAGCAGGGAAATGGCTGAAATCTTAGCTTGTCTTTCATAAAAAGTCTAAAAATTTTAAAAATTACTTGAGAAAACGCTTACGTAAATGTTATAATTCTTGTAAACCGATTTACAAAACCGATTTACAAGCCTTAAACGAAGAGGAGACGTTTGAAAGCGAGAAAAGTTTCAATTTTTTCGGGGGGTGGCTCTCTTTCATGATGACACACGAGCTATAAATATAAGGGATGGATATGGAATTCAATGGCCCGCGTTCAAACAACAGCAGTATTTGGACTCTTATCACATGTCTGCATGATGAAAGCAAACTTATAAGATTTGTCTCTGACTGATCATCGATTTTTCAGCGATCTTTTCTTCAATTTTCAAGCTGCCTTTATATGGCTTGGACGGATCTTTAACAAAAATACGAAAATCGCAGAATCAAGAGGATGAGAAAGGGGAGAGAGGATGGATGTTGTCACGTTTGGAGAAGCGATGGTGATGTTTGTTGCGGAGGAGCCTGGATCGCTTCAGCAGGTGAGCCGCTTTCAGCGAGCGCTTGCCGGGGCGGAGGTCAATACGGCCATCGGGTTTGCTCGATTAGGACTAAAAAGCGGGTGGGTCAGCAAAGTCGGAAATGATGTGTTTGGGAACTATATTCTCGAGCAGCTACGTCAGGAACAGGTGAACATTGAGCAGGTCCACATCTCTGCTTCTTTTGCGACAGGCTTTCAGCTAAAAGCAAAAGTAAGTGAGGGAGATCCAGAAGTACAATATTTTCGAAAACATTCAGCCGCCAGTCATTTAAGCGTGGCTGATTTTGACGAAGCCTATTTCCGTTCCGCTAAACATCTGCATATGACAGGGATTCCTTTAGCCCTTTCCAGCTCCATGCGAGAATTTGCCAAGCACGCGCAATCATTTATGAGAAAAGAAGGAAAAACGATATCGTTCGATCCTAATCTAAGACCTGCATTATGGACAACAAAAGGCGAGATGATTCGAGTGGTTAATGAATATGCTTTTAAAAGTGATTACGTTCTTCCGGGAATCGAAGAGGGAAAATTGCTAACGGGCTATACAAAGCCGAGCGATATCGCTGATTTTTATTTAAAAAGAGGAGTGAAGCTGGTTGTTATAAAATTAGGAAGCAAAGGGGCGTTTTATAAATCTTGCGATGAGGAGGGGTATGTTCCGGGATATCGAGTATCGAAAGTAGTAGATACTGTTGGGGCCGGAGATGGTTTTGCTGTAGGACTTATCAGCGGGATTTTAGAAGGAATGCCCGTTTTCCAAGCGGTGATGCGAGGAAACGCGATCGGAGCTTTAGCTGTTCAATCAATAGGTGACAGCGACGGCTATCCTAATCGAAAAGAGTTAGACAGCTTCATGCAAAAATATAATGGGGAGGATGCGGCATGCAGCGTACAATAGCGAAATCGCGCTGGTATCGTTTAATTCCGATTGTTTTTATTACGTACAGTCTAGCTTATTTGGATCGTGCCAACTATGGATTTGGCGCGGCGGGAGGATTGGCCGAGGATTTGCATATTTCCGCAGCGACATCTTCACTGCTCGGCTCGCTATTTTTTCTTGGTTATTTTTTCTTTCAGGTTCCCGGTGCCCATTATGCCGAAAATAAAAGCGCGAAAAAGCTGATTTTTTGGTCGCTCATTCTTTGGGGAGGACTTGCGAGTGCCACTGGCATCGTCAGTAATATCCAGTGGCTTATGGTCATTCGCTTTTTATTAGGAGTGGTAGAAAGCGCTGTCATGCCTTCCATGCTTGTATTTTTAAGCCACTGGTTTACGAAGGAGGAGCGTTCGCGAGCAAACACCTTTTTGATTTTAGGGAATCCTGCAACAGTGCTATGGATGTCTATCTTATCAGGGTATTTAATTGAAGCAGTAGGCTGGCGCTGGATGTTTATTGCTGAAGGCGTCCCGGCCATCATATGGGCTTTTATTTGGTGGAAGCTTGTCAATGATGAACCAAAAGAGGCCAAATGGTTGACGGATGAAGAAAAACAGCAGCTGCAAGCTCAATTGGAGCGCGAACAGCAAGAATTAATGCCTGTAAAAAATTACAGTCAGGCATTCCGTTCAAAAACGGTCATATTATTGAGTTTGCAATATGCGCTTTGGAGCATTGGGGTATACGGATTTGTCATGTGGCTTCCATCTATTATCCATGCCGCGCCTAATATGGATATTGTCAAAACGGGCTGGTTATCATCTGTTCCTTATGTGTTGGCGATTATTTTCATGTTCGCCGCTTCCTACTACTCTGACAAACTGTTAAATCGAACCATATTTGTATGGCCGTTTCTACTTGTTGGAGCGATTACCTTTTATGCTTCCTATATGATTGGCACAAGCCACTTTTGGATCTCCTTTTTTTTACTGGTAGTAGCAGGAGCAGCCATGTATGCCCCGTACGGACCGTTTTTTGCGATTATTCCTGAAATCTTGCCTCGCAATGTTGCTGGAGGAGCGATGGCCTTAATCAATAGTATGGGAGCGCTCGGATCGTTCGTCGGCTCTTATATTGTCGGCTATTTGAATGGGGCCACGGGAGGATTTGGAGCCTCGTATATTTTTATGGCAGGATCTTTGTTCTTCGCCGCGATCTTCACGATGATGGCGGTGAAAGGACAACAATCCCTAAAAAAGAAACGTGTGCCTGAGCAATGGGAGGTCCATCAAGCACACAAATGAAAGGCTATCATTATTATACGATAAAAATTGCATATTTGCACGATGACGGCACAATAACCAGAAATAGACGGTTGAAAGGCTAGCGAGGAAAAGAGAATTTGCTTTTCTTCCCATGTGCTGGATAGGCCAGTTTATTCTTGTTAAAATGGAAATAATCGAAATTTAGCGAAGTTTATAAAAAGGAAGAGGGGTTATGAAAAGAATAACAATGGCAGATGTAGCCAAAGCGGCAGGGGTATCAAAAAGCACGGTATCGCAATTTTTAAATAAACGATATGAGCATATGGGAGAAGAGACAAAAGAAAAGATTCGTGAGGCCATTGAACGGCTTGGCTATCATCCGAATTATATTGCCAGAAGTTTAAAGCAAAAACGGACAGCCATGATCGGAATTATTGTTGCTAATATTACGCATAGCTTTTCGACGGAAATTAGCAGAGCCATCGAAGATTTTTGTCATGAGCATGATATGCATGCCATTGTTTGTAATGCAGACGACGATCCGGTTAAAGAACGGAAATATATTGAGATGCTGCGAGCAAGACAAGTGGATGGGTTAATCCTTTTTCCGACTGGCGGCAATCTTGAGTTGTACAAACAAATGGAGCAGGAACGTTATCCAGTCGTATTTGTAGACCGCAAGATTTCAGAAGTCAATATCCGTACCATTGTTGTGAATAATAAGGAGGCAACCTATCAGGCGGTGGCCCATTTGATTGAAAAGGGGCATCGAGACATTGCCATAATTACGCCACCGCTAACGATTTATCCGCGCATTGAGAGAATGAACGGTTATAAGCAGGCGCTAAACGACTATCGCATTCCCATCAAACAAGAATATATGATTTCAACAGAAATCCAGCGAATGATTTCCGAATTAAGCCGTTTATTTGCATTGCCGGACAAACCAACTGCATTAGTAGCGGGGAATGATTTATCCTTTTTTGAAGTCATGAAATTTTTAAAAGAAAACGGTCTTCGCGTTCCAAATAATGTGGCCGTCGTTGTATTTGACAATATTCCTTTTGCTAGTTTTTCTGAACCGACAATGACCACGATTGCTCAACCGGCATATGCGATGGGGAAAAAAGCGGCCGAGTTGCTGCTGCAGCAAATTCATCATCACGAGGAATTACCCGATTCAAACTTATACACTTTCCCGTGTACATTGATGATTCGTGAATCTTCTAGCAGAGCGCTTATATAGGATACAACTTGGCATATATTGTCTGGGAGAAAAAGCCGCCTTGATGGGGAAAGGAGAAGGAGGATGTACATTCAGCTTGCGCTTGATCGAATGACGATGGATGAAGCGATTCATGTAACAGAGGAGGTGTATCATGAAATTGATTGGATTGAAGTTGGCACCTCTTTAATTAAAGAATACGGTGTTCAAAGTATTGAAAGGCTGAAAAAAGAGTTTCCAAATAAACTGCTTGTAGCGGATATGAAAACAATGGATAACGCGGCATATGAATGCCAGATGTGCTTTGAAGCGGGAGCTGACATAATGACAGCGATGGGAGTCGCGCCGAATATTACCGTGAAGACATGCTTGGATGAAGCAAAAAAGAGAAAGAAAAGAGTCATGATTGATTTATTGAATGTCCATGAAACGCTTCTGCCGTCATTGCTAGAATATAAGGAAGCGATTTTTTGCCTTCATGTAAGCAAGGATGAACAAGAGCTTTTTGGTTTCAACGCAGCACGGTTCCCTATGTTTTTGGAGGAGATGCAAGGACGGACATGGGCGATTGCTGGAGGAATTTCCCTTGATTCTCTTGATATGGTGAAGCAGCTGCAGCCCTATGTCGTGATTATCGGTTCTGCCATCACAAAGGCAGAGAATAAACAGAAGGCGGCCCAAACACTGAAACAAGCGATTTTTGCAAGGAGGAGTCATGGATGAACGATCCCCTTCAATTAATCATGAAAGAGATCGAACAGGTGCTTTGTGATTTTCAAACGACTAGCATGGAACGGGTGGTAACGATTCTTTCCTCTGCGACACGAGTTTTTGTGGCAGGAGAAGGACGTTCTGGATTGATGGCCAAAGCGTTTGCGATGCGCCTTATGCATCTTGGCGCCGATGTTTATGTAGTTGGGGAGACGATCACGCCGTCGATACAGAATGGAGATGTATTAATCGCAGTGTCTGGTTCAGGTGTAACTAAAAGTACCGTTTGGATGGCGGAAAAAGCGAGGCAGCTTGGCTGTCCAGTGATGGCTTTTACGACTGATGTAGCCTCCCCGCTTGCTCAAAAGGCTTCCTGCATAGTTTATGTTCCTGCAGCGACTAAATATCGCCGCGATCATGAAAAAGCAAGCATACAGCCGTTAAGCTCTCTATTTGACCAGTGCATCCATATTATTTTAGATGCCATTTGCCTGCAATATGCAGAAGTGAAACAGGTTGAACACAAACAAGCCTTTAGCCAGCATAGCAATCTAGATTGAACACTCCCCCCACCTCTGATTCGCTTAGAGGTGGGGATTTCTTGATCAGAGAATGATGAATGTGCCATTGAATGCCGTTTTATATCTTTTTATAGAGATTCTTCACTTATTTTGATAAAATATTTAGAAAGCTTCAATAGGGAATGGGAGATGAATGTATGCAGACGATCATGGATTTAGGAAATGGAATTTCGCTAATTGATGTATTCGATGTCGGCTGGGCTGAGCGTACCGGTACATATGTGCTTCATGAAGAAGAGCTGACGATTATCGAAACGAGCGCCAGCCCATCGATTCCGCATTTATTAAAAGGTCTAGAAGCTTTAGGATTGCATACCGCTGATGTGCGCAATATTATTGTGACGCATATTCATTTGGATCATGCTGGCGGTGCGGGACTGTTGCTAGAAAAATGCCCCCATGCAAACATTATCGTTCATCCGAAAGGAAAGCGCCATTTGGCCGATCCTACGCGATTAATTCAAGGGGCAAGAGCGGTGTATGGAGAAAAATTTGCCGAATTGTTTGAGCCGATCATCCCGATTCCGGAAGAGCGCATTGTAGTAAAAGAAGACGGGGACACACTTCAGCTGAGCGAGCATCGCACTTTAACGTTTTTCAACACTCCTGGACATGCGAACCACCATTTTTCCATCTATGATTCTCGGAGCAAGGGAATTTTTACAGGGGATACGTTAGGGGTATTTTACCACCAGCTGCTGGAATACGGACTGGAGTTGTATTTGCCTTCCACTTCACCAAACCAGTTTGATCCCCATGCGATGCTTGCCTCGGCAGAACGGCTCGAAGCCTTAGAACTCGATTATGTTTATTTTGGTCATTTTGGCATGTCTAAAAATCCGAAGGCTGTATTTGAGCAGCTGCGCTATTGGCTGCCAAAATTTATTGAAATAGGAGAACACGTGATGGAGAAACAGTCCACCCGTGATTTTGAAGAAAAAGCGAAGGCGGTGACTCAAGGTCTGTTGGGGCTTGTACAGCCGCTTTTAGCCGCACATCATGTGCCGCAGCAGGCTCATGTACACTCTGTGCTGGAGCTGGATGCTAGTGTTTGTGCGATGGGAATTATTGATTATTTGCAAAAACGATTGGGTCAATAAAAGCGGCTGCTTGATGCGCCGCTTTTTTTCCATTATGCAGCATTCTATTTTATAATGAATGATAGTACAGTGTGCTGCGAAAGGATGATCGTGGGAAAATGAATATGGTAAAAGTGATTGCGGTTCTTTCTATCATTGCAGGAGGCTGCTGGCTTTTTGGGCTTGGCTTGACCGTTTACGACCAATTTTTTCAGCCAACTGCTTCGCTGTCGATCCATTATCGTGCAGAAGAAACGACTGATGAGGACCACCGTTTGCAGATTGTGGCGATTGGTGACTCATTAACCCGGGGAACAGGTGATGAAACAGGAAAGGGGTATGTTGGCTACGTTTTGGACGAGCTGCGGACGAAAACGAAGCAACCGATTCAGCTGACAAATTTGGCGATCAAAGGACAGGTGTCGGAGCAACTGCTGCAACAACTCCAGCAAAATGAAGTACAGCGCCAATTGAAGCAAGCGGACTTTGTATTTATGACGATCGGTGGCAATGATTTGTTTCAAGGAGGAGAGACGCTACAGAATCTCTCGGCTGAGTACATCAACCGAATAAAAAGCGTTTATTTGCGTCATTTAGATGCCATTTTTCGAACGATTCGATCGGTGAATCCACACGCGGTTGTTTTTTATATTGGGCTTTACAATCCGTTTAACCAGCTGGATCATGCGGAAACTACTTCAGCGATTGTGCGCCAGTGGAATTATGATTCAGCCGAAGTAGCGGCACGTTATCCTCATATTATTGCTGTTCCAACGTACGATTTATTTGAATTGCATGTCAATGATTATCTTTATAGCGATCAATTTCATCCAAATAAGGAAGGGTACAAGCTGATCGGCGAACGGCTGTCTTCGCTGATTACATTTACAAAGGAGGGGAAAAAATGACGCAGCCGCTCGTTGTTGAAGATTTACGAAAAAAGATCGGAAGAAAAACGATTATTAAAGGTCTCTCGTTTTCGCTGAAAAAAGGGGAAGTGTTTGGTTTTTTAGGTCCTAATGGAGCGGGAAAAACGACGACGATTCGTATGCTTGTCGGCTTGATTAAACCGTCAGCAGGCCGAATTACGATTTGTGGATATGATCTTCAGCGTCAATTTACGAAGGCCATCCGTCATATTGGCTGTATTGTAGAAAACCCTGAACTTTACCCTTATTTAACTGGATGGGAAAATTTAGAACATTTTGCTCGCATGCTACCGGATATTTCGAAAGAACGAATAACGGAAGTAGTCAAGCTTGTAGGATTGCAGAACCGTATTCATGACCGCGTTCGCACCTATTCATTAGGGATGAGACAGCGTTTAGGTATTGCTCAAGCGTTGTTAGGAAAGCCATCTGTGCTGATTTTAGATGAACCGACAAATGGACTGGATCCGATCGGCATTCGCGAGATGAGGGAGTTTATTCGTTTTTTAGCCGAAAAAGAAGGGTTAAGTGTGCTTGTTTCTTCTCATTTATTGAGTGAAATTCAGCTGATGTGTGATCGGGTAGCGATTCTGTCAAAAGGAAGCATCATTCGCATCGATACAGTAGACCGTTTATTAAAGGAACAAGCGCGGGTCGTTTGGAAGGTAGAGCCGCTGGAACAAGCAAAAAAACAATTAGAAAGCGAAACGGTGATTTTATCAGCACAGGCTGATACATTGATTACATATTATGAAAAAGAGAAATTGGCAGCATGGAATGAAAGATTAGTGCAAGCAGGTGTTAAGGTGAGCCAAATGGAACCGAAGTTGCCGACACTAGAGGATTTATTCATTGAGCTGACAGGAGGAGAGACGATTGACTGATCTTGTCTATAATGAAATGTTAAAAATTATCCGTAAAAAGCGGTTATTTATTATTGCTGCCATTACCGCTGTTCTTGTGGCTTTATTTACATATGCGCAATTTAAGCATGTACAGGATGTGCAAAAACGGCTCGGCACGGCCGATTGGCGAACACAGCTTCAGCAGCAAATTATTGATACGCAAAATCGCTTGAATTCAAGCGGCATTGATGAAGAATGGCGTAAGTTTTTACAAATTCGCCTTCAGCAGCAACAATATTATTTAGACCACAACATTAATCCGTCGGCGCCAGGGGCTCCGACTTTTATGCGCACCTTTGTTGAAAACGCTATTGATCTGTTTCTTCCATTGATGGTAATGGTCGTAGTGGCTGATTTAGTTTCTTCAGAAGCAAGCGGAGGAACGATCAAATTATTGCTCACAAGGCCAATAAAGAGATGGAAAATCCTATTAAGCAAATATATCGCGATGCTATTGTCGATCTCCTTTATTGTCCTATCACTTGTATGTCTCTCATGGCTGATTTCCGGCGCTGTATTCGGATATGGCGGATGGAATTTGCCGCTGTTGACAGGGTTTACAATTCAAGGAGAAGAATTGAATACAGCCAATGTCCACTTAATTTCTCAATGGAAATATTTGTTGATGGAGCTGGGACTTGCTTGGTTTGTAGCTGTTGTTGTAGGAACATTGACATTTATGTTATCGGTATTAATAAGAAGCACGGCAGCCGTGATGGGAGTCATGCTGGCTGCCTTGATTTCTGGCGCTATTTTAGCGAACATGGTTTCTTCGTGGGAATCCGCCAAATATTTTTTTATGGTCAATTTGCGTCTGACAGACTATATTAGTGGAACAGCGCCGCCGATTAATGGAATGACGCTCGGATTTTCGATGAGTGTTCTAGCGGTATGGGGAATCGCTGCCTTGCTTGTTGCTTTTTTTGTTTTTGTTAAGCGTGATGTTTATTAATCCATTTTTTTATAAACACAGCTTGAGATGGAACGAATCTTCTTAAACAAGCCGGCTGTCAAAAATAAAAGAAAGTTCCAAACATTTTTTATTTATAATAGGATAAAAGGGAGGGATGAGAATGGATGGAAAGATCAAAAAGCTGCAGCAGCGAACTCCGTCACTGCTCGGTATCGAGCAGTTCGCCAAATTTGCCATTCTGCTGCCGCTGATAAAAAAAGAGAAAGAAACTCATCTGTTATTTGAGGTTCGCTCACTTCAGCTTCGGCGACAGCCTGGGGAAATTTGTTTTCCAGGGGGCAAGGTCGATCATGACGATGAGAATGAACAAGCGGCCGCTATCCGTGAAACGTGCGAGGAGCTGGGAATCGAAAAAGATGCTATTCATGATGTATTTCCGCTTGATTATATGGTTTCCCCATTTGGGATGGTCCTTTATCCGTTTGTCGCTACTCTTGCTTCTCCTCGTTTAATAAAGCCGAATGAATCGGAAGTGGACGAAATCTTCACGGTGCCGTTGTCGTTTTTTTATGAGACGCAGCCAGAGATTTATCATGTGCAGCTTCAAGCGTGTCCCGATGCCGATTTTCCTTTTGATAAAATTCCAGGAGGGAAAAACTATCGTTGGCGTCCGCGGCAAATTGATGAATACTTTTATTATTATGAAGATAAGGTCATTTGGGGACTGACGGCAAAAATTGTTCATCATTTTATTGAGCTTCTTCGGTCAACGGAATAGCCATAGAAACGTTTGGGCAGCAAAAACCCAAACGTTTTTTGTTTACATCTCCATCGCTTTTCTTGCCGCTATGCTTTGTCGCTTTTGCTTTCCACTTTGAACTTGAGCATAAATAACACCAAACAGGACGAGTGCAGCTCCAAAGTATCCTTTAAGCGGCAAAACCTCTCCTAAAAAGATGTAGCCGAATAAAGCAGCAAAAACAGGTTCAAGTGAAAAAATTAAGCCAGTATAAGTGGCTGTCGTATATTTTTGAGCAACTGTTTGTACGACAAATCCAATTGCGCTGCAAAATATGCTTAAGGAGAAAATGGCGATCCATGATTCTATTTGAGTTGGAATACTTGGCGATTCAAACAAAAGCGAGCATAAGGCTCCAAGACCTCCGCAAAAGCCAAGCTGCAGGACGCCAAGGGCAATGGAGTCAACGTTTTTGGTCAGCTGCCCGGTCATCATAATATGAGCCGCATACGATACAGCTGTCATTAGGCAGAATATATCCCCTTGGCTTATCGCGAAGCCGTGGTTTAATGTTAACAGTCCGATTCCGCACATGGCAGCGCCTGCGCCGATGATGACTCGTTTTTCTGGTTTTTTCTTTAAAAAGATAGCAGAAAACAGCGGAACTAATACAACGGTGAATCCTACTAAAAAGCCCGCATGTGAAGTAGAGGTGGATTTTACGCCCACTGTAACGAACGCAAATACGAAAAATAAGATGGTTCCTAGAAGGGCTGCTCTTTTTACAATTTTTCGGTCAAGCTGAAGCAGCCGTCGATAAAAAATAAGGGACGATAAGCAAAAAGCAATGCCGAATCTCCAAGCAATCAAGCTAAATGGTTGAATGGAATTTAGTCCCATCTTCATAAATAAGTAAGAAGAACCCCAAAATATCGTAATTAAAAATAGCATGACATTTGCTTTCGTTTGACTCATTGGTTGACCCTCTCCCTAAATTGTTGAATGGATTGTTTGGTGAATAGTATACATGTACAATGAATATAAGAAAATTGAATCTTTATCATATTTTTTATGAAAAAAATTCATGAAAAAGGAGCAAAATGGATGTCGTTGACTAAGTTTGAAATATTCCATGCAGTGGTAGAGTTTGGCAGTCTTTCGAAAGCAGCGGAGGTTCTTCGTTTAACTCAATCGGCCATAAGCCATGCCATCGCGAGCTTGGAAGCGGAGTGGGGATTTTTGCTTTTACAGCGAGACCGATCGGGTGTGCGTTTAACAAGCAATGGAGAGCAAGTATTGAAATTAGTGCGAGAAATACTAAACTGGAATGAAAAATTAAAACAGCAGGTCGCTGCTATTAACGGATTAGAGGTTGGTATGGTGCGAATCGGCACTTTTACTAGTGTTTCAGCGCGATGGCTTCCCGGGGTCATTCGCATGTTTCATATGCACCATCCTTTGATCGAGATTAAACTGTTAGAAGGGGATTATGACGAGATTCGCCATTGGATTTCCAGTGGAGAGGTAGATTTTGGTTTTTTATCTTTAACAGCTGCGAAATCTTTAGAAACGATCCCTTTAAAGAAGGATCGAATGGTGTGCATGGTTCCACGGCAACACCATTTATCTGGAAAAACATCGATTCCACTCGAGCAGCTCGAAGAAGAGGAGTTTATTATGCCAAAATGGGGATACGACCATGATGTGAGAACTATATTAAAGGAAAATCGCGTGTTTCCGAAAGTGAAGTATGAGGTGGTAGAGGATCAAGCGATTATAGCTATGGTACAGAATGGGCTTGGCATCAGTATTTTGCCAGAAATGGCGCTTTTTCGAATGCCAGATGATCTTTGTACCATCCATTTAGAGGGAGATTATTACCGGACGATTGGCATCGCAGCGTCATCTTTCTATCACCTTTCTCCTGCCGCCAAAACATTCATTCATTGCGTTCAATCATGGCTTCGTTCACAAAGCTTGCTAGATTTTTAGAAAAATTGACATGAAACTAAATGGTTTCGTATAATCAAAATGAAACTATTTGGTTTCGAAAAATAAAGCTGGAGGACATGAAAATGAACATTGGAAATCGTTCTTCGTCAACGGATATTCGCCGAACAGTGAGATTAAATGCCCCTATTGATCAAGCATGGAAAGCGGTAGCTACCTCCGAAGGTCTTGCAGCTTGGTTTATGCCGAATGATTTTCAACCGATTGTCGGCCATCGATTTCATCTCAACGCTGGTCCGTTTGGAATGTCACCGTGCGAAGTAACCGAAATAAATCCGTCGCACCGACTTTCATTTCGCTGGGGAAAGGACTGGGTTTTGACGTTTGAATTAAAGGAGATAGCCAACCAGACAGACCTTACATTGATCCATTCTGGATGGGATATGGACAAGGAGACAGAATTTGGAGAACGTCACACCATCGTACGCGACCGAATGGATCAGGGCTGGGGGAAGCTGCTTGCATCATTAAAGGACTATTTAGAGGTATAAAATGTCAGCTTTATCAAAAAAGCATGATGTGTTCCAAGCCATCGCTGATCCTACTCGGCGAAAGCTATTAAACTTGCTGGCGGATGAGGAATTATCTGTTACCCTTATCAGCAAACATTTTCCGATTAGCCGTACCGCTGTTTCGAAGCATTTGCGTATTTTGGCGGAAGCAGGTCTTGTTCAAAAGAGGAAAGTCGGGCGGGAAACGCGGTATCGTTTAGAACCGACTCCGCTTCTTGAACTGAAGAACTGGCTTGCTTTTTACGAACGATTTTGGGATAACAAACTTGTAATGCTTCAACATTATATAGAACACGATCGAAAAACAGATGTATAATAGTAGAAAAAGAGCGAAAAATAGAGCCAAGTCGAACCACACTGGCTCTATTTTCAGGAAAGCAAAAAACTCGCGATGGCGACTTTTTCCTGACCGCTACCTTTTAGCCGCACATTTAGTGTACTAATTGGTGGACATCCATCCGGTGTCGTGACGTTTGTGGTTTTTGAATTTACTGCTGCTGGTTTAAGGCGCGTCTGATGTGCATATGTTTAATCATTTTTTACATGGAAAAATGACAGGACGTGAGTTCAATGAATCAGAAAAAAGGAAGGATCATTTTTCACGTTGACTGTAACTCGTTTTTTGCCAGTTGTGAAATCGCTCGCCAACCCGAATTAAAAGAAAAAGCAGTCGTGGTGGCTGGAGATCCGAAAGAACGGAAAGGAATTGTTCTGGCTGCTAATTATGTTGCTAAGCAGCGTTATGGCATTTATACGACAATGACGCTTTGGGAAGCGAGAAAAAAGTGTCCGGAGCTGGTTGTCTTGTCCCCTGATTTTAGTTTCTATCGCAAAATGAGCCAGGAAGTATTTCGCTTTTTAGCCTCTTTTTCTTCCGTTCTAGAACTTGCTTCGATCGATGAAGGCTATTTGGATATGACAGCATGTGAATGGCCTAGGCCGCCGCTCGAAATAGCGGAACGGATTCAAAAAGGATTGCTGCAGACGCTGCAAATTCCTGTCAGCATTGGGATTGCGCCTAATAAATTTTTAGCTAAAATGGCGAGTGAAATGAAAAAGCCACTGGGAATTACTGTGCTGCGGAAGCGGGAAGTCCCAGTGAGGCTTTGGCCTCTTCCGGTCCAAGCGATGCATGGAATCGGTGAACGAACGGCGCAAAGACTGAATCACATGGGCATTTTTACAATTGGCGAGCTGGCAAAAGCAGAGATGCCTCTCCTTCAGCAGTCCTTCGGAGTAAACGGTATTCGCCTTAAGGAGCGGGCGAACGGAATCGATGATCGTCCGGTGGATCCCGAAGCCCGGACGAAAGGGAAATCAGTTGGAAATTCTACCACTCTTTCGCAAGATGTGACGGAGGAACGAGTCCTTTTCGATGTTCTGCGCCGTTTAGCACAATTGGTTAGTCAGCGGATGAAGCAAAAAGGTGTGGTTTCTGCGACTGTTCAAATTATGGTCCGTTACCGTGATTTTCAGACGATTACACGCAGCAAAACATGGGAATGTCCGTTTCAAGAGGTAGATGAAATTTTTCAATATGCCGCATATCTGTTCAAAAAGCATTGGAATGGAAGCGCTGTAAGACTTCTTAGAGTTACGGCGTTGGATGTATTTGATCAAAAAGAGGCGGTTAAGCAGCTGGATTTATTCCATTTTGAAGAGGATGCGAGGGACGAAGCGTTGTTGAATACAGTGAAGCATCTTCAGAAGAAGTTTGGTCAAAACATTATTCTTCGTGGCTCTGAACTGCTTCATAAGCCTGACAAATAGAAACGGGTTAGAGAAGAGGAGATGCGTCTCTTTTCACATCGTAGGCAAAGTCCATTTTGGCTTTGTCTACCATCATTTTCAGCATCTTTCATGCAGGGCGAAGGCATTGATCAAAGTAAGTATGAGAGGAGCAGAGATGCATCTTCTTTCATTTTGGGTCAAGCCATAATCATTTATTTCGTTAATGAATAACAAGTAGACACATGGGATGAGTCTCTCTCACCTACCCTCCGTATAAGAGGGGGAGGCTTTTCGGTAGATGATGTTAAAAGGAGCGAGCAAAGGAAGCGGGGGTCATCACATTTTCACCTTGGAGAAAAAATAGAACTCTTCTTTTGCATCTTATACCCATTACGGGTATAATGTAATTGGAGAAGTTGCTGAATATGAAAGAAGGGATGACAATGGAGCATCATGATCATAAAAAGACGATGCGCACCGAGCAGGAAATAGACGATTTGCTAAAGCGGCTCAGGCGCATCGAAGGACAAGTGCGCGGGGTACAAAAAATGATTGAAGACCATCGCTATTGCGTGGATATTTTAGTGCAAATTTCCGCTATTACGGCTGCGCTAAACAAAGTGGGATTGAACCTGTTAGAAAGACATGTCAGCCATTGCGTGGCCAAAGCGATTCGCGATGGCAACGGAGAAGAATCAATCCGAGAGCTCATGGATGTTTTTAAGCAATTTGCGAAATAAGGGAGGAAGGGCCATGAGTCAACAAAAGCATGTAACAATGAAAATTACAGGGATGACATGTGCCGCTTGCTCTAATCGAATTGAGAAAAGGCTAAATAAGATGGATGGGGTACAAGCTACGGTGAATTTGGCGATGGAAACGGCAGCGGTTCAATATGATTCCTCCAAGCAAACCCTTGCAGATATTTCCGGCCAAATTCAGAAGCTTGGATACGGTATTGCTTCCAAAAAAGCGACATTCGATATTGAAGGAATGACATGTGCCGCTTGTGCAGCAAGAATTGAAAAAGGATTGCAGCGAATGGATGGCATCGCTGATGTCGCGGTCAACTTGGCGACGAATCGTGCTGTTGTCGAGTATTATGAAGGAATGGTGACAATCGAACATATCGTAGAGAAGATGAACAAGCTTGGCTATAAAGCGCAAATTCAAGATAGCAAGCACAAGTCTAAGCAAAAGCAGCACCAAAAACAACCGCTGCTTTTTGTCTCTATTGCCTTATCGTTGCCGCTTCTTTATACGATGATGGCGCATCTGCCGATCAGCACAGGCTTGCCGATGCCATCATTATTGATGAACCCATGGTTTCAACTTTTTTTAGCTACTCCAGTGCAATTTTATATCGGAGCTCCTTTCTATATGGGGGCGTATCGGGCGCTGCGCAACAAGAGTGCGAATATGGATGTACTGGTCGCTCTCGGCACGTCAGCGGCCTACTTTTATAGCTTGTATGAAGCGGTACAAGCCTTTATACATCCTGGGTACGTGCCAAGTCTCTATTTTGAAACAAGCGCGGTATTAATTACGCTTGTACTTGTCGGCAAATACTTTGAAGCGTTGGCAAAAGGAAGAACGACAGAAGCGATTACTAAACTATTGAGCTTGCAGGCAAAGGAAGCAATTGTGCTCCAAGATGGTCAAGAAAAGAGAGTGCCGATTGAGAAGGTGCAGGTTGGTGATCTTCTCCTTGTCAAGCCTGGAGAGAAAATTCCCGTGGATGGACTTGTCGTTTCTGGATCATCGTCTGTCGATGAGTCAATGATTACCGGAGAATCGATTCCTGTTGATAAAAAAGAAGGAGATGTTGTCATCGGAGCTACTATTAATCAACAAGGGGCACTAACGATTCGGGCAGAAAAGGTCGGAAAAGATACGGCACTTGCCAATATTATACGAATTGTTGAAGAAGCGCAAGGCTCCAAAGCACCCATCCAGCGCCTTGCGGATGTGATTTCGGGAATCTTTGTTCCCATTGTGGTCGGCATTGCTTTAGTAGCGTTTGTCATCTGGTATGCTTGGGTGATGCCGGGAGATTTGCCAAAAGCGCTTGAAGTAGCGATTTCTGTACTTGTCATTGCGTGTCCATGCGCTCTCGGTCTTGCTACTCCGACGTCCATCATGGTCGGGACAGGTAAGGGAGCAGAGCAAGGCATTCTTTTTAGAGCGGGAAAATCATTAGAAATGGCTCATAAGATCCATACCATTTTGTTGGACAAAACAGGAACCGTGACAAAGGGAAAACCGGAGGTAACCGATATCCTTGTGCTGCAAAACGAAATGCTCAGCTATGCCGCTTCTGCTGAAGGTGTTTCTGAGCATCCATTAGCACATGCTATTGTCGAATATGCGAAGCAGCAACAGATTCCGCTGAAGCCTGTGGACTCTTTTTCCGCTATTGTCGGCCATGGTCTGAAGGCGTTGGTCGAGGGGAAAGAGGTAATCGTCGGAACGCGCAAACTGATGAAGGAATATGGAATTGCGTTTTCCATGTATGAAGAAAAGCTAGTTGAATTTGAAAAGCATGGAAAAACAACAGTGATGGTTGCCATCGAGGGACAGTTGGCTGGTGTAATTGCCGTCGCTGATACTGTAAAAGCAAGCTCAAATGAAGCGATTCAAGCACTAAAGCAGCTCGGTCTGGAAGTATGCATGGTGACAGGAGATAATCAACGGACAGCAGAATTCATTGCTCACCAAGTGCAGATCGATCATGTATACGCAGAAGTGCTTCCAGAAGAGAAGGCGGATCTTGTCGCGAAACTGCAAAAACAAGGGAAGCAGGTGGCGATGGTCGGTGACGGCATCAATGATGCGCCGGCTCTGGCGAGAGCGGATATTGGCATAGCGATTGGCACCGGTACCGATGTTGCCATTGAAACAGCGGATATCACATTAGTTGGTGGAGATTTGCGCCATATTCCGAAAATGATCCAGCTGAGCCGCAAAACAATGAAAAATATTCGTCAAAACTTATTTTGGGCTTTATTCTACAATTCAATCGGCATTCCGATTGCGGCGTCCGGTCTATTGGAGCCATGGATTGCCGGCGCCGCCATGGCATTCAGCTCCGTTTCAGTTGTGGCGAACGCGCTTCGCTTGAAGCGTGTGAACATATAAAAATAAAAGGGAGGAATTCATCATGACCGTTACATTGCAAGTAAAGGGAATGACATGCGCACATTGCAAAGCCGCTGTGACGAATGCTTTGCGCGAGCTTGAGGGCGTGCAGCGCGTGGAGGTACACCTTGAGAAAGGAACAGTGGATGTTGAATATGATGAAGCAACAGTGAAGCTTGAAGCGTTAAAAGAAGTGATTGAAGAACAAGGATATGATGTAGAATCATAATTTTGCGCGGCATCTTCTCATTTGAGAAGATGCTTTTTTATGCTATTATTAGGACATTTTTCTTTTTCTTTTTTTGTTTTTCTATTATGATACAGTAGCGTTGCATAAAAAATAAAAATATTTTATACAGAATTTTCTGGATAAAATATTTTATGATAAACGAAAAACAAGGCAGTAACCAACTAAAGGTGATCACTATCCATTTGGTAATAAATGTAT
>NZ_LPUG01000017.1:0-104791 GCF_001560855.1 Anoxybacillus sp. P3H1B | reverse complement strand
GTCCGCCGCTAACCAAACAGAAGCAAGCTTCTATTCGGTCCGCTCGACTTGCATGTATTAGGCACGCCGCCAGCGTTCGTCCTGAGCCAGGATCAAACTCTCCAAAAGAAAGTTGATTGGCTATTATCTTATTTCGGTTGACTAACTATACCGAAATTTTTCGTTAACGCTTCGTTTTGTTCAGTTTTCAAAGAACATTATTTGGAATGGAGCGGGTGATGGGAATCGAACCCACGACATCAGCTTGGAAGGCTGAGGTTTTACCACTAAACTACACCCGCATATTCGATTCAGATGGTCGGGAAGACAGGATTCGAACCTGCGACCCCATGGTCCCAAACCATGTGCTCTACCAAGCTGAGCTACTTCCCGCATGGCGCGCTCGAGAGGATTCGAACCCCTAACCTTCTGATCCGTAGTCAGATGCTCTATCCAATTGAGCTACGAGCGCAAAATATAGCTTTTTAATTATACCAAATTATCTTTTTAAAATCAAGCATGATTTTTATGCGGCCGAGAGGACTTGAACCTCCACGGGGTTGCCCCCACTAGGCCCTCAACCTAGCGCGTCTGCCATTCCGCCACGACCGCGCAAAACTTTATATGGTGCGGGTGGAGGGACTTGAACCCCCACGCCGTGAGGCGCCAGATCCTAAGTCTGGTGCGTCTGCCAATTCCGCCACACCCGCAAAAAGTGAGCCATGGAGGACTCGAACCTCCGACCCTCTGATTAAAAGTCAGATGCTCTACCTGCTGAGCTAATGGCTCATATGTAAATCTATAAACCAAATGGCTGGGCTAGCTGGATTCGAACCAGCGCATCACGGAGTCAAAGTCCGTTGCCTTACCGCTTGGCTATAGCCCATCAATTACTAATAACTTTCAGTCATGGCGGTCCCGACGGGACTCGAACCCGCGATCTCCTGCGTGACAGGCAGGCATGTTAACCACTACACTACGGGACCTTAATTTATTCGTCGACCAAAATGGAGGATGACGGGATCGAACCGCCGACCCCTTGCTTGTAAGGCAAGCGCTCTCCCAGCTGAACTAATCCTCCTAAAGCGAGCAAAAAGGGAGGTGATGTCTTTAAACAATCCCCATCGCCTCCCGACATATAATAAACGATGACCCGTACGGGATTCGAACCCGTGTTACCGCCGTGAAAGGGCGGTGTCTTAACCACTTGACCAACGGGCCAGCACCATATATCAAAGTGGCGGAGAAGGCGGGATTTGAACCCGCGCGCCGCAAAAACGCGACCTAACGGTTTAGCAAACCGTCCCCTTCAGCCACTTGGGTACTTCTCCAATGGCTCCGCAAGTAGGATTCGAACCTACGACCTACCGGTTAACAGCCGGTTGCTCTACCGCTGAGCTATTGCGGAATAAACATAGCGCATCTCATGTAACGTCTTTTATTATAGCGATGGTTTTCTCTATTGTCAATGACTTTTTCGGATTCGTTTAGCTTCATCGCTTATCAGCGACGGCTTTTATAATTTAACATACAAATATTATAGATGTCAACACCATTTTTCCAAAATATTTTCGATCATTTTTAATCGGCCGGTACATTTTCCGCAAACATATCGTTGCAGGTTCATTCTTTTTTTTCTCTGATATGTCAAGCCACATTGCAAGCAAGCATACATATAAAACTTCCGCTGTGCTTGATGCTTTTGATGAGGCAGATGCCGACAATAGCGGGGCGCTCCTACTTGAAGAAGCAATTCTCGAAAGTCTCGATCCCGATGCCGGTATCCTTTTCCCTCTAAATGAAGATGATAATGGCATAATTCATGCTTAATAATCAAAATGAGCTCTTCTTCACCAAACGCTTCATAATATTTAGGATTCAGCTCAATATTGTGGGAATGCAATAAATATCGGCCGCCTGTCGTTCGTAAGCGCGGGTTAAACAAAGCTTGATGCTGAAATGGTTTGTTAAAACATTGCAAAGATATATTTTCAACCAGCTTCTGTAATTCATTTTGCTCCATTTTCTTTTCACCTTCTTTAGCACAGGACGACTTCTTAATACATAGATTATATACTACCTTTTTTCAAAATGGAGGTATTTCCTATGCCGACATGGTTAAAAAATCAAATGCGCCGAGCTTATTATGAGAAAAATCGCTATCAAATAAAATTATTAAACCAGTGCTGGTTTTTCTACCAAAAGAAAGAGGCTATTTCAAAAAAGCGTTAATACCACTTATTGATAAACTGGAGATGGTAACATTTGTATCAATATAGAGCTTATTTTGAACGGTGTCCAGACAACGCCGCTTCCCAGAACTATCAACGGAACTGAAAGCGGCGTTGTTCAGACTTCGTCAAGCGGATGCATGACGAAAAGCTAAATATATGGACTGGCTTTCTAATGGTGGAGTTCTCCCCCGTTGGAAGCTGGATTTCAAGCTTCCCTTATTTTGCGACAAAAACATAATGAAAGCTTTTCTATTGCTCCAATGGAAGCATCGATAACGAAATCCTCCCTTTGGAAACATCGACACTTTCCACCCAAACCTTGACCACTTCACCTACCGCCACTACGTCAAGCGGATGCTTTACATATCGCTTGCTTAGCTTAGAAATATGGACAAGCCCGTCTTGCTTTACTCCAATATCAACGAATGCCCCAAAATCGACAACATTGCGGACGGTTCCCTCCAGCTCCATTCCTTTTTGCAGATCTTCCATTTTTAAAATATCTTTTCGCAGTAACGGCTTAGGCAATTCATCACGTGGATCTCGCTCAGGACGGATTAAGGCATCGACAATATCCTTTAGTGTAAGCTCTCCGATACCAAGTGTTTCTGCTGTTTCCTTTATCGGAATGGACTGTAAAGCCCGGCGAAGAGCATCACTGCCGATATCATCTGCCGTAAATCCAATTCCTTGAAGCAATTTTTTTACCTCAGCATATCGTTCAGGATGAATAGGCGTTCTGTCTAATGGCTCATTCCCATCTACGATTCGCAGAAAACCGATACACTGCTCATACGTTTTGGCGCCAAGCCGTGGAATCGTTTTTAGCTCATTGCGGTTTTTGAACTTACCTTGTTCTTCTCTTCTTTTGACAATATTCTCAGAAACAGACTTAGATAGGCCTGATACATATTGCAAAAGAGAAACAGAAGCGGTATTGACATTTACTCCAACTTGGTTAACAACAGTCTCTACCACAAAGCGCAACGATTCTTCTAGTTTTTTTTGCGAAACATCGTGCTGATATTGGCCGACTCCGACCGATTTTGGGTCAATCTTTACAAGTTCGGCAAGAGGATCCTGAACACGCCGGGCAATGGAAACCGCGCTTCTTTCCTCTACTTGCAAATCAGGAAATTCTCTCCGCGCTAAATCCGAAGCAGAGTATACGCTTGCTCCTGCTTCATTAACAATTAAATAAAAAATCTCTTGTGGGAGCTGTTTCAACGTATCAGCTACAAATTGTTCTGTTTCCCTCGAGGCCGTCCCATTTCCAACCGCAACCATTTGTACACCATATTCCTGAATAATACGCAACATTTTTTCACGTGCTTCATCCATTTTCGATTGTGGAGGATGAGGATAGATCACATCAATCTTTAATAGCTTACCTGTTTCATCTACCACGGCCAGCTTGCAACCTGTCCGATAGGCAGGATCCACTCCCAGTACTATTTTTCCTTTTAATGGAGGTTGAAGCAAAAGATTGCGCAAATTTTCTGCGAAAATGTGGATGGCTCTTTCCTCCGCTCGCTCTGTGAGTTCATTTCGTATATCCCGTTCAATGGACGGTTCAATCAAACGTTTATATCCATCTTCGATCGCTTCAATTATATAAAAAGCTGCTTTAGACTGTGCATTCACTATTGTTTGGGCTTTCATATACTCTATAATATCCGCAACAGGCGCCTGAATAGAAATGCGAAGCACATTTTCTTTTTCACCGCGATTTAACGCTAAAATTCGATGAGGAACAATTTTATGTACCGGTTCTTCGTACTGATAATACATTTCGTATACATTTTTTTCATCTTTCTCGACCTCTTTTGCAGTCGATACAATGATACCTTTGTTCCAAGTCTGTGTACGAATCCATTGGCGAATAGCAGCGTTATCAGAAATCTGTTCAGCGATAATATCCTTTGCTCCTTGAAGTGCGTCATCCACTGTGTACACTTCTTTTTCAGGATCCATGAATGCTGCTGCTTTTTCTTCTGGAAGCGGGCTCATGGGGCATGTAAACAGCCATTCTGCTAGAGGTTCAAGACCTTTTTCCTTTGCGATGGTCGCTTTCGTTCTTCTTTTTTGTCTGTACGGCCGGTACAAATCTTCTACTTCTTGCAGCTTTACCGCTTTTTGAATCGCGCCTTTAAGCTCTTCTGTTAATTTTCCTTGCTCATCAATCAGGCGCAACACTTCTTCCTTCCGCTTTTCAAGGTTTTGCAGGTAGCTCCATTTCTCGAGCACTTCGCGAATTTGCACCTCGTCTAACGCACCTGTCATTTCTTTTCGATAGCGAGCAATAAACGGAACCGTATTGCCTTCCTCTGAAAGAGAAATCACATTGCGCACCTGCTGAACAGATAAGCGCAGCTCTTCAGCAATGATTCCGATAAGCGTTTCTGTAGTCACCAAAGTTCCTAACCCCCAACTATGTAATAATGGTCATTTTACCAAAAAATAAAAATAGCTACAAATGATGCAGCTATTTTCTACGGATTCTCCATATTCGAGCTATTTAGATAGACAGACCGTATTCCCCTTTAAAAATCAATGAGCCCTAGACTGATTTGGAGCGCCTCATCTACTTTATCCATCATTTCGTCATCTAAGTGCGTAATCTTGTCCGTGAGCCTTTGTTTGTCAATCGTACGAATTTGCTCTAAAAGAATGACGGAATCTCGTTCAAATCCATACCGTTTCGCATCAATTTCCACGTGGGTGGGCAATTTGGCTTTCTGGATCTGCGCTGTTATAGCTGCCACAATAACTGTTGGACTAAACCGATTTCCGATGTCGTTTTGAATAACTAATACCGGACGCACGCCTCCTTGCTCCGAACCAACTACCGGGGAAAGGTCCGCGAAATAAACGTCGCCACGCTTAACAATCAAAGCATTACCCCCCGCTAACTAAACGTTCAACGGTATGGTCGGCTTCATATTCCGCAAGAAACGCTTCCGATGCAATCGACAAGTTGATTTTCGCCATTTCCATGTAACCGCGTCTCATCGCCTCGCGAATGTGCCGCTTTTTTCGTTCACGAATGTACATTTTAGTCGCTTGGTAAATGAGGTCGTTTCGATTACCGTTTTCTTGCTTGACAAGACCATCTAACTCAGTCAACAATGCTTGGGGTAAGCGAACGACGATTTCTGTTGTTGCGCTCGATTCAGACATGAACATACACCTCCAGGAAACTATAGCCAAATAGTCCGCTCCCATTTATAATACTTACTCCCACTTTATAATATCATTAAACAAGGGAGATGCAAAGCCAAATTCGGTTTTCTCTGGCGATGACAGAGAAATTTTTATTTATGAGCAGCCGTTGCC
Organism: Anoxybacillus sp. P3H1B; assembly: GCF_001560855.1. NCBI lineage: Bacteria > Bacillati > Bacillota > Bacilli > Caryophanales > Anoxybacillaceae > Anoxybacillus > Anoxybacillus sp. P3H1B. Next base: position 99,242 of record NZ_LPUG01000017.1, on the reverse strand, counting down.
ATCTAAAACAACATTTCTCACTTCCATTATACTCTTCTTTTTTAAAAAAATACGGGGAACGCGATAACTTATTGTACAAGGGATCTCGTAGCTGATCGTTCCTACATACTTGGCCACATCATCTATTGTTACCTGAGCAGCTTCTTGCTTGCCGATCAATGTGACTTTCGTGCCAACCGGTACTTGTTCCGGCAGACGAATCATCATTTGATCCATGCAAATCCGCCCTACAATCGGCACCGTTCTTCCATTTACGAGCACATGGAAGTTTTGCAATTTTCTGATCCATCCGTCTGCATATCCAATCGGCACCGTTCCAATCCATTCTTCCTCTTCCGCTGTATAGGTGGCGCCGTAGCTCACTTTTTCCCCTGGGCGCAAGCATTTTACATGAACAATGCGGCTATGGAGCGAAAACGCTTCCTTTAATGAAAAAGGCAAGAGCGGCTTCATGTCTATCGAAGGAGACAAACCATACATCGCAATCCCGAAACGAACCATATTGAATACTTTATCAGGGAAGCGCAAGCTTGTCGCGCTGTTTCCACAATGGACCCGCTTTGGCAAATAAGGGAGCCATTCAAGCATGCGTAAAAATTTCTCGTATTGAAATGAAAAGTATTGTGTATCTAATTCATCGGCAGTGGCAAAATGGGTGTATACTCCTTCTAATAAAAAAAACGGATGCTCTTCAATCATCGCAACAATTTGTTTTGTTTCTTCTTCCTCTTTCACGCCAATTCTGCCCATTCCGGTATCCATTTTTAAATGGAAAGAAACCGGCTGTTTCTCTGTAAACAAATTTTTGGCTTTTTCCAGCCATTCTTTCTGAAATACGGTGAGCGTAATTTGTTCGCGAGCGGCTAAGTTAATGTCTTCAGGGCGAACCGCGCCTAATACAAGGATCGGGGCGCCCACTCCTTTTTTTCGCAGCGCAAGCGCTTCATCTAAAAAAGCTACGGCCAAATACGAAGCCCCCGCTTCCAACGCGGTTCTGGCCACTTGGACATCGCCATGCCCATACGCATTCGCTTTCACAACAGCCATAATTTCTGTCTGCTCTCCTAAAAAGGCGCGCAATGACGTAACGTTATGGAAAATAGCATCCAAATCGACTTCCGCCCAAGTGTCTCTATGAAACGAATGTATCATCGTGTAGTCCACTTCCTCTATTTCCAGTTATATAAAAAATTATTGTCTTTTATTTTTATGATGTCAACTAAAGATATTTTTAACCATGGGGTCAGATAAAATCGACTGACTTTGTTGGCCTTGTAATCTAGCAAAACACCGCATGATGGAACAAAAATAATAAAAAAACAGGCTCTCTTGAATTTTTGAGCCTGTGCATTTTTTCTATTTCGCTTCTTTTCCTTGGACAGACTGAGCAATCATCACCATTTCGTCCTTTGTTAAGTCTTCGGAAGCGATCATAAATTCAATTCCTTTATATGTCCATGTGAGTGAATGATCTGTGAGTGCCCCGATAGCAAATCCTAAGTCCACTGGCTCACCATTGACAAGTGCGGATGAACCGAATGTCGGTAAGGCTTGAGCTGCCTCTTGGATAAGAGTAAATGATTTTTTGCCGCCAAACGTCATAATCACCCGTTTTCCGTCCTTCGTTGCGATTTCCTTTTCGTCGATTTGTTCAACACCTGTCGGCATGTTAATCGGGTACATTACTTCCGCAGCTTCATTTTCCCCTTTGGCCATCGTCGGTACTTCTAAACGTGCTCCTGTCATATTTTTCGTTGTATCAAATGCGTTTTTGTCAAATTTCTTATTAAATTCAATTTTGGAAAATTGTACAGTAAGCAATGCTTTCATATCCGTATCCATCACTTTGACTGACACAGGAGCTAAGTCCTTTTTGTTTAAAGTAATTTCTTGCTTCGGAATCACTTGACTGTTTGGATAATTCGTTTTCGTTTCAAACACATAGTGATCGCCTTTCGCTTTAAAGCTTGCTTTTTTGTCGCTTAAAATATCCTTCACTAACGATTCATACAAATAGGCTTGGCTTGTGTTTTTCGGCCAATCGCTTTGGAAGCGAAAGCTTTTGTTCAACGCTGGAGTAATCACAAAAACCCCTTCGTCGTTGCGTAAAATCATCTGATTTTGGTTTTTCTCGTCATTTTTTAAACTCACGCGGTAATAATGTGGTTGCTTATACCAAATTTCTACATCATACACTTGCGGCTCCGCTCCCGTCTTGAGCGTTAACTTGGCTGTGGCTTGGTAGCTGGAGACTTCGTCCATTTTTTCATCAAGCGCTTTAACAACATCTTCTTGTGATTTCGCACCGCATCCTGCTAGCCCCAAAAGCAGAACAATGCCAAGCAATGCGCTAACCAAATGTTTCCTCATTTTTTCAACCCCTTTGTCTCATATCAACATTAGGAGCATGACTCCTTTTTGCATTACCAATATATGAGACCATACGGGCAAATATGCAGACTAGCATGACAAGCGCTCGATAATTACTTGGGCCACTGCATAATCACGACTATGGGAAATGGAGACATGGATATAGTGCCCTTCCAGTGTCACAACGGCTTCTGGCTTGCCCTTTTCATTATTAATAAAAGCCACATCTTGGAACGAAACGTTTTTTCCAATCCCTGTTCCCATCGCTTTTGCATATGCTTCCTTTGCGGCAAATCTTCCGGCCAAAAACTCGACTTTTCGTTCGTTTGACAACGAATCAAAAATCGCTTTCTCTTTTTTCGTTAAAATACGCTGCACAAATTTTTCATTTTGCTCTATTAGCTTTTGAATTCGATCCAGCTCGACAATATCAATCCCGATTCCTGCAATCATTTTCTTCTATCCTTTCTGTTCCATACATACATTTTTAATAAACAACCATTCGAATATTCCTGATCCATATAGCTTAAAGATTAAACGAATCCGCTTTAGAAAGGAAGGGGCTGGATTTTTCAAGTCTGTTATTGGACTGCATCATACGAGCGCGTAAATCTTATCTATAACATGACTTCCATGCAAACGTTATTTATTTTTTATATTCATCGTTGCATCAACCATGATCAGCATATTTGGTTTTTCAATCGATCGTCGCTACGTTTAAACCAACAGCTTAAAAAGAGGGGCGGTTTTATGTTTGTTCGCACGGAAAATCCATCTACATTTTTCCGGCTTTACCCAATCGTTTCATTCCTTGTTCTCATCCACATCGTTTTCTTTCTGATTTTTTTAATTCCTGGCTCTTTCTCTAACAATTTGTTAAAGGCACTTATTGGCTTCAATCTCGTTATTTTTAAAGGGGAATACTGGCGGCTCATAACCCCTCTTTTCTTACACGTTCACCTTGTACACATGCTGGTGAACTCCGTCTCGCTGATCCTATTTGGACCTGCCTTGGAAAAAATTCTTGGCAAATGGAGATTTTTCTTAGCTTACATCGGCGGCGGAATATTGGCCAATATCGCCACTCTCTTCCTTGCACCTCCCATGTACACTCACCTTGGGGCTTCAGGAGCCGTTTTTAGTCTATTTGGCATTTACAGCTACCTTGCTTTTTTTCATCAACACATTATTCAAAGACCGCACGCTCATATCATTTTCGCTATATTGCTGATTGGGTTTGTCGTCACGCTGACAGGAGCCAACCTAAACATTATTGCGCATTTTTTCGGATTTCTAAGCGGAGCCATCATCGCCCCTTTCATCGCTTCTCATCCCAACCCCTATCATCCTTAGCACAACTTCCGGGCTTACGGGAACAAAAAAACGATGCCTTTCGCATCGTTTTTTTTATCGCGCCACGCGCCGCTTTTTCGATTGCGGGCTTCGCGCAGCCCCTTTTGGCTGTCCGCCTTTGCGATTGATCCGCTTTTTCTCTTTTTTGGCTGGCAGCGGCGGCTCTTCCGTCAGCATTACCGGTGTTGTATCTGGCTCCTTTGTCAACATTTTGATACAAGCGGCTACAAGAGAAACGGAATCATGCTCTTCTAAAAGCTCCTCGGCAGCTCGCTTGTAAAACGATAAATTCTCGCTTTCCACAACAGCCAAGAGCTTCTCAATTGCAATTCGCTGCTGCCCTTCTAGCGCTTCGTCGAGCGTCGGCGGCCGCATCCGTTCCATTTTGCGTTTTGTTGTTTTTTCAATATTGTGCAGCTGTCCTGTTTCGCGAGGCGTCACAAATGTCATGGCCATTCCTGTTTTTCCGGCACGGCCTGTACGGCCGATGCGATGAACATAGCTTTCTGGATCCTGCGGAATGTCAAAGTTATACACGTGTGTAACGCCGGAAATATCTAGCCCGCGTGCTGCTACATCAGTCGCTACTAAAATTTCAATTGCTCCTTCTTTAAATTTGCGCAGCACGGACAGCCGCTTCGCTTGGCTTAAATCTCCATGGATTCCTTCAGCAGCATAACCGCGCAAATTCAACGCTTCGGCCAGCTCATCCACTCGCCGTTTCGTACGGCCAAATACAATCGCCAGCTCCGGCGCTTGAATATCCAGCAGCCTTGTTAAAATATCAAATTTTCTTTTTTCTTGAACTTCTAGATAGTATTGCTCAATATTGGGAACCGTCATTTCTTTAGCTTTAACTTTGACAAGCTGCGGATTGTCCATGAAGCGCTCCGCAATGCGGCGAATAGGCTCAGGCATCGTTGCTGAAAAAAGAAGCGTCTGCCTTTTCGTCGGCACATGGCTTAAAATCGCTTCAATATCATCAACAAATCCCATGTTCAGCATTTCATCTGCTTCATCTAACACAACGGTATGCACATGATCTAAACGAATCGTTTTGCGATTGATATGATCGATGATTCTTCCTGGTGTTCCAACAATAATATGCGGGCGTTTCTTCAATGCGCGAATTTGTCGTTCGATATCCTGCCCTCCATAAATTGGAAGAATACGGGCACGTTTGACCGCTCCAATTTTATAGAGCTCTTCAGATACTTGAATGGCAAGCTCGCGAGTCGGAGCAACAACAAGCCCTTGAATCACGTCCGTTTTTGGATTTATTTTTTCAATTAACGGAATACCGAACGCGGCCGTTTTTCCTGTCCCGGTTTGTGCCTGCCCAATCACATCTTTATTTTGCAGGCTTAATGGAATGGTCTCTGCTTGAATCGGAGTGGTTTCTTCAAACCCCATTCGACTTATGGCTCTCATTAATTCATTACTTAATCCTAACTCTTGAAATGTTGTCAATTCTATTCATTCTCCTTTTACTTCCTTAAACTATTCAAAACCGTTCTTTCCAAGGGAAAGATGGGCCTTGGACATTATGGAATTTATCATACCATTTCTATACCTCTTGTGCAATAAATACCATTTTCAAAGATCTTCCTGTAAAAAATGCACGACCGCTTCAAACAGCGCATGGCGATCAGGTTCGTAACAAACTTGATGACGCGATGAAGGCAAAAATAATAATTTCTTTTTCGTGGATCCTACCATTGTATATACATACTGAGCGCTTTTTACGGGCACAATCTCATCTAGGCTTCCTTGGACAATCAAGATTGGAACGCGTATATCGGCAAGCTGCGGGCGAACTTTGCTGACTAATTTGCGAAACTCCATCGCCGCAGTTAGCGGTGTTGCAACGATTTTCTTTTTATAACGGACAAATACCGGATGTTCTTGCAATTGCCGCTGTAAACCAGCATGAATCATTCCACTGATCTCCTGAAGCATCTGCTTAGGATTGATATAATAAAAAGCAGGGCTTAGCAGGACAACTTTGCCCACTGGATATTTCGCTGCTAAATAAGCAGCAATTACCCCTCCCATTGAAAAGCCGACCAGATAAACGATCTCACACTTTTTCATTACACGCTGCAAATCTGCTTCTGCGGCCGCAAGCCATTGGTCGTACATTATTCCTTTTAGCTGAAGCGTTTCACCATGCCCAGGCAAGATCGTTAATTCGACAAGCCAATTGGTCTGTTCTTGCACATAACGAGCAAGCGGCTCAACCTCATAGGGTCCTCCCGTAAAGCCGTGAATACACAAGCAGCCAATCAACCGCCATCACCCCCAACAAAAAGAAAGGGGGAGGCATACGCATTTCGTATCCTCCAACACCTTACGCTTGTAAGTCACGGATGATATCTTCTAATCTCATTCCTCTTGACGCTTTAAACAAAATGAGATCGCGGGCCGAAACAATGGAACGCAGATCCCTGGCCAACGCTTGCTTATCGTCATACGCTTGAACACGGCCGCTTGGAAACGAGTGTTGAGCGGCGAGCGCAATATGTCCAGCGCGCTTGCCATACGTCAATACGTAATCAAGCTTTTCAGACTGAAGCATCCGGCCAATTTGTTGATGAAACTCAATTTCTTGATCACCAAGCTCCAGCATATCGCCTAACACGGCGATTTTTTTCTCATATCCCGTCAATTCGAACAGCAGCTCTAATGCTGCTTTCATAGAAGTTGGGCTAGCGTTATACGCATCATTAATCATCGTAGCCCCATTGACGGCTTTGATGATTTCCATACGCATTTTTGTCATTTGCAGCTCAGCCAAACTCGCTTGAATGGCTTCCCAGCTGACATGAAACAGACGCGCCACCGAAATCGCCGCCAGCGCATTATATACGTGGTGACGCCCTAAAATTGGAAGGAATAAACGATAATCTGGTGCCTGATTCACGGTAAATGAGGTGCCGTTCACCTCCAATGAAATGTCGGTTGGATAGTAGTCATTCGCTATTTTTTGTCCAAATGTGACCATACGCAAAGGCCGCTTTATATTTTTCACTCTTGTTTGCAGAAGCGGCTCATCTCCGTAATAGACAAACACACCATCAGACTGTAAACCAGAAACGATTTCCAGTTTTGCGCGAGCAATGCCGTCACGTGAGCCTAGCTCTTGTAAATGAGATTCTCCGATATTTGTAATAATGGCCACACTAGGCTCAGAGATCTTGGACAAAAGCTCAATCTCGCCAAAATTGCTCATGCCCATTTCGACAACCGCTATTTCGGTATCTTCTTTTAAACGAAGAAGCGTCAGTGGCACTCCGATATGATTGTTAAGATTTCCTTCTGTTTTTTGCACTTTATAGGTCGAAGCCAATAGACCATAGACCATATCCTTTGTTGTTGTCTTTCCATTGCTGCCTGTGATACCGACTACTTTTACAGCCAGTTGTTTCCGGTAACGGTTGGCCAGCTGCTGCAAGGCTTGCAATGTGTCATCGACAAAAATAAGCGGAACATTGGTCGGCGGATTCGCTTCATTTTTTTCCCAAAGCGCTGCGCTTGCTCCTTTCGCAAACGCGTCTGCTACAAAAGCATGGCCGTTAAAATTCGCACCTTTCAGTGGAATATATAAATTTCCCGGCTGAATCGTTCTCGTATCTGTCGAAACACCTTTGATCGCTGTATCATAAAAAGACTCGGCAAGGCCGTTTCCATCTACCATTTCTTCAACAGCGCGCAATGTGCGAACAATCATTGTAAATCCCCTTCATTCCTTCATTGTATCATTTAAAACGTATATGTGATCGTTTGCTTTTCTTCATGCCGCTCAATCGCCAGCTGAACGAGCTTTTCAATCAGCTCCGAATAAGAAACGCCGGTGTGCTTCCAAAGAAGCGGGAACATGCTAAATGGAGTAAATCCCGGCATCGTATTAATCTCGTTAATATACACCGTTCCGTCTGCCGCTAAAAAGAAATCAGCCCTTACAAGTCCCGAAAGATCAAGCGCTTTGAAAGCGGCAATCGCCATTTGTTGAATGGTTTGATATTGTTCTTCTGTAATATCAGCAGGAATAATAAGTTCCGTATTTCCGTCCTCATATTTAGCTTGATAATCGTAAAATTCCTTTTTCGGAACAATTTCGCCGACTACAGAGCATATTGGGTTATCATTTCCAATAACTCCGATTTCTACTTCACGACCGATAATGGCTTCCTCTACAATAATTTTGCGATCATACTGAAACGCTTCAGCAAAAGCTGCTTCGAGATCTTCGCGTTTTTTGCATTTCGTGATGCCTACGCTCGATCCGGCGTTAGCTGGCTTGACAAAGCAAGGGTAACCAAGCTCTCTTTCTACTTTATCATAAGCCTTTTTTTCATCTTGCGTCCACTCTTTTCTCAAAAACGCCACATACTTCACTTGACGTAATCCAGCTTGCGCAAATAAGTTCTTCATAATGACTTTATCCATTCCCACTGCTGACGCTAGCACACCATTCCCTACATAAGGAAGATTTAATAGTTCAAGCAAGCCTTGCACCGTTCCGTCCTCGCCATTTGGTCCATGCAGCAGAGGAAAAATCACATCAATGGTTTCTTCCTCCTGACGCTCGCTGCTGATCGCCGAAACTGGCGCTTGATTTAAAGCGACAGGCAAAATTTCTTTTGCCTCTGGCTTCATTTCCAACTGCTTTATATCTTGAACAGGACTTGTCAGTTTTTCTCCTTTGGCCCATTGTCCCTCTTTGGTGATATAAATGGGAATGACATCGAATTTTGTTTGATCAATAGCATTCATCACCGCCATAGCTGTTTGCAGTGATACTTTATGTTCAGGCGATTTTCCGCCGTATAAGACGCCAATGGTTGTCTTCATCTACAATCCCCCTCTTCTTTTTTCACAATTTTTATTGTACCATGTTTCAATCTCCTTCGTATGATTCTTTTTACTGGAGCAATCATTTATAACCATTATTTTCCCTTTTAAACACTTCCGCTTAGACTGCCAAAAAATCTTCCTCCAACCATGCTCAGACGCAAAATAACGATCTATATCTATCCATCTGCCTATATATATGAGAAAGGCAGGTTGTTTTGCCACTCCTAAAGAAAAACACCGTTTCCTAAGTTGGTAAACGGTGCTTTTTTGATCATTTCGAGAGCACTTTTTGGTTCTTTTCATGCATTAATATCAGTTCTTTCAATGAGTCCTGCGCTGTTTGCTCAATTTGCGAAAAATATTCGGCAACCCGGCGATGGAAACGGCTTTTTTCCATATGGTCATGCAGCACACGCCAAATTTTTTGCTCATAATGCTCCAATCTACTTAAATTGTAAATCAGCCCTTTTGATTCTAAATAGCGCAAGTTGATTTGCTCTTGCCCCGGCAAATAGCCAATGGTAAATAGAGGGATGCGTTTGTGCAGCACTTCACTCACCGTGACCCCTCCAGGCTTGGTGATAACAGCATCCACCTCATCGTATAAACGGTTCATTTCTTCACAATTGGAAATATAAGAGAATGGCTGGATATGAGGCTGCTTCCAGCGCAAAATTTCTTCATACAGTTCGTTATTATTTCCACATAAAACAGAATAACGAAATCGATTCGTACCGTTCATTTTTCGAAAAAAATCAAGAATGTTGCCTAGCCCTTGGTTGCCGCCAGCGACCAATAAATGCGGGCGATAGGAGGTGCCCCTGTATCCATTTTTCCGTGTCATAAACGTCTCATGAACAGGAATCCCGGTAACAACAATGCGCTCCTTCGGAATTTTATATTTTGTGATTAACTCCTTCTTCGCTTCTTGATGCGGGACAAAGTGGTAGTCGATTGCTTTTTTCCCCCAAATACCGTTGATAAAAAAATCTGTATATACATTAACAACAGGAATATCAATTAAATGCCTTCTTTTTAAACGATGCAAGATCCTCGATGGAAATGAATGTGTGCAAATAATAAAATGCGGCTTCTCTTTTTCAAGCATCCGCTTCATTTTATGTTCGAAATAAGGCATCCATGGCTCCAAATGGATCCATTCCATCTTTTGAACATCGCGATACATCAGCATCTTATAAATATGATGATAGGAAGAAGGATGTGAACGTATCCAGCGAAGATACACTTCGGAAACCAACTTTTCAATGTATTCATTGCAATAGCTTAAAAAATCCACCTTTTTACAACTAACGAATGAAAACTGCTGCTCTAAAAAATCCATGAGCGCATCGGCCACTTTGTGATGTCCAGAACTCATTTGAAATAACGGCAATACAAGAACTCTCATCATGACGATAGCTCCCTTTAATTTTCAAATTGTTTTTTGCTTAAAACATGCTTAATCCACATGACGGCAAGAAAGAGTAGAAAAAGAGCCAGTCCAATTAAAGGAATCGACGCAAGCGGAATATGCATATGGCGGCCTAAAAGCATCCCCAATAACATAATGGGAACCGTCCAAAGCAGCGCCCCTATACATGCCAGCAGCGAAAACAACAGGAAAGGAAAGTGAATCATGCCGGACATATACGGAACAATTTGTCTCACGCCAGGTAAATAGAACCCAAACAAAACCAACCACTTTCCATATTTTCTAAACAGCTCATTGGCTCGCTCCCATTTCTCTGCTTTGATTCCTACATATTTTCCGTACTTCTTCATAAACGGATGACCAAAGTATCGGCCAATTCCATAACCCGTTATCATCCCCATTGTAGCACCGAACCAGCTAATGAGAAAGCAATAGGACCATTCTAATTGCTTTTGGGAAACTAAGACGCCTAGAAAAAAAAGCAGACTTTCTTCAGGAGCTGGAATTCCCACAATTCCACAAAAGATAAAAAGGAAAATCATGATATATCCATACGATTGTATATACGAAAACATCATATTGGTATCCATATAGTTCCTCACTACATCCGTAAAGTCTGTTTGTTAGTGTGTGCATTGATCGCTTCGCTAATCGTCAACCATTCCATTTTTTTTGCCTCCTCTTCGGCAAATAGCAGCTCTAGTGCTTTCAACATATGAGCAGGTGCTTTTTTGTCCGCTCCCAAAGTATCTCCGCTATCATGAAGCACGATAATCGCTCCATCCTGCAACCCGTTTTTTAAACGGCGCAGCAATTCATCGACACCAATGCTTTCTTTCCAATCCCCGAGTATGTGCGTCCACATAATCGTGGGATACTTCGCTTGCAGCGTCCATGTAAATAAATTGAAATGACCCCAAGGAGGCCGATAATAAACGGGCCGTTTTCCCGTAATTCTCTCAATGATCAACGCCGATTTGCGCAATCCTCGTTGCAAAAACGGAGGAAACAAGATCCAATTGCTAATATGGCGGTAATTGTGGAGGCCGATTTCATGTCCTTCCCGATCCATCCGGCGAATCAGATCGGGATATTTTGCTGCTCTTGTTCCCACAACAAAAAAAGTTGCTTTAATATCGTGCTTTTTTAATAAGTCAAGCAGCTGCGGCGTATAATATGGGTCGGGACCGTCATCAAATGTTAATGCAACGGCTCCCTTTCTCATTCCCTTTTTGTAAATCCGCCATGCGTTTCGTCGGATCCATATCGTTGGAATCATTCCATAGATCAACAGAACGCATAACAAAATCAGCAAGCCACGCATACATTCACCTCTTCAAAATACAGACTGGCGATCCATTCCATGATGATTCATGAACAGCCGTTTCTGATCGCTTAGTGCTCCTTTTTCCGACTCCGTTCAGGTGCTTTTCTCTGCCTATGGCTGTTCTGGCTTGCGAAATGCAGGAAGACTAAGCCTCTGATGATTCCGCATTTTCTTATCCCTGTTATTTTCAAAGATTTGTACACAGTTCTTTGCTATAATACAATACGGAACGATGAAAAAAAAGATTCAAAGGATAAGAATATGGAGAAGATTTTCTAATCATGAATAAAAGACAGGTGATGAACATTGAATAAAAAAATTATGCTTACCGGCGGCGGTTCAGCGGGCCATGTAACGGTTAATATTGCGTTAATTCCAAAATTAAAGGAACGCGGCTGGAGCATTGGCTATATCGGTTCACATAACGGCATCGAGCGGGAGCTGCTTTCCCAAGTAGAAAATGTTCCCTATTTCCCCATTTCCACAGGAAAACTGCGCCGCTACTTTGACTGGAACAATTTTAAAGATCCTTTCAAGGTATTGAAGGGAACATTCGAAGCATACCACCTGATCAAAAAAGAAAAGCCAAGTATCGTCTTTTCCAAAGGCGGATTCGTTTCCGTCCCTGTCATTGTCGCGGCTTGGTTGAATGGCGTACCGACGATTATCCACGAATCAGATATCACTCCAGGGTTGGCCAATAAAATCGCGATGCCATTTGCCACCAAAATTTGCGTCACCTTTCCCGAAACACTACCGCACGTAAACGAGCAAAAGGGAATTTATGTCGGAGCGGTCGTTCGGGAAGAGCTCAAGCAAGGAAGTGCCGACAAAGGACGGAAGCATTGCCAATTTGAAAAAGGCAAACCCGTTCTGCTCGTCATGGGCGGAAGTCTTGGATCTAAACGCATCAACGACGCATTACGCGCCAATTTACAAACCTTGCTCGCTGATTTTCAAATCGTCCATATTTGCGGAAAAGGGAACATCGATCCAAAGTTCGCCGCTGAAAAGGGTTATAAACAATTTGAATACGTCCACGAGGAGCTGCCGCATATCATGGCGATGGCGGATATTGTCTTATCAAGAGCCGGCTCAAATTCCATTTTTGAATTTTTAACATTAAAAAAGCCGATGCTGCTTATCCCGCTTTCTAAAGGAGCGAGCCGCGGCGACCAAATTTTAAACGCACGTTCATTTAAAAAATCAGGATATGCCGATGTGTTAATGGAGGAAGAATTAACAAATGACTCCCTGCGCGAAGCCATCTACCAGCTCTATCGCAACAAAGCCAACTATATCGAAAACATGACCCGCTCCCAAGCCACGGACGCTCTACATACACTGCTGTCGCTGATTGAAGAAACGAGTAAACAATAAAAGCGAACACAAAGCAACAGCCGTTATCATATGGTAGACAAAGTCATTTTTACTTTGTCTACCATTTATTTTGGACCCCATCCGTTTATTGTGACTTTTCCATCCGAATTTATATAACTCGCTTTGTTTTTCAATCCTCCACTTTCCAGAGATCATTATTTATTAAATCTTCAAGCCGCATTTTATATATGATCAAAAACCCCTATTTTTCCACAAATTAACCTATAGAGAATCTCTATTTTCTCCAAAAACAATGACAAATCATGTAATATAGTGTAAAATTTTAGTATAAAATTCAATTGGAGGTAGGTATTATGAACCAAAATTTATGGGGAATAACTCAAACATTAATAGAAAAATATTCCATCATAGCATCTGAGTTTACTTTCGAAAGAGAAAGTCTAAGCTAGCAATAGCTCAGCATGTCCAAATGCTTTATTCTCTCCAAACTCACTTAGAAAATTAGGGATAGTATGACTCAAAGATCTCTACAGTTTGTTATGATATTTATGTCTGTGATCATATTTTGCTATATATTGCTAATAGCGGATGATCAATATGTTGAGCAATGGTGTTATTTTATGGAATTTATAGGAATGTCTTTTTTATTCATCGGAATTTACAGCTATACCCAAAAACCAAATTCAGTTGTCGTACAGCATTTCCTAGTCCTTATGCTGATTAGCGGGCTAGCCATTGCTTTAGCAACTCCTTCCAGTTGGAATATAAAACTGGCAAAGGATGTAGAGGTTCTTTCCATTTCATTAGCACCTTACTATCTATTAAAATTTTTTGAACACTTCCCTTTGTCTACAAAACCGGCGTTTTTCCGGAAAGTACGAACGTCCACACTATTTATTGCGGTTTTTAGCATATTTCTTTATTTTTTAGCTGGGGCACAGCATGACACTATTATTCAAATGATGGTGCGGCCATGTATTGTCGCCAACATTATTATCTCGCTGCTCGCTTGCATCGTTCTATGTTTCTTACATATTCGCTCGAATTCCGATAAGGTGAAAAATCAAATGTATCTTTTAATTTTTGGCCTTATTTTATCATTTGTTCCTGTTATCATTTTTAGCTTGATTCCTGATGTGCTCCCTATGCTTCCTGGGATCCCTTTTCATTATAGTTTAAGCAGCATCATCGTTTTTCCAATCACAATATCCTATTTACTAACCAAGCAAGAAATCATTGACTTTCAAGAGCATTTGCGCAAAATCAGCTTTCAGTTATTAGCTATTCTTTCGGGCTTGCTTGTATTTAATTTATTGTCATGGATACTGATTGATTTCAGCTTACCGTCAGCGCTTTTACTAAATACTTTGCTCATCTGTGCTTTCGTTGTTTATAGTCTGATGAATAGATGGTTGGAGCCTTTAAAAATGAAAAAATGGCAGCTTAAGCATCAAAAAATTCAACAGGAAAAATTGCTGATTCTCCAGCAATTGCTGAATGGGCAGCATTTGGGGCATTGCGCCAAGCTGGTTGCTGATTTAATTCATCAAACCCTGCATGTTAGCGGCGTATGCCTAATATGGAAAAATGATAGCGCTCCCGTTGTTTTGCACCGAACAGGAATTTTCCTGCCTTTTGACGATGCACAGCTGCTGTCATATCTCTATCAGAGAGACCACACGAACAAAGCGCATATCCATGGAAAAAGCATCTTCTTCTATCCTATGAAGATAGAAAATGCGATACGAGGATGGATTATCATCAGCGAAAAAACGACGGCTACCATTTTTGAAAAGGAAGAACAAGAGCTGATTGAAAAAATTCGCCTCGATGCAACGGAGTTATTCGCTAGCTCCGCAACATTGCAACAAATTGAAAACGAATTAAAGGAAGCTATGAAAGAGTCGCTTATTCACGAACAGTCTCATTGGCTGTTGCTCAATGAACAAGAAGAAGAAAAAAGGAAGCCGTCTGATTTTCTTCATGATGAAATATTGCAAAATTTAATCCTGCTTCTTCATAAGCTTGAATGGCTCAACAAAAGTCAAAACATCAACAAAGATATTTTGAAAGAGATCGAAGAAGGGATTCGCAACAGCATCTTTGAGATAAGAGAAATGTGCCATGAGCTATACCCTGCCGTCATAGAAGACTTAGGGTTAAAGCACAGCCTCTTTTTATTAAAAAGAAAATGTGAAATGAACTATAATGTTATTTTACAAATCGACTATCGCTCACAGCTAAAAAACATCCCAGTCGCTCTTTCTGCCCAAGTATTTCGAATCATCAAGGAATTGGTTTACAATGCGATAAAACACTCGTCATCAAAAGACATTCTTGTCTCCGTTGTGGAAACACAGCATGATCTTCATATTAAAGTAAAAGATCACGGTGTTGGATTTAAGATGCCCAACCATTTATCAGCATTATTGCAAAACCGCCATTTAGGCTTAGTGACGATCCAAAAACGGGTGAATCAGCTAAAAGGCACTCTCAACATCCAATCGGAACCTGGAGCCGGAACATGTGTATCCATTTCTCTGCCAATCGAAATAGACGGGGAGGAGTCAAATGAAAATCAGAGTATTATTAGTAGATGATCACTTGCTCATGATGCAGGGAATTCGCAAATTGCTAGAGGACAAAACAGATTTCGAAATCGTCGGCACCATTTGTAATCCTGCCGGCTTGCTAGAGGAAATACGCAAGCATCATCCTGATGTTATTGTCATGGATATAAAAATGAAAGAAGAAAGCGGAATTGAGTGGACAAAGAAAATTACCCGATCATACCCAGCATGCAAAATCGTCATTTTATCCGGATACGATTATGACGAATACATTCACGCTGCTTATGAGGCTGGAGCATATGCGTTTGTAACAAAAGAGAACTCCTCATTGGAACTGGCTAACGCTATTAAACAAAGCTATCTAGGGATCAAAGTGTTTCCAACCGACCGATTAACTCATTATAGCCCTCCTCTTACTCAGATGGAATTAACCATTCTTCGGCTGATTGCTGAAGACCATACCAATGCAGAAATTAGCGAGCAGCTAAAGATAAGCCGCCGGACGGTCGAACACCACATATCTTCCATTATCCGAAAGCTTGATGTCGATTCAAGAGTAGGGGCCGTTGTCAAGGCGATCAAGCTAGGATTAATTTAATTCAATCTATCGAAGGGATACAGGCCCCTTCGGCCATTTTTTCCTCTTTTTCTAGCTAACCAAGTATTCTATCTTTTTTCGTTTGCCGCAAAGCCCCTTCTGTGTATACTTCGTAAAAATCAACAAGGGGCAGAATATTATCTATATAAATAGAACTTGAAAATAGACATGGATTCCTCCGTACCTCTCCGTAAAAACGATCTGATTCGCCGCTTTTCCGCGGTCGCCGACATACTTCCAACCAACAGCGAATGTTCATCAGACACATGTCATATGTTCGCTGGCGTTTTTGCCCATAGCATGAGGCAAAAGGGCAACGGTCAGCCGTGTACTTTCACATGTCGTTGGACTGCTGTAAACCATGTCGAAAAATCAAACGGCCCTTGTCTACATTTCTACAAAACAAAACATCAATCTTCTCGATCTTCCGTTTCCAACAGTTGTAAATATATTGTATAATAGAAAGGCAATAATACGGGAGAACTCAAGGGTGGATCGGCATGTAACCCCTTTATCCTCAGAAAGGGGGTGATGCCGATGACGGTGTTTGAAGCGTTAATGTTTGCGATCGCTTTCGCAAGCTTAATCGTTTCTATTCTATCCTTTCACCAAAAGAAATAGCCCACCCTTGAGTTAGCAGCCCATCGGTGGACTATTTCCCCATATGGCTGATCCCCCTTGCAGGGAACCGTGTTATTGCAGGGCCAAGGGTGTTGCAGCATCCTTGGCCTTATTTTATTTATACAGATCTTTTATATATATTATACATGATTCATTCGGTAAAATGGAAGCCGATGCGGCGCAAAATAGAGCATTTTCCATCATGTATCTTATTCTATGCCCTCCTCGTCCGCCGTACCACTCAAATCTTTACTAAAGGTTTGATACCACTGAACATCATTGAATATGTGAATAGGCGACCGTTCTTGATCCAATATTACCAGATTATACCTAGATTCCCCTTTATGTAATTTCTGAATCAACGCTTCTGAGATCGCAGCGCTCCATGAAGATTCGATCACAAGGCTATTGGAAAGCTGCCCATTTTCATGAAGAGGGCCCTTTACAGGCTGGGACTGCTTTACATACGTGTAACGGGAGAGCTCTTCTGGATATTAAATCATAAAATAATAATCGTTGTACTGCTCAAGAGCTTTATACAAACTTTCTGATTACAGTATAGTCAATCGTCAGCTTGATCGACTTATCATGGGCCTCAACCGTAAATTTTTTACTAAAAAATGAGGGGGAAGGAATTCCTGCCCCAAAGATAAACGAGAATGAGACGAATCAGCTGATTCGAGTGCTCCATTCACCTCTTTTGTTTCTTTGCTTGAGCAGGGACTTCCGTCGCATCCGCCGGTTTGCTTAATGGTTTGCTCTCCTTGTGATAGCTGCAGGCTGTTAATAAAATCAGCCATAAACAACAAACTTATAAAAATTTCCTTCTCATCATCCCACATTCTCCATATTCGTGAGATTGATCTCTATATCATTGAATACAAATAAATTTACATATAACCTACGTGCTCAATTTATTATAATCATTAAAAAATTTATTTAATATCATGTGTATTTTGCAATAAACAAAAAAACTATCTTGTAATAAACCAAATAACTAACAATATAATAGCGATTCCTAACCAAATTGCTGATTGTTTATATTTATTCATATAGAACCACCTTTGTATTATTGGATATTATCAAAAGTGTAACCTCAGCAATCACCGTTTTTCGTTGCGTTTCAACAGTTGGAAGAAAAAAGGATGCTACCTCCATTGTTTTTGGCCATCATTCAGATAACCGCACTCAACATCCAAAACAAAGGAGACAAGTTTGTTACCTCAATTATTAGCCTGCTTGCTTCAAATAATCAAGCTCCAACTGTAAATTTGCAAATTATTTGTTTTGCACATTAGCTCATTATTTCATATTGGAACATAGTTACAAAATTAGCCGTACGGGCTTTATATGGAGTGGCGGACATGTTAGATTTGTTGCCTAGCAAAATAAGGGTTCTTGCTCACCCCTTTCGCTAAAAACATGTCCGCAATAGATCCATATCAAGTGTCATTACTTTCCTATATTTAAACAGGTAAACACTAAAGAATTAACTTTTTTGTTCCAAAAAATTTGATATGAATCCACATATGTTTTCTTTTCTTAACATTTACAAATCAATTTATTAACAAGCTGAATACCATACAGTTGGTACATAAAGATAACAATCTAAATATACGCCACATCCCTTATCTTGTTTTATAAATCCCCATAATCCAATCCCTGCAACTGCTGAAACAAAGCTAGTTACCCATCCAGGTGGACTAATAAAATATGAAATCGTTGCATTTAATGCAGCTACCCCCGCACCATATAATGCTATATTCTCTTTTAATTTCTCAACAAACTTATGCGACCAATACACTCTGAGCCCCCACCAAGTAAATTCCCAATCAAAATTTTTACTTTTATCGATAGAATATGTTTGAAGATCCCCATTAGACTCGATTTTAGCAACAAATTTATTTCCATCTATAATCAAATCAGATCGATATTTACTTATTTGCATATTTGTATCTTTGATAATCTCTTCCACTTTTCCAATTTCCACCTTAGTCAAAACGTTATTCGCTTCTTTCTTGATTTTAAATTTTTCCGATTTATAGTCTAAATAAACAAATGGATCAGCCTTAGAAATTAAACCTTCGATCGACTGTTCCTCTGAGGAGGATTTTGCAAATGACACAATTGGTGTTAACAGAGCTAAAATCATAGCGAAAAACATAACTAAAATTATAGAATTTCTTAATCTCTTATTTCTCACCAATTTAAACATCTCCTTTCTATAATTCAGCTTTTATCAATCACACAGTGTAATCGAGAAATGATTGTCTTAGGTTGTGCATATGATACACAGAATTATTAAAAATAAATCTTGTACGAAACGATCCTGGATAGTAAAAGGTTATACCTCAATGATGCCCCCCTCTAGAAATAATGGTGTACTAGGTCGGCCGACTTTATCTTAACTATATCAAACTAATCAAGAAAAAAAATCCGTATTTTCCACAATTTCGATTGCGGAAAATACCTATATTTTCATTCGTCCCAATTCAAAACCGCCCAACGGAAAGACTCCGCTAGGCGGCATATGCTTAAATCAATAACAACCATCAACACGATCCAGTAATGGCAAACGGAATAAGGGGAATATGGCGAATGAGTCACAGAAAAAAAGCGGATCGCAAATAGGGCCAAAGCGAAGGTGTCGAGAAAAATGGAGGATCAGCAGCGATGACGTATGGCTGTTTTTGCAGCAGTGACACTTCTTTCGCCCCCCGACATCATCGGAATGGTCATTTATGAGCAGGAAGCCGATTTATGTCTCCTGTTAAATAGAGATGCCAGATTATAAGGTAAACAATGATTCCGCCAAAAGCTAAAAACATCCAAACGGTAAGTAAAAGAGAGAAGCTTCCGGCTCAGACTTTCTGTACCGCTATGATCGAATAAGGGGGAACAATATAGGAAGTATTGTTATTTCTATCCACATACCAAATCCCCCCTTACTCCTGTATATATGCTAAACCTTCACTCTTGCCAAGTAATATTTGGAATTATAGACGCATTCTATATGACTTTACCTTCTGCATAAGCAATTGAAGCTGAGTCTTCAGTTAATAAACCCGCTAATATTTTGGACCACGTAGGTTCTGGCGCTAGATATAATGTAACGACAAAGCCAATAACTCCACTGCCCACTTTACATCGCTTTCGTAAGTATGTTAAAACGTTAAATTTTGTACTCTTCCAATCTTACATTTATTACCATAAACTTATCTTTTTTTACTATATCAAAATCATCCCAAAAAAACTATATTTCCCACAAACTTGATTGTGAAAACATTTATATAAAGAACATTAAAAATTGAAACTTAATGGAGCGTTAAAGAAGAGTCATGAAAGCAGCCAAACAGGGCTTTGCAAAAGAGAATACATGCCTAGAACAGTTGAGCACTTGATCGAATATGCATATCACAAGGGTGGATTGCACTTTATTGTACTAAAAAATAGAGACTGATCGGACTTAACAAAAGCGATGGCCATTGATTCTTATTGGATCATCAACACATCTGTCGCTAGAAGATCGTTGCGCTGGAAACTTGACAATCAAAAATCTTTCTGTAGACTTGCCTTCATTATGTATTCGCGTGACAAAGCTCGAAATCATCCAACCTCTCACTGCCATGAAAATGACGGGTAGCCATCAAGCAAAAGATATCCTGCTTTTACAGTACAGAAGTACCGCATTATTCCGAAATTTTGTCTATTTTCCAAGTTGCATGAATCATTTAGCACATTCTTCCTAGAAGCAAATGCACAGTTTCTTTGTAAAAATTTATGTTAGAATAGGTTTTATATGATGAACCTATGCCGTACATCTTCAATAAAAATATGGATTGGGAGGAAAAAATGAAAGAGCGAGATTATTATTTTGATAATGCGAAACTCTTTCTGATTTTTTTGGTGGTTTTAGGACATTTTCTGCGTCCGTATATCGAAAAAAACGAATTGGTCCATAGTGTGTATGTTTGGATTTTCTTATTTCATATGCCGGCGTTTGTTTTGATTTCAGGATATTTCTCAAAAAACTTCCATAAAAAAGGCTATTTAAAAAAGATGGCCAAGAAAATTCTGCTTCCGTATTTTGTTTTCCAGCTGATTTATTCCCTTTACTATGCCTTCTTGTATGAACAAGACGATCTTTCTTTAGATTTTCTTGTTCCGCATTGGGGACTATGGTTTTTATTAAGCTTGTTTACGTGGAATGTGATGCTGTATCTTTTCGCGAAGCTGCCGAAAATCTATTCGATTGGTTTAACCATATTGCTAGGGATTCTTATCGGATTTACCGATGTGGAAAAGTTTTTAAGCTTGTCTCGTACATTTACGTTTTTTCCGTTTTTCTTATTTGGCTTTTTGCTGAAAAAGAAGCATTTTTCGATTCTGTTGGAAAAGCGCTTTCGCCTCGCAGCAGGAGTCGCTTTATTATGCGCTTTTCTGGTCATTTACTGGATGGCTCCTAGCTCATCTGCAGAATGGTTGTACGGTTCCAAATCCTACACGACCTTAGGCGTCAGCGAGGAAACAGGCGTTCTCTTTAAGCTGCTTCTGTATATGGCTAGCTTTTTCATGACGTTTTGTTTTCTGGCACTGATTCCGGAAAGAAAGTTGACCATTTCTACGCTTGGGACGAGAACGTTCTATGTGTATATTT
This sequence comes from Anoxybacillus sp. P3H1B, assembly GCF_001560855.1. Lineage (NCBI taxonomy): Bacteria > Bacillati > Bacillota > Bacilli > Caryophanales > Anoxybacillaceae > Anoxybacillus > Anoxybacillus sp. P3H1B. The sequence goes on along the minus strand of NZ_LPUG01000017.1, from coordinate 78,116 downwards.
TGCATGGGTTTATTTTAAAATATTTGCACGACGCGACGCCTTTTCCGGATATCATTGCTAAAATTAACGGCTATCCGTTACTAATCATTATTTCAATAGCCCTGATATTTTTACTGGGAAGCAGACCCGTCATTCGTATCGTCAAACCGATTGCAGAATGCCGCATTCCTTTGAAAAAGCAGCTGCTGTCTCGATGATAAGCAGAAATGTTGCGGGGATCAAGGATTCCTCTGTAAATCCCCGCAGCGCCCTGCTTATATTTCACTCCTCTTAAATATACTCCCGTTATTTCAATCTCGCCACTTCTAGTCCTCCTGCCGTTGCTTGCTAAAAACGATATGTATCTTCATTCCGCATCCTCCTCCATTTAGATGGCAAAACTCAGCAAACGATCGCCATGTGTTTTTTAAAAACTAACCTTTTGTCTGAGCCTTTTCCTAAGCAGGCAAACCTTGCACATCCAATCCCAGATCCATACAATCAGAAGGATGAACACCGTGTAAAACCGCTTTTGTGAAAAAGCTGCAGATTCCATGATCAATCCTTGCGTGTTACGAACGAACAAAGGCAAAATTCCCCTAACCAAAACACATAGCCGGTCAACGAAACAAAGAGCATCCCCTTATTTCCAAGCCAAATGAGCCCAATCGAAAACCTATTTTTTGCAAAAAACTGATTTTCATTTTAACATAAGGCTAGGAAAAATTTGATGATCAAAGGAGAGACTGTTTATGAGCCGCGCTCAGCAATTTGTCCAATACTTTTTATCACATCGCCACGTAACGGTCGAACTCATTCAAAAAATTGAGCCTGAACGTTACGATTACAAGCCGGCGCCAACTTCTATGTCGGCAAAGGAACTGGCTACCCATATGCTGTTTACCTTCTATCAGTTCGCTCAAACAGCGAAAGAAGGAAATCCGAGGGTATTGACTGAAAAAATCGAAGAAAATGAAACCGACCTTCGTAAGCTAGCGGAAGTGTACACAGAAAAAACAAAAAACTTGTTAGAATCTTTAACAGATGAGGATTTTGAGCGTACGCTTGATCTAACCAAAATTTTTGGCGCGCCTTTTTCTGTTGCCCAATTTCTGCAAACAGCCATGGACCACGAAATCCACCATAAAGGCCAACTGTTTGTCTATGTGCGCGAAATGGGGCACGAAACGCTTCCATTCTTCATTAAACGTGGTTAGCCAAGAATGGTTTGAGCGAAAACATGGTTGGCATTCCTATCATCATAAGCTATCTTTGTAAAACCGTAACAGAGGGCAAGTCTATAGACTTGCCCTCCTGCCACGTTATTTATGAAACAGAAGACTGAACAAAATGGCTTTTTTATTCACTCATTCATTCATGCAGCTCTAGTGTCTTATGCCATGCCAAATGGCGGATGTCGGTATTCATGTTTTTCTCCACCTCATAACAATCGGCCCATCGCCATTTACTATATATAAAAATGGAGAAAAACGTCACTAAAAAATGCGGCACCGTTCATAAATAACCGTGCTTGCTTATTTCTCTAGATGTTAAAGCGCTTGGCCGTCCGTCTCCTTTTCCTGCCAAGCGCTTCTCTGATTCATGGTGAACGTGCATTTGGCTAGATTATACGCCATTCACTAGCCACACGACAAAGGGCTAATGAATCACTCACCACTTGCGTTCACATTTCAATCAATAAGCGAAAAGCATAAAATGAACCGGTACCGTTCCGTTCATCACAGCCAATCGCCGCCATCATCATCTCCGTCCAACCAATCATCCACGATATCTTCTACTCCATCATCCAGATCAAAGGCATTGTCTATGACATCATCAAGCAGTTCTTCCGCCACCATGCCCGCAAGCATTCCGGCCGCAAATCCGCCAATCGCCCCCATCATTCCGTGAGAATGACGTGCAGAATGAGAGCTGTATGGAGCAGCCTGCGGATAAAAAGGAGCGGAATGGACACTGGGATGAACACGAGGCTGTTGCACCATTTCCTGCAATAATAAACGAAGCTTTTGCATAACGGCTTCTTCCTCATTCATTTCATCATATGTGAAAAAGATATCCCGTTTTAATTCTATCTCCCCATAGCCATAAGATCCGCTTAACACATCTACTTCCAGCCGCAAGCGCAGTCCCTGTTCTTCAAAGAAAACGAAACATTCCACTTCTTGAATGATGCCGCGAAACTCTCCTACTGGGAAAAACGCAAACTCCTGGCCATACGTAGTGATTTTTCCAGAATCCGCTTTTTCCCGAAAACCGAGCTTGTCCAATGCGGCAAACAGCTTTTCCAATGGAGCTGGCGGCAAAATCCGCACAGCATCTTTATCCATCGCATCGACTCCATCAGCAATATCAAGACGTGTAACAAATATATAACCAACGCTGTAGCGTGTAATCGGTAAATGAAGCGGAACGATATAAGAAAACGGCCATACTTTTCTCTCTCCTGCATGCACAGTAAATGACGGAGCAACCGGAATGACTGCTACTGCGCGGCGATATTCTTGGCCGTTATGACGTACAATAAGATGCAGTTCCACATCGAGTTTGCGGATATGCTGTTCTACCGTTCCTCCTTCAATGATAAACTCTCCTTCTATCTTTTCGCCAAGTCGCACATGGGGCTGCTGTAAAATAAGATTCACTTTTGCAGAGCCCACACCGAGCTTCGACAATAGTTTCTTAAACATGCTTTACTCTCCTCATGATTATGCTATTTTGTTTACGAACGAAGGCAAAAGAAGGATTCAAGCAAACGAATAAAAACTCCTCCACTCCATTAAGAGACGGGAGACTTCTCGGTGGATGATGTTCAATAAGCCGCAGGTTAGTCAAACGAAACTTAGCTTTTAAACATGTAAAATTCAGGCTGATTTTAAGCAAGCGAATGTTCGGGCAATACCGCGTTCATTATGAAAAAGCGCGTTGCCTATGGCTCTTTTACATATTTGGTTAGCAAAAACACGGTAACGTTTGCTTTCGGGTGCCGAAAAAATCCATGACTTTCTTTTCCGAAAACTATTCGCTCCATCCGATTTCTACGATGGATAAATATAACGGAACACTTATGCTCTCCAAAAGCAAGATTCAAAAAATCCTAAAGGCAAGCAAGGCCTTTAGGATTTTTTAGGCTACACAAACATTTTCATCAACCCGAGAAAAATTAAAATCATTCCCGGGACCATTGTCGCTTTTTTCATGATTTTCACATTCGAAAATTTGTAGCCTGCTCTCAGGCCAAAACGAATAAAGACTACGTTCATGACAGATACGAGCAAAGCAAGAACAAGCGGCTGATATCCAAGAAATGAAGCGCTTAGGCCGGCACCGAACGCATCCATTGATAACGCGAAACCGATGAGCATCGCTTCTTTTGCACTGATGCTGCCTGATCCATCAAGATCGGCTAATGAAGGGCGCTTCAGTACTTGGATGACAATCCCAAATCGCTTCAAATGAACACGCCATATTCTCACTGTTTTTGAAGTGGCAGGTGATTCAGACATCGCCTCTTCAAGCTCATCTTCACGCTTTTTTAATACATTGTAAATCGCCCATACACCTAGCGCAATTAAAATGAATGCAGCCAACGATTGCTCGACCCGAACAGGCAGCCATGGTATAAGAAATGTTCCGACGTACATGGATACTAGCAACATGGCGCCAGAAAACAGAGCAATGACAATCATGGATGAGAGCGGGAACTTCATCTTCCGCAGCCCATATGTCACGCCAACACTCAAGCTATCTAGGCTTACCGCTAAAGCCAACATCACCATAGATACATATTTTAGCATTGTTCGTTCCCCCTGCGATACTATATGCATCACCAATCGCAAGGGAAACTCGTTCATACTCTATATACCATATTCGACACTGTTCGATTTCCGGGGAAATATTTTTCCCTGCCTCGACATTTCCTGCAGCTATTCTTTTAAGTGATATGGCAATGTAGCAATGACAATATCCTTTTTCAAAATCAAAAAGAAACGCAAGAAAATGGCTGTCTGGTTATGCAACAGCGTATGCCACCATTTTTTCACAATGAATTGCGGCATTAAAATTGTAATAGGAGCTCCCATTGTCTCTTTTTCCAGTTGGCTAATATAGTCGAGCATCGGTGAAAGAATCGTCCGATATGGTGAATAAATGACCTTTAATTCAATATTTGGATAAAATCTCTCCCATTTCGCGCGCAGCTTTTGCTCCTCTTCCTCATGAAAGACAATGGAGATAGCGGTAATATCCCCAGAAATACTTCTCGCATATTGAATTGACTGGGCTACCAGTTTACTCACTCCTGAAATCGGAATGACCACTTTTGGTTTCATCACCTTTTCTCGGCTCTCCCATTCTTGCTCATCAAGCTTTAACTGTTCGCCCAGATTATCGTAGTGAGAACGAATTCGGTAAAACATCATGACGAGAAGCGGAATAGACAAGATCACAAGCCATGCTCCTTGCGTGAACTTAGCCACAATCGTAATAATCGTTACCAATCCTGTTGCGATCATACCCGCCATCGTCATAGCTAATGTAGTAGCACGCTTCTTATCCTTCCATAATTTTTTCACCATTCCTCCCTGGCCTATCGTAAAGGAGAGGAAAACCCCAACAGCGTAAAGTGGAATGAGTGAATGAGTTTCTCCCTGGAACAAGATGATTAAAAGAATCGCTAATACGCTAAGCAAAATAATACCGTTTGAAAACACTAGACGATCTCCTCGTGCCGCTAAACTTCTTGGCAAAAATCGATCATTTGCAATAATGGATGCCAGCTGCGGAAACCCAGCAAAGCTTGTATTCGCCGCCAAAACTAAAATAAGCATCGTAATCAGCTGAAATAAATAAAAGAGTAGGCTGTTGCCAAACACATGATGGCCGATCTGTGAAATAACGGTTTTATGCTCTACAGGTGTTACCCCAAAGCCTGTAGCTAAAATCGTTATCCCTAAAAACATCGTCCCCAATAAAACAGACATCCATCCCATCGTAAGCGCCGCATTTTTGGAGCAATCCGGCTTAAAGGAGGGAACGCCGTTACTAATGGCCTCTACTCCTGTCATAGCTGAACATCCGGATGCAAACGCTCGAAACAAAATAAACATGCTATATCCAGATGTAAAGAAATGTTCAAAAGAAGCATGCTCTTTATGATTAAATCCGTTCCACCCTTCATGCCAAAGCTGCCATCCGCCAACAGCTATTAACACAAGTACAGAAATAATAAACAAATACGTCGGATACGCAAAGACAGTGGCGGATTCTGTAATGCCGCGAAGATTTAAAATCATAAGCAATAGCACAAGAAGTACGGCGATTTCGACTTTCCAAGAAAGCAAAGCGGGAAAAGCCGATGTAAGCGCCGCAACACCAGAGCTAATGCTAACAGCCACCGTAAGAACGTAATCAATCATGAGCGCTGCACCAGCGACCAAGCTTGTCGTCGTGCCCAAATGATCCCGCGCCACCACATAGGCGCCCCCGCCTGAAGGGAAGGCATAAATAATTTGCCGATAAGATAGTGTGACAACCAAAAGCAGTACTATAATCGCTAACGCAATCGGCAACGAATAGAAAAACACGCTCGTTCCTAACAACATCAGCACAAGCAAAATTTCCTCTGTTGCATACGCAACCGATGATAGAGCATCAGATGAGAATACAGCCAACGCTTTCCATTTCGGCAATTTCTCATGCTTCAGCCGCTTCGTCTCCATCGGCGAACCAATTAATAAACGTTTTAATGACGCCATTATTTCTACTCCTTTTAACGATCGGTTTCTCATGAACTTTTTATGCTTACACATAGAATTCCCAAAAGCACAAAAAACCGTCAAGGATGTCCTTAACGGTTGCACAGCGCGCTCCACATCCCTCCCAAAACGCTTACGAGGTTAGCTGTCGGGTTGGGACTATGAGAGTAGCCCCTCCTATTTAAGGATTCACCCCAAGTAACAAAATGGTTACAATATTGGTTCCCCCGCTCCATAACGGATTCAGCGATTCATGTATCTATGAATTATAGGTGTTATCTTACTCTCTTCGATTTTTATTGTAAAGAAGCAGAAAGAAGAGATTTGGAAGGAATAACCGTATTTTATTGTCGTTTTACTTTTATTTTTGCTGTTTTCTCACGCTTGCTTTGATTTTTAACGTTTTTTATCCAATCATAATTCTCCCCTTTGGATAACGAAACGGATCGGGCTTGCGATGCAACGTAACAGCATAAGCAATCGTCAACGGACCTACACGGCCGGCAAACATCGTTAACATAATCAACACCTTTCCGATCGGAGACAGCTGCGGGGTCAATCCCATCGACAAACCAACCGTACCAAACGCTGATGTGGCCTCAAATAAAATCATTAAAAAATCTTGGCCGGGCTCTGTAATCGTTAACAGCATTGTAATTACTATGACGATAAATAAACCGCTTAATGTCACGGTCAATGCCTTATAAATCGTGTCATAAACAATCCGTTTCTTAAAGAAAGTAACATCTTCTTTTCCCTTAATTTGCGACCAAACCGCCCCTAAAAGGGTTACAAAAGTTGTGGTCTTAATTCCTCCACCTGTCGACCCTGGCGATGCCCCGACAAACATAAGGAAAATAATGAGGAACAGCGTAGGCTGCGTTAAATCCGGAATGTTTAATGTGTTCGCTCCAGCAGTTCGCGGCGTTACGGCTTGAAAAAGGGATGCCAAAAATTTCCCCAACGGGGACAACGGTTGCAATGTTTTGGAGTTATGAAACTCCAATAAAAAAATAAACAGCGTACCGAACACAACAAGCAGGCCGCTCGTTATCAAAACTAATTTGGTATGCAACGAAAAGCGGCGCGTTTGCCGGTATTCATATATTTCGTTCATAACGATAAACCCGATTCCGCCAAGCGTAATTAATGCACATACGACAAGAGTGACAACAGGGTCCTCCACGTATCCTGTCAGGCTGCGAAATTCGCCCATTAAATCAAATCCAGCATTATTAAAGTTGGAAATGGCATGAAACATTCCAAAATAAAACGCCTTTGCTAGAGGCATATCGAAGGCAAAGCGAATCGTCAACAGCAGCCCCCCGATCAATTCGATGACTACTGTAAACACCAATATCCGTTTGACAAGCCGGACGATTCCCTCAATTGACAAGTTATTTAATGCTTCTTGAAGCAGAAGCCGCTCTTTTAATGAGATGCGTTTGCCGATTAAAAAAGCAAAAAATGTGGCAAAGGTCATAAACCCTAAACCGCCAACCTGAATTAAAGCTAAAATCACCAGCTGTCCAAATAACGTAAACGTCGTTCCTGTATCCACTACGACAAGCCCTGTCACGCAGGTTGCTGATGTCGCTGTAAATAAAGCATCAATCCACGGAAGCCCCTTGCCATCGTTTGTAGCAACCGGAAGCGTTAATAGCGTTGCACCTAGCAAAATAATGAGTGCAAAACCCGCCACTAGCACTTTCGGAGGGTCAAATATATATCTCCTCATATTCATCATGTTATGCCTTCCTCCCTTAGTCACACGGCTGATACTCCTTACCCTTCATCATACATGTCAAAAATATACCAAAAAATGCATCTGTCTTGTACCATGATTTTAGCAAAGAATAACAACGAGTGGAAAGATGAAGATCGTTTCGATTCATCAGCTTGATCCTAAATCCGTCCAACGTTTTTTCAGCGAACACCGGGCAGCTCAACCATGGTCATTTCCATAGGAATATACGAATAGAGCACACTGAATGGATTTGCTGCACTTAATTATTGCGGAGACATCGCAGGACTTCTCGCATATATTTATGAAAGAAGCCGTTTGTGAAATGGTTTATTAAACAGACGCGAAGAGGGAAAAGGAATAGGCACTGCTTTATTGACGACATTGGAAATGTTTGCTCAAAAACAAGGCTGTCGCCGTATGGAACTGATCACAACTTGCGGTTTTATCAAAACAGAGGAGATCCGATTATTCAAGTATGTCCCAATGCTGTAGAGAAGGCAAGGAGCTTAAAACCAAGCAGCCCATTGAATAGATAGGATGATATTCCCATTCGCGACGAGCTTTTGCTTGCCAAACTGTGATAAATGCAAGATTGGCAATCCTCATTTTTAAGCATCACGATCTCCCGCGAATTCCTATGTTTAGATACAACTAAAAGATGGGACATATACTCAAAAACCGAATTCCATATTCTCGATAGTTGGAGACAAATCCGTGACTTGTCTCGGTTACGCTCCAGCGCGACCCAAAATCGAACAACCAGACGCTCCCAGACACATTGATTTGTCTATAAGCCATGTTGTCTAATCCATTGATCGCAAAAAAACAGGCAAATTTCATATTGATGTAAATGTTCACATGTATAATAGTTGCTTTTTCATTTTGTTTGAGGTAAATTATTCCACAAGGGAACGACCCAACTTTTTATGCTGAACGTTTAAATGCTCTAAAAACAAAGAATACTTGCTGCTTAATGGCCATGTGCTTCGTTGTTTTAAAGAATATTCACAACTTTATGCTAGTTGACATGAGCGTTTTCCTGTATAATATAGTAGTTAGACATTTATATATAAATCTCAGCAATTGGTCATAAATGCAATTCGTGCTCCATATATTAAAAATCTAGAATGAGAGAATAAGAGAAAATAGAGGTGAATAAAAAGATGAAGGGGATCAGTAGTAGTGTTATACGATGGTTCCAGCGCATATCCGACTCACACCTCCGCTTTTTTGCATTAGCGGTTTTATTGTTTTGGATGAAAACATATACTGCCTATCGAATGGAATTCAATCTAGGCATCAGCAACTCTATGCAACAGTGGTTGCTGTTTATAAATCCCGTCAGTTCGGCGCTTTTCTTCTTAGGTCTGTCTTTGCTGGCTAAAGGAAAGCGTTCATATATTTGGCTGATTTTGATTGATTTTGTTTTGTCGTTTATTTTATATGCTAACATTGTATATTATCGCTTTTTCAGCGACTTTATCACATTTCCGACTCTAACGCAGACGAACAATTTCAGCAGCTTAGGCGGAAGTGTATTAGAGCTGTTAAAATGGTACGATTTTATTTATTTCTTAGATACCATCATTATCGCTGCTGTTATTATTAAACAGCGCGCAAAATTACAGCCTATTTTCTTAGAGCGCTATAAAAAGAACTTGCTGTTTGCTACCGCCATTTTTACGTTTGTTACCAACTTGGCGCTAGCGGAAATTGACCGTCCGCAGCTGCTAACAAGAACGTTTGACCGTAACTATATTGTCAAATATTTGGGTATGTATAACTATGTGATTTATGATGCGATTCAAAGCATGAAGTCATCGACACAACGCGCATTTGCGAATAAGAGCGATGTCACGACCGTACTGAACCATGTGCAAGCGACTTATGCAAAGCCTAATCCTGAATATTTTGGTAAAGCAAAAGGAATGAACGTCATCTATATTCATTTAGAGTCATTCCAAAACTTCCTCATTAACTACAAATTAAATGGACAGGAAGTTACGCCGTTTTTAAATTCGTTAACACGCGACCCTAACACCATGTATTTTGATAACTTTTTCCATCAGACTGGACAAGGGAAAACGTCTGATGCTGAATTTATGCTAGAGAACTCCTTATTTGGCTTGCCACAAGGATCGGTATTTACAACAAAAGGACAAAATACGTACCAAGCAGCGCCTGCGATTTTAGGCCAGCTTGGCTATACATCTGCGGTATTCCACGGCAACTATAAAACATTTTGGAACCGCAACGAAATTTATAAATCGTTCGGATTTAGCCATTTCTTTGATGCAAGCTACTATGATATGAATGACGAAGACGTGTTAAACTATGGTTTAAAAGACAAGCCGTTCTTTAGAGAGTCCATACCGTTGTTGCAAACATTAAAAGAACCGTTCTATGTTAAATTTATTACGTTGTCCAACCACTTCCCTTATTTGATTAATGATAAGGAAGCAACGATTCAGCCTGCGACAACAGGTGATGGTTCAGTAGACCGTTATTTCCAAACGGCTCGATATTTAGATGAAGCGATCAAAGAGTTCTTCGATTATTTGAAGCAGTCTGGTTTGTATGATCGCTCGGTCATCATCTTGTATGGAGACCATTACGGCATTTCTGAAAATCACAATGAAGCCATGTCGCAAGTGATTGGTAAAGAAATTACTCCTTTTGAACATGCACAATTGCAACGAGTACCGTTATTTATCCGTGTTCCGGGAGTAAAAGGCGGCGTGATGCACCAATATGGCGGACAAATCGATTTATTGCCAACAGTGCTTCATTTATTAGGAATTGACACGAAAAATTATATTCAATTCGGTACGGATCTATTGTCGCCAGATCATCAACAAATTGTGCCATTCCGTAATGGTGATTTCGTCACTCCGACCGTTACAGCAATCAATGGAAAATATTACGAAACGCCAACAGGCGAACCAATTGAGAAAAATAAAGAGATCGAACGTGACGAACAAATTGTACGAACAAAATTAAGCCTTTCTGATAAAGTCGTCTATGAAGATCTATTGCGCTTTTATACACCGAAAGGATTTAAGCCAGTCGATCGAACAAAATACGACTACAATAATTACGAAGACAAAAAAGAAGAAAAAATAGAGCAAAAATAAAAAGGGAGCTGTGTAAAGCTCCCTTTTTTCCATGATGTTTTATAGAAACAATGAACACGGCCTTGCTGAAAACAGACGGTTCTGTCAAAACCGAGCCCCGTTTTTTCACGATCGATAAATAAACTGTAGGAGGACGGCCATATAGCCTTGAATCAGCGCTTTCAGCATGAATTTTTTCATGAACGCGGCGAACAGCTGCCATTTTCACAAGCTGCGCCGTCATTTGGCGCGATCTCTTTTCGAGATGAAGACTGCTGCTCCCCCCATGCTTTTTGCAAAACTTGCACAAATATCTCTGTCGGCTGAGCTCCTGAAATCGCATACTGGCGATTCACAACAAAAAAAGGAACGGCTCTTACACCGAAGCGTTGCGCTTCTGCCTCATCACTTCTTACCTCTTCGGCATGCTGTTCTGTTTTAAGCATCTGCTTTACTTCTTCCCCCTTCAAGCCAATGGCTTCAGCAAGCTCTGCTAGCACATGATGATCACTGATCTCTCGAGAATCAGTAAAGTAGGCATAAAACAGCTTTTCAGCCATTTCGCTCATCTTCCCCTGCTTTTTCGCATATTGAGCGAGGCGATGAGCATCGAATGTGTTCAATGGCTTCATTTTCTCAAAACGAAACACTAAACCAACAGATTCTGCCTGCTTGGCCACATTGTCAGTCATTCGTTTTGCTTCTTCGGTGGAAATGCCATACTTCTCAGCCAGATGCTCCACAATCGTCATATCATCTTGTGTTTTTGCATTCGGATCTAGCTCAAAGCTGCGAAAAATAACTTCAATTTGGTCTTTATACGAAAGTTGCTCAAGTGCTTGCTCTAATCTCCGTTTTCCAATATAGCAAAACGGACAGACAAAATCTGACCATACTTCAATTTTCATTGGATCTCCTCCACATTCAATCTGTATTGTCTATTGTAGCGAATCATCCAAAATCTGTTCAACTCCTTTGTTTGTCATCAGATGCTGGCCAAGCACAAAAAGAAGAGAGTGGACCAAGCCGACTCCCTTCTTCTTTGTTTTTTGACTATTGCTTTTTCATTCCGGTATAAATCAGCACCGCATCTCGAAGAAACTCGGCTGCTCCAGCGTGTTTGCGGTTATAATAAGCAGCAAACCGTTCATCATCCACATACATTTGCGTAACTCCCACATGAGCTTCTTTCGTATAGCTTTCCCAAAAATGACTGAGCCATTGCCGATGCAGATCAGCGGCTTTTTGCGCTAAATCGCTTGCTGGATCTCCCGTCAAAAAAGCCTCATTCAACGTATCAAGCACTTCCTGTTCCAGCTTCTTCACCTCGGCATACTGTTCCTCTGTCATGTTCAGCACCTTCTGATTGGCACGGTCAATCGTTTGATCTCCATATTTTTCTCTAATTTCTTTTCCGTATTTTTGCTCATTTTCGTCGATCAATTTTTGCTTAAACGCCGCAAATTTTTCTTGATCACTCATAATTCTTCTCCCTTCCTTCGCATCTAATGTTTTCTCTACATTGGCAATTAATAAATCTAATTGCCTGCGTTTTGCCAGAAGCTGTGTACGGTGTTCTTTCAGTGCCTTCACTTCATCGAAGCTGGGAGAATAAATCATCTGCTTAATCGTCTCTAAGTCCACTTCAAGCTCGCGATAAAATAAAATCTGCTGGAGCATATCGACTTCCTTTTGCCCATAGATGCGGTAGCCAGATGAGCTGATTCTAGCGGGCTTGAGAAGCCCAATTTCATCATAATACCGCAATGTTCGTCCCGTCACTCCGGCCAGCTTCGCCAGCTGATGCACCGTATATTCCACGCTTTCACCTCCTGACATCTTCACTATAATCCTTTACGTAGCGTAAATGTAAATAGGCGATTGATAAAAATTTTTTCCATCCTAAAAAATGATGTCATAAACACCCACACAGTTGAAGGTATTTTCGTAACGAAGTCGTAAACAATGCCGCTTTCACGCATCGAAGCCGTGCTATTCAGCACCAGACCACGCCAAACCATCTCGAACATATCCAATCAACTCCATTACAAGCACCAATGAATGATGACCCTCTCCTATCTTGCCTTCGTGTAGAGGTGGGAGACTTCTCGGTGCATGGTGTGTTAAAAATGATAAATTCCTGAAACAATTTTATTTATTTTTTTCCAAATAAAATGGTCAAATCCATCGTGATTTCATTCACTTCCATCCGCAACGCTTGCTGCTGCTTTTCGGCTGCAATTCCCCAAGATAAAGGGGTCATTTGAATGACCGCAGCCATCCATTCTTGAGCGATGGCTGCTTTATATGTGACACGTTCGATAGCTGTTATTCGAAAGTCGTCTTGAAATCGTTGAATCGTGCGATCATTTGTATAGGCTTTTCTAGCTGTCTGTCCATAAAAATATTCTCTTATCTCTTGCAAATGCTGCTTGCCGGGAACCACCTTTATCATCGTTCCACCATTCATTAACACTCTCTGAAATTCTGCATAATTAGCCGGCGATAAAATATTCATAATAAAATGAAATTGTCGATCCCTAAATGGACAGTTAGCAATATCCGCAACGCACCAAATCAAATTCGGGTATTCTCTTGCGGCTATATAAACCCCTTCTTTAGCAAGATCGATTCCAACGCCGAGCAAGCGACTGGCCGTTTTTCTCTCTACATATTTCTTGAGATGAAATAAATGAGAGCCTTCTCCGCAGCCTGCATCCAATAGCTTAATCACTTGATCTGTATCAACTAACTCATGAATCATGTAGTCGCTAATCACCTGGTTCATCGGCGCGAAAAGGCCAGCTTGGCATAAGAGATGCCTTGCTTCAAACATTTGCTTTTCATATTTCACTTTAGGAGAGTGAGTAAATAAATTGACATATCCTACCTTTGATAAATCAAATGTATGACGATTTATGCATTCCAAGCTTTTCACATGCTGAAGCTCCATAGCTGCAGAGCAGACCGGACAACGAAAGATCGCAGAAGACGCAGCCATCAGCTGAGCTGCTAACCTTTTTTTATTTGACATCTCAATTCCTCCATCGTTTTTCCTTCACATAGTGTTCTCCAGTGATCGCCATCATTAAAAATAACCATTATCATTCCAGCATGAAAAATAACCATTATCATTCCAGCATGATGCAAAATAAAAGAGACTGTCTTGTCAAGACCTGACCCATCTGTGCATTTTGCTGCATAGAAAAAATGCTTTCTATCCAGAGGATGGAAGTATGGATCTAGCCTTTCAATATAAGACAGTCTCTTCCAAAATAAAAGGAAAGCGATGAAGCACGATTCAACGATGGGGGCCATGTGAAATGAGCTTTCACTGTGTGTAAGCCCCCTTTTCGCTCGACAATCGATGTTCACATCAAATTTCCCCCTCACATTTCAGTGGCGGAATCTGAAGAGCATGTTGATCTTTTTGCTGTTTGGCTGCTTGATAACTGCCATAAAAAAGCCATCGGTATTTAGATTGCTTGCATCGATCTAACAATAAAAAGGGGGCACTTGTCTCCCCCTTTTTTATGATTGCATGATTAAGCAGCATCCATCGGCGTCTTAGCCAATGGAACACCATATAACATCTATATGGATCTCGTTTTCCCGCAAATAGGCAGACCAATCCCATTCCCTGCACATAGGCAGAGTCTTTGAACGATATTCAATTGATGGTTCAAAGAACTGGAAATCGAAGTCTCATAAATGCTGCCAACGGAAAAAACTCCTTTTCTTACAAATCTTTATTTATTACTGTAATACAAAAGCTCCCATTCATCAAGTCATATGTGATACCTTCCAGCTACATTTCCAAAGCGCCATCTTGGGCTTGCAGCTAAAAACGTTTATTTCATCATTTGTTTTATCAATTCTCGGTTACGCTCTTTAAAGATTTCGTTATGGGATGATACCATGCCAAATTTATCAGCCTTAGGTTCGATAAATTGTTTCGCGCTATTGACTGCATTGGCGGCATCTTGAAAGGCTCCCGCAATCAAATGCAATTTCCCATCGTATTTTAAAATATCCCCCGCCGCATAAAGCCCTGGTACAGAAGATTCACTATTGGCATTGCCCGCGATGTAGTAATGATCCAGCATTTGAATATTCAGTTCACTTTTTTCCAACAAGGAGGAATCGCGCTCATAGCCATGGTTCACAATGACTTCATCAATTGCCAAATAGATGACCTCTCCTGTTTCTTGGTTGGTTAGCTCGACTCGTTCAATCCGTTCATGATCCTCACTGGCAATCAATTTCGTAATCGAGGTATGAAAATAACAAGTGGCCGAGCTGTTCAGAAGCTGCGTCACCTGCGATTCATGGCCTTTTAGCATCTCCCCCCGATACGTCAAATACACTTTTTTAGCAATCGGCACTAATTCGTTCGCCCAGTCAATAGCCGCATTGCCTCCTCCTGAAATAATGACCGTTTTATTTTTGAAGCGCTTTAACGACTTCACTGTATAGTGCAGATTAGCTACTTCAAACTTTTCTGCGCCCTCGATCTCCAATTTTTGCGGCTTTAATATCCCGCTCCCCACTGCGACAATGACCGTTTTCGAAAAATGCTGACGCCCAGAAGTGGCCTGCAATATAAACGTGCCATCTTCCATTCGTTTCATCGCTTCAATCTTTTCATTGAGAACCACGGTAGGATTAAAGGTTAATCCTTGCTTGACAAGCTGTTCAATTAATTGCTCCCCTGTGATCGGTGCATGTCCTCCCACATCCCAAATCATTTTCTCCGGGTAGACATGGAGCTTGCCTCCCAATTGTGGCTGATACTCAATCAGCTTTGTTTTCATTTCTCGCAATCCGCTATAAAATGCAGCATACAAACCCGCCGGTCCGCCGCCAATAATCGTCACATCATATAATTCATCATGATTCATCTATATTCCACCTCTCCCAGAACTCAAACACTGATTATCATTCTCAATTAAATATACATCCTTTTGACCTATTTTACAACAAATAGTGATTGACAATTGAAAAAAAATAGCTTTAAATTATATATTGAATTGATAATGATTATCGTTTTTATCCTTTTGCGGATATGTATAAAGGGGGGTAGGAGCATGGTTCGCTTATATACAAATGAATTAAGTATTGGCTACAATGAGCGCTTAATTGTTAAAAATTTAAGCATACAAATTCCCGATCAAAAAATCACAACCATTATTGGACCAAATGGATGCGGAAAATCCACACTATTAAAAGCGCTGACTCGTATTATCGCACCACAAGCTGGAACCGTGATATTAGACGGCAAGCAAATCACAAGCGAAAACACGAAGATTCTCGCAAGAAAAATGGCCATTCTTCCGCAAACTCCGGAAAGTCCGGGGGGCCTGACGGTCGGGGAATTGGTTTCTTATGGCCGCTTTCCATATCAAAAAGGTTTCGGGCGCTTGACCAAAAAAGATTACGAAGTCATTGACTGGGCGCTTGAAGTGACCGGAACAAAAGATTTCAAATTCCGATCTGTTGACGCTTTGTCTGGGGGACAGCGCCAACGCGTGTGGATTGCCATGGCGCTTGCACAGGAAACCGATATCATTTTCCTTGATGAGCCGACTACTTATCTCGATATGGCACATCAATTGGAAGTTTTAGAGCTTCTGCAAAAATTAAACGAAGAACAAAAACGAACGATTGTCATGGTTCTTCATGATTTAAATCAAGCAGCTCGTTTCGCAGATTATATTATTGCCCTTAAGGACGGGGAAATTGTCAAGGCGGGAAGCTGCGAAGAAGTCATTACGCGTGACGTGCTCAAGCAGGTCTTTCATATTGATGCCGAAATCGGGCAGGATCCTCGCACGCAGAAACCAATGTGTCTCACATATAGTCTACTTAAGGAGGAATACATCCAATGAAAAAAATCTTAATCCCGATCATGCTCCTATTTTTGCTTATTATGAGCGCTTGCAGTGGCAAGACAACCGAAACGAAAAACAGTTCGGCTTCCAAAGAAAAAGAAGCGGAAACGATTACGTACCAATCTGAAAATGGTCCAATCGAAGTTCCTGCACATCCAAAGCGCGTAGTAGTGCTCTCTTCTTTTGCGGGCCATGTCATGGCTTTAGGAGTAAATTTAGTTGGTGTTGACTCATGGTCTAAAATGAATCCTCGCTTCCAAGACAAACTAAAAGACGTAGCGGAAGTATCGGATGAAGACATCGAGAAAATCATAGAATTAAAGCCAGATCTGATTATTGGGTTATCCAATATTAAAAATATTGATAAACTAAGCAAAATCGCTCCTACTGTCACGTATACATACGGAAAAGTAGATTACCTCACACAATTTTTGGAAATCGGAAAGCTTTTAAATAAAGAAAAAGAAGCTAAAGCTTGGATCGACGACTTTAAGAAACGCGCACAAAAAGCCGGAGAAGAAATTCGGGCTAAAATTGGCGAGAATGCTACTGTTTCTGTCATCGAAAATTTTGACAAACAAATTTATGTATTTGGTAATAATTGGGGAAGAGGAACTGAGATACTGTATCAAGAAATGAAACTAAAAATGCCGAAAAAAGTAGAAGAAACAGCGTTAAAGCCAGGCTACTATGCATTATCGCTAGAGGCATTACCTCAATTTGCTGGCGACTATCTAATTATTAGCAAAAACCCAGATACTGATAACTCATTCCAAGAAACAGAAACCTATAAAAACATTCCAGCAGTCAAAAACAATCATGTATTTGAAGCAGATGCTAGAGAATTTTACTTTAACGATCCACTTACATTGGATTATCAGCTCGATTTCTTTATTAAGCATTTTTTAGGCAAATAAAAAGAGCGTTATCCGTTTCTATATCACGAGCACTCCATTAGTATATGGTAAAGCACAGACGAGGAATTCTTAAAGCAAGAATTCCTCGTCCTTTATGTACATACACACGAAAAGAGGGAACTACATGAAAGCGAACTTAAATCGTTCGATTCCATTTATATACAAGCTTATAATCGCCTTATTTGTATTGATCGCTATGTTTTCAGCTGCCATGGTCTTCGGGGCGGCAGATACTACGCTAAAAGAGGTGTGGCTCGCTCTCACCACTGATATCAAAGGAGAGCCCTTTTCGATTATTCGCGAGCTTCGCTTTCCCCGCGAGGTGGCGGCCATGTTCGTAGGAGCTGCCTTATCCACCTCTGGAGCGATTATGCAAGGAATGACGCGAAATCCCTTAGCCGATCCGGGGTTGCTTGGACTTACTGCTGGCGCCAATGCCGCATTGGCGATCACCATTGCTTTTATGCCTTCGGCTAATTATTTTAGTATGATGGTGGCCTGCTTTATCGGTGCTGCCGCCGGAGGATTCCTCGTATTCGGCATTGGCACTATCAAAAAAGGCGGTTTTTCCCCACTGCGCATTGTTTTAGCCGGTTCCGCTGTTTCTACTTTTCTATATGCGGTCGCAGAAGGAATTGGGATTTATTTTAAAATATCAAAAGATGTATCGATGTGGACCGCCGGCGGTGTGATTGGAACAACATGGGGGCAGCTTCAAGTGATCGCTCCGTTTATTTTGCTTGGTATCCTTGTTTCGCTTTTACTCTCAAAGCAGCTTACGATTTTGAGTTTAAATGAAGAAGTAGCCGTTGGGTTAGGACAAAAAATTACGCAAATTAAAGCGACTTTGTACATCGTTGTTATTTTGCTGGCTGGCGCCTCAGTCGCCCTTGTCGGCAATATGACTTTTATTGGCTTAATGGTTCCTCATATCGTTCGGGCGATCGTCGGCACGGATTATCGTTACATTATCCCCACGTCCTCTATTGTTGGAGCGACGCTTATGCTTTTAGCTGATACGCTTGGGCGCACGGTCAATGCACCATATGAAACGCCAGTGGCAGCCATTGTAGCGATGATGGGATTGCCTTTCTTCCTGTTCATCGTGCATAAAGGAGGAAAAACATTCTCATGATTCAATCGGCTTTAATCAAAAAACAGCGCATTATTATATGTATTTTACTCGCACTCATTATCTTGACAATCGTGGTTGGAATGGGAATGGGCTATGCTTCTCTCTCTTATGATCGGCTTATTCCGACTTTGTTTGGCCAAGGAACGTTTAAAGAAGAATTTATCTTATTTTCGATCCGTCTCCCTCGCATCATCATTACCTTATTAGCGGGGATGGCGTTGGCACTATCTGGGGCGATTTTACAAGGAGTAACACGAAACGATTTAGCGGATCCCGGTATTTTAGGAATTAATTCCGGCGCCGGCGTTGCTGTAGCCATTTTCTTTCTCTTTTTTCCTGTCAGTGCTGATTCCTTTGTGTATTTGATTCCGCTCCTTGCTTTTATAGGCGCTTTGTTTACAGCGGTTCTCATTTATGGGTTGTCATATAAAAAGGAGGCAGGTCTCCAACCAGTAAAACTCGTGCTCATTGGTGTCGGATGTTCAATGGCGCTTTCTGGAGTGATGATTGTCTTAATCTCATCCGCTGAACGGGCAAAAGTCGATTTTATCGCTAAATGGCTTGCCGGGAATATTTGGGGCGATGATTGGCCCTTTATTTTGGCCTTGCTTCCTTGGTTAATCACGCTCATTCCTTTTACTTTATATAAAGCTAATCGCTTGAATTTACTTGGGTTAAGTGAACCGGTAGCCGTTGGCGTCGGCATGTCGGTTGAAAAAGAACGAATTTCTTTGCTTCTCGCAGCCGTAGCCTTGGCCGCCTCCACCGTTTCAGTGACGGGCGGAATCTCTTTCATCGGGCTGATGGCACCGCATATGGCAAAAGCGTTAGTAGGACCGAGAAACCAACTATTTATTCCTATCGCGCTGCTCCTTGGCGGATGGTTTTTATTAATCGCTGATTTGATCGGCCGAAATATCTTTGATCCCAATAGCATTCCAGCCGGGATTATGGTCTCTTTAATTGGCGCACCTTATTTTATTTACTTGCTATTAAAGAAATAAATGAATCCCCCAATTAAAGAAAATGATATAAAAATGAACAGCGATAATGGATAAAGCTTACCTTCGAATGTTTGCATTCTTTATGAATGGACGGGATCTGGCATTCATGGGGTGAAGGTTAGAACCATACCATTTACCTGATGATGCCAATAATAACACCTTGATATCCCCCGCTCCTAACTTAAGAATAAGAGAATGGCTCTCATAGAAAAGCAGCTTGTATCCGATTGAGATTCAAATAATAATAAGGGCTCAGATCTTCCGATCCGAGCCCTTTTTGTCTGCCATCTCTAATGGCACTGATATTTTTATTGCCTAACATGTGAAGATGAACATTTGATGCAACCTAAGGACGAAACGATTCGTTATATGCTGTTTCTCGATACAAACCGTAGAGCTCGGCTGATGAGGGCTGGCAATACCGAAACATGCCCTTCTCCGGCAAATTCCTGAAACTCCACATATACCCCCAAATCAGCTAAAGCGGAAAGGCGTTCCGCCAGTTCTTCAGCATGAGCGTTAATTCGGCTTTTGTGGCTTCTTTCCAACTCTCCAGCCGCCAGAAGTACGTCAACGTTGAGCGCTTCTTGTTTGATGCGAGCAACAAAGCGTTGTTCCGCTTCAAGCAATAGCTGTTTGCTCCAATGAATCGAAGGGCTTCCAGCAATATACGTTCTGAAAGCAGTCGGCTTCGTAAAAAGCACCTGCAGAGCAAAGAGGCCACCGAGAGAATGGCCAAAAATGGCCTGCCTCGTCCGATCAATTGGCCATTCTCGCTCTATTTCAGGCTTCAGTTCCGTTTCAATAAATTCCAAAAAAGCCGCTGCTCCTCCCATTTCCGGCCATGCGGTTCCATCTGGACGAGCAGGTAATTCGCTTTCCGGAACAGACATGGTAAAATCGTAAAAACGGGCAGGAGAAAATGGCTTTTCTGTTGGATAACCAATACCAACAATCACCGCAGGAACAACTCCTGTGCGATCAGGACGTCCTGCCTGCACGCGCATCGCTTCCACCATCGTGCCAAATACCGAATTGGCATCAAGTACATAAATCACCGGAAATCCCGAAGGAGGCGGATCCGCATAAGGTTGAGCGACAAAAATCCGATATTCACGATTCCCATAGTGAGAATACATCACACGCTGCTTCGTTCGCGGAATTGTGAACTCACTAACGCCTGCCGTATGAACAGCTGAAGAAAACAACTCACTTTTTTTAGCATCCAACCCTACTCCCTCCTTTCTTGCTCATCGAATCATCAGCCGCCTTCTACTGCTCCCCTTCTGTATTTGAA
Organism: Anoxybacillus sp. P3H1B; assembly: GCF_001560855.1. NCBI lineage: Bacteria > Bacillati > Bacillota > Bacilli > Caryophanales > Anoxybacillaceae > Anoxybacillus > Anoxybacillus sp. P3H1B. The sequence continues at coordinate 57,259 of NZ_LPUG01000017.1, read as the reverse complement.
TATAACCACTTCACTGCGCTTGGAAATCGTTTAATAAAAAAAGGGCGAGCATGAGGAGCCCCCTCCTCTATGACAAATTTGAGTCTCTTGTTGCTTAGCTGTTGATTCATTAATATCGCATAGGCTGCTTTTGTTCTTGAAACCATTTCTCGTTGAACATTTTGTTTTTCAATGCCCTCTATGCTTCCTACGTCCATATAAATCTTTAAATCGGAGGCAACTATATGTGACTCCATGAAATTAAGAAAACCTTCATACCAAAATGAACCTGAAAGACAGCCGATTTTGCCAAATACATGCGGATATAAATAAGCCGCATACATCGAGATGAGACCGCCAAGAGAAGCTCCGACCAGGCCTGTTTGCCGCTGACATCCATCTGTTTGATAGGAAGCATCTATATATGGTTTAAGGTCTTCGGCAAGAAAGGCGAGGTAATGTGAGCCCTTTCCGCCAAAATCGGCAAACCGTTCAGATAGCGCCTTCGCATGCCACGGTGTATATTCATCCAATCGGTTCTTTGTCTCAATCCCCACAAATAAAAGCTCCGGAAGCTCCCCGTGGGCAAACATAAGCTCAAGCTGGACTAGAGCATCACTTTGAAAGGGATCAAATAAATATCCTCCATCTTGAACATAGACAACTGGATATCGGCTAACGCCTTTTGCATAGGAGGGAGGAAGATAAATCAACAGCGTTCTCCCTCTCCAACTCTCCGTCGTCAATGTTCCCCTAATATGACTTTCCTTTAACATACGACGAACCTCGGCTTTATGCTTGATTAAAAATAGTGGTCAATTGCGCAGCTGGAATACGCGGCCGAGCGGGTGGAATCTTTGCAGGATAGCCGATATGGAGATTGCCAACGGCTTTCTCTCCGGGCTGAATTCCCATCGCTTTCCGAAAAATAGGATCATGCAGCCATCCATATGTCTCCCACACCATGCCGATCCCCTTTTCCCATGCGAGCAGACTAAAATTATGGATCACACAACTCGTTGCTGCATAATCTTCTTCTCTAACCACCAAATTAGGGTCCTCCCTCATCAACACCGTTAAAATCATCGGAATAGACATGATTTTATCGTAAAATTTTTGGCCGATTTCCTTTCTTTTCAATGGGTCCGCTTCTTTGTTTTCTTTCATTGTCCGCACGGCATCAGCAATTTTTCTACGGCCTTCTCCATATGTTAAAATAAACCGCCAAGGCTGAGTCAGACGGTGATTAGGAGCCCAAACAGCTGTATCAAGCAGCTCCATTACAAGCTCAGGTGATACAGAACGATCTTCAAATATATGAACGGAACGGCGATCTCGCAGCAATTGGCTCAGCTCCATAAGCAACCCTCCATTTTTCAGTTTTCGAGATGTCCCCTGTTCGCTTACACTTTCGTTTTAAATAGCAAGTACACGAAGTAAGGAATGCCAATGATGGCGATGACAATTCCGACAGACAGTTCGACAGGTGCAAAAACCGTTTTAGCAATAAAGTCTGAAACCACTACTAGCAACATGCCAATCGTTCCGCTAATAGGGATGACGCGCTGATGATAAATGCCGACGAGACGCTTGGCGATATGGGGAGCAATCAAACCAACAAAGCCGATGTTTCCAGACACAGACACGCACGCACTGACAATACCAATACTCGTCAGTAGCAATATATTTTTTTCCTTTTCAGTAGAAACCCCTAAGCTTTTTGCACTATCTTCCCCCAATTGGAACAAATCGAGAATATAAGCTTTGCTTATAATAATCGGCACCAGCAGAATGATCCACGGCAACATGGCAACAATATATTGCCAATTGGCGTTCCAAATGCTTCCCGCCAGCCATACCGTCGCCATTTCAAAATCCTGTGGATTCATCTTTAACGATAAATATAAGGATAGAGCCCCAAAGCCAGACCCCGCGGCAATTCCCACAAGAATGAGGCGCTGCGTATCTAAATGGCCATTCTGTCGAGCAAATAGATAAATCAGCAGGGCGGCACCCAATCCGCCAACCCATCCAAACAGCGGCATCGCTAAAATTGATAACCAATCGCTTTCCACTGTCATGCGCCCTCCAAAGAAAAGCATAAAAATGACGATCATGGCTCCAGCTCCAGCATTAATGCCCAAAATTCCTGGATCAGCCAAACCATTCCGGCTAATTCCTTGGATGGTCGCTCCGGCAATTCCCAAGCCAAAACCGACCAACGCAGCAATGACAATACGCGGCAGACGGAAATCCAAAATCACCAAATCATGCTCCGGAACCGGATCAATTCGCAGTAGTGTTTTTAAGACATCTTGAACGGTTATATCAAATATTCCATTTGTTAGACTAATATAAATGGCCAACAATATAATTACAATATTACTAAATAACACCAACCAATAGCGCTTGGCTGAATGATTAAGCATCCTTTCCTCCCCCTCTCGTATAAATTAAATAGAGGAAGAAAGGCACACCAATCAAAGCTGTAACGACCCCGATCGGTGTTTCAAACGGATAATTCAAAAATCGGCTTAAAATATCGGAAAGCGCCAAAAAGATCGCCCCAAGAGCACCGGCACAAGGAATAATTCGGCGATAATCAACTCCTACTAAAAACCTTGTCATATGAGGAATAATTAAACCAACGAAACCGATATTGCCAGCCAAAGCAACAGAAATGCCTGTCAAGATAACCACGCTGGCGATCGCCAAGGCCTTGATCACCATCGTTTTCTGACCTAAGCTGACCGATATTTCCTCTCCCAACGACAAAATAGTAATCGATTTAGAGATTATGATGGCAATAGCAAGGCCAACAATGGCAAAGGGCACTGCCAATTTAATTAAATGAGGGTCCATTTGATGCAGCCGGGCATTGTACCAAAAGCTCACATCCTGTGAAACTTGAAAATAAGAAGAGAGAGCGGCTGATATGCTGCTCAAAAATGTTCCGATAATCGTTCCAATAATCGCCATTCGAACAGGCGACATTCCATTGGGCAGGACGGAGGCCATCCAGAACACGAAGCCTACGGCAACAGCTGAACCAACCAACGAGTACATGATCATCTCAAGCGAAGAGGCGCCCGGCTGAATAATCATGCAAAGTGTAATCGCAAAAACCGAACCATCTGAAACCCCCATAATGGAGGGAGACGCTAAATAGTTCCTTGTCATCCCTTGCATAATCGCTCCTGAAATCGCAAGGAATGCACCAATCAAAAGAGCACCGATCACTCTTGGCAGTCTGGAATGCCTGACAATTTGATGATTCACATTATTCGGGTCAAAATCAACTATCGCTTTCCAAACAGTCCACGCATCTATATTTTTGGCCCCATACAAAATAGATGCGATGATGATAAACACCATCGCAACCGGTGAAAGCCATAAAATCAGGGCTGACGGAGAAATTCTTAATTGCATATTGACGCTACCTGCCTTGTATTATTCGTTGCCGAGCTTCTCCACAGCTGCTTTCAAGAAATTGATTTTGCTCCACGCTGTGCCGCCTTGTGCAAGCGGGTCGACAACGTTGACGAACACTTTATCATTTTTCACAGCATTGATGCTTTTCCAAATTGGATTGTTTTGCAGCTCTTCAAGCGCTTTAGGATTGTTTTTATTTTCATCTTCTGAGAATTGCACAAAAATATAGTCCGGATTCATTTCGCTAAATTTCTCTAAAGAAATCATTTCCTGAGCTTTCGCATTTTGAATTTCTTGAGGTACGGTCAGTCCTAAATCCGTATATAGCGAAGGATTGAAAAATACATCTGGCGGATAGATCATAATATTTCCGCTGCGAATGCGAACCGCCACGACCTTTTTATCTTTTAGCTTGTCTCCCAGCTTCGCTTTCGCTTCTTCCAAGTCTTTTTTATATTGGTTTAATACTTCATCAGCTTTGTCTCGTGTTCCAGTAACTTCTGCCAACACACGCAAATTCGCTTCCCAATCTGTTGAGATGTGAGAAACCGGGATCGTTGTTGTTATTTTTTCCAGTTTTTGTGCAACATCTGGCGGGAATTTTGTCGTCGAGAAAATAACGTCTGGTTTTAATTTTAAGATTTCCTCAATATTAGGCTGCGCTTTCTCACCGATAGAGACAGTAGAGCCTGTAATGTCCTTAAACATTTCTGGGAACTTGCCGCCAACCGTAATGCCCCCAAGCGGCTTTACTCCTAACACAAGCGCATCTTCCATGGTTTCCATGCTTCCAGTGATAACGATTTTATCCGTTTTGACTGGAACTGTGTAATCTTTTCCAAGATAATGAATCGTATGCTTTTCATTTGGATCTGCTTGTGTTTCTTGTTTTTTATTCGAGCGATCCCCCGATTTTTCAGGCGCTGATGATTCTTTCGCGCCGCAAGCGCTTAATACTAAAATAAGTAGAGCTATCAGACCTAGATAAAGATAGTTTCTCTTCATGTCTCTCTTAAGTCCTCCCCTCATCCTCTAGGTGATAATGATTATCATTTATGATTATAATTTAGATCTTCCACCCTGAACATGGACAGTATCCGAAATTCATTTTGGACAAATTCCAGAAAAAAACTTTAACGATTCATCAATAATTCGATCATGGGCATATGCCGAGTACTCCACCCACGGATCGGAAGGAAGCACATATACTTGATGATGGCGAACCGCTTTCAGTTCTTGCCATGGAAGTGAATATTGCAATTGATTCCAAAAAGCTAACGTTTCTTCTTCCTGCCTAATTAATAGCAACAAACGATCCGCATCTATTTGAGCAAGCTGATCGAGCTCAATCGGCTCGTTGTAAGCACCGCTCTTAGGATACGCGGCATTCATTTGCAAATCCTGATAAAACACCTCTGACATGCCACGATTGCAATGAGCATATAAATGCTGCTTCGAGATTCGCACGACCAAAAATGTGTCCTCTCCTACTTCTCGCTTTAGCTGTTGTCTAGCAAACTTCACCTTTCGATCATACATTTGAAGCCAGTTCTCTGCTTCCTTCTCTTCTCTTAAAAATTCAGCCGTCAGCATCAGCTGCTCCCGCCAGTTTTTCTCAGTCCACGGAACATAAAAAATAGGAGCAATCTGTTCAAGCCTCGCCTTCTCCATCTTTTCGAGATCGTCTGTGCTAATAATCACATCCGGCCGCTCATGGGACAGAGCCTCAACTTTCGATTCCCAATCTTGGTTTTTGCGATAAGCACTGAGAGGGACAGAAATATCGTCACGGTACATTTTATAATAATAAGCCGTCCATTTCGGATGAAGCGGCGCCGCATAAGGAATAATCTTTAATGCAAGCAATTGGCCGGTAATCGGAGACGTATAAGCAGCAATTTTTCGCCGGCGGCTTTTCATATAAGCGGTCGGCGTAACCCCTACCTTCTTTTTAAATTTACGGCTAAAGTAAAATTCATCATGATAACCAACCTGATGGGCGATATCACGCAGTTTAGCGTCAGATTGCGCCATCAGACGCTTCGCCTTATTCAGCCGAAGCTCTGTTAAATAATCCATTGCGCTCATTCCATACGTTTTTTTGAACAAATCGACAAAATATTTAGGACTAATATTGGATATCCTTGCTAATTGCTCAATCGTCAAATTCTCATAAAAATAACGTTCCATATAGTTCTTAGCGGCCTCTAGCGATGTTCGTGATTCTTTAGGAAAAGGCGAACGATGCTTCATGATATAATAAAACAGCTCTTGGAAAGCAAGCTGGCAGCGAAACCGTTCCAGCTCATCCTCGCTTCGCCAATGATCATAAATTTCATCACATAACGAGATCAGCCGATCCGCAGGAAACACAGGGATTTCCCCCTGTAACGGAAAGAAGCATTCCCCGTGATCGGATAGGCACTCATATCCTGAACCTTTCCGTTGAAACACGTCAAACTTAAACAAGAACATTTTACTTCTTGCTTCTATTTCAATTCCATATGTATCACCAGGGGAGCACATATAAGCGGTATTCTGCCGCAGTCGATACCTGTGACTATTTAACATAAAATGTCCTTGTCCACCTTTAACGATCATCAGTACATGAGAAGTTGTAAGCTGCTGTTCGATCCGCCAGTCGCCTTCTTCTTTGATAAACTGCATCTCCCGCATTCTAAAAAACGAGCGATCCCAAGCAAACTCATCGGCCTCTTGCTTGATCATTTCAGATTGGACCATGATCTTTCTCCCTCCTTCTTGCTTCTGCATCTATACATGAAAAAGAGCGATTTTATTCGAGCTTTGACCATTCATTGTTATTTAGTGTTTGATAATGATTATCATTATTATAATAAGTATATCAAATCATTCCCTTTTTCACAATATACTCCCATTCAAGTTCAACTATTTGATATAGATAGCATCTGAAAAGAAGGAGAATGGAGTGTTTTTAACAAACGAGGATCAGGAACACGCAGACACACGGCAAAAAAACAAGGCTGTTCTCCTGTTGAGAACAGCCTTATCCATCCCTTCCCGATCATTCACACCTTTATTTATTATAATCATCTTTCCAGCCAAACCCTTCCCTCAGCAACCTTCCAGCATCATATCGCTCTATTTTTTGGCTCGCTTCATCCAGCAAAGCTAATGAGGCCACATAACCGTTATCAATCTCTAACGGATACATCGTTGCACGGTTTAGGCAATCAGGGTCATCTTTCAAATAAAGTAACCGTGGGGTTTGATGAGGCGCAGATACGATCACATGCAATGGAGAAATTTGCAATCCCTTGCCCGTTGCTTTCAATATCGCTTCTTTCCTTGTCCAATATGTATAAAAAGCCCTCTTTTGCTCTTGAGGCGATGCTTGAAGCACATGATATTTTTCTTCCTCTGCTAGCACTTCATTGGCCATTTTCCTTACATCTAAAGCGTGAGAGTCACCCATCCACTCAATGTCGACACCAACGGGGATGCCGGCTGTAAAAGCAACGAGAACTCTCTCACCGGAATGAGAAATCGACCATTGCAATGAACGGTCAGGCAGCTGCGGACGGCCATGAGCCTTACGACAAGCCGAGCAAGTGCGATCAATCGGCACTTCATGCGGAGCCATATTGAGCTGCGCCGCTAATACAAAGCGACTTAATACACAACCGATCATAAAACGAGCTCGATCTTGCTCTTTCCGAAATGATTGTACTCTTTCCTTTTCCTCCGCATTCAGCAATCGAATATGCCACGATTGTAGATCACGGATGTTAGCGAGCCAAACCTGGCACGCATGCTTCGTTAAATGAGGAACTGAATTCGCTATTTCCCATTCCACCACGGCAACCATTCTCCTCTCTCATTTCCGTTTTGCTTGATCGTGTGGAAAATAAAAGAAGAGTTAAGCAGGTGTTCTAAGGGCTTGATCCTTTCCTGCTCAACTCTGATCGGCATGTTTTTTCTAACTGAAAACAATGGTCACGTTCATAAACGCATGAAACGTCAGATTTGAATCCAGCTTTCCTGCTGACAAGCAAGAGATCGTATCACAGAAAAAGAGACTTTCATCTAATCCCTATAAAAGGAATATAAAGAGCCCAGATCTTCATAGCCATCCTCTCTTCGCCTGCATGATTGATTCCCAAATTTGCAAGAAAGACACCGATCACTCTTGACAGCCGACAGTACTTGACCATTGACGATTGACATCATTTAGATCAAACTGAACCACTGCTTGCCAACTGGCCATGGCATCCATCTTCTTCTCCATAAAAAACCGATTGCCCTGATAATCGCCACCGTCACAATCAGTAAAAGCGACCAAATCAGGGCTAACGAAGAAACTTTGAACGGCGTGTTCATGGTTCGAGAGAAGAAACAGTAAATAATATCATGAAATCGTGGATAATCAAGGCAAGTGCGATACTATTTGCTAAGCATCGGTACAGCGGCTTTTAAGAAATTCGTTTTGCTCCACGCTGTGCCGCCTTGTGCAAGCGGATCCACCACGTTGACGAACACTTTATTATTTTTCACCGCTTTGATATTTTTCCAAATCGGATTTTTTTGCAACTGCTTCAATGCCTCAGGCTGACTCTTGTTCTCGTCTTTCGCGAATTGAACAAAGATATAATCTGGATTCATTGCACTGAATTTTTCAAGAGAGATCATTTCCTGAGTTTGTGCCTTTTTAATCTCATTCGGCACCGTCAATCCTAAATCTCTATACAGCGTAGAGTTGAAAAACACATCTTTATGATAAATCATGATGTTGCCATTTCTAATTCGGATAACAACCACTTTTTTCCCTTTCAGCTTCGTGCCTAGCTTTTTCTTAGCCGTTGCCAGTTGAGTTTTGTAGCTTTTGATGATGCTCTCTGCCTGTTGTTTCTTTCCCGTTAATGTAGCGAGCAGACGTAAATTGGCTTCCCAATCTGTCGAGATGTGAGAAACAGGAATTGTTGGAGCGATTTTTTGCAATTTGTTAATCACATCTGGCGGAAATTTGGTCGATGCCAAAATGACATCCGGTTTTAGCTTAACGATGGCCTCCATGTTGGGCTGGGCTTTTTCACCAATAGATACCGTAGAACCGGTAATTTTTTTAAACATATCTGGAAACTTACCGCCAACCGTGATGCCACCAGCAGGCTTCACACCTAGCACAAGGGCATCTTCCATCGTTTCCAAACTTCCTGTGATCACAATTCTTTTCGCTGTCACAGGAGCGGTATACGTCTTCCCAAGATATTTAATTTTGGTCGTCTTGCTAGTCGCTGCCGCGGCTGATGATTGCACTCCGCCAATGGCTAAGAGCGCAATAAGTAGAACCATGAAGCTACGATACAGCCACTTCCGTTTTTTCATAAATGAACCCCCTACTTGTATGATAATGATTATCATTAATAATTATAAGTGGGTCTTTTCACTCATCCATAGACAGGATCCAGAATTTATTTTGGACAAACTCCATAAAACAGCGGCAACAATTCTTCTTTTTGTCCTTGTCACGTTGGATGGATGTTTCTCAAGGACTCACGATACTTAACGGAGGCTAGTATGGTTTTTTACAGAACTTTTGATTCACTTCTTTTCACCTAATCTGTTCAATAAAAAAAGTTGAGCAGGGGGGCTGTATCGCTAAAAGGCTTGATCCTTTCCTGCTCAACTCCGATTTGGCACCGTTCATTGCCAAGTTAAAGTCGTTAAGTTTTTATTTAACCTATTCATCAGGTGTAGGTGGAAGAGTCCACAGAAGCCACTGCTCTACGACAAGTGTTGAAGCTACTGAACTTGATCCACGGTCTAGGCGGATGATCTATTTTATTTTTTGATTTCTCGCAAACTGTTAGGCCTCATGTCCGTCCAGTGTGTATGAATATAATCGTGGCAAGCGGCACGTGTATTTTCTGAAAACACAATTCTCCAACCGGAAGGAACCGCAATGGAGGACGGCCAGAGCGAGTACTGGCCTTCCTCATTGATTAAGACAACATAGGTCCCATCTTGATTTTCAAAAGGGTTGGTCATTTTATACCTCTCCCTCCATTCATTGGAATGAAATCACTTTATTTCCTAATTGATCAGCAAGAACGCGGCCAATTTCAGCCAATGGCCCAGGCTGGCACATATCCTTATGGCGGCATTCGATATCATATTGAATGATTCGGCCATCGATATATGGTAGCCATGCCTCCGGCTCGATTGGATCAAACCATTCCGGAATAATGGTTGAGCGGAAGAATAGGAGATCTCCCTTATAGCGCCGTGGCATATATTCACTTAAAATACGGACAGAATTTACATACGTGTTTTTAAGATTTAAGATGGTGGACTCTTCTAAACTAGCTAGCGCACTACCGTCACCCCGAAGCATCTCAATCGTATTCTCCAAATTCAACGGCTTCCCATCCATGTTATCCGGATCATATCCTCCTAAAGCAAGCAATGCAATCAAGGCCTCTTGCTCATCCGGTGCCTTAGCAATCGGTAAAAAGTGGCTAGGGTATGCGTCTAACATCACTAGAAGTGCAATCTCGTCTCCTTGCTGCTGCAGCTGTGTCGCCATCGCATGCACGACATTTCCGCCTAGCGACCATCCTAATAAGTAATATGGTCCTTTAGGCTGAACAGCCTTCATTTGCTCAATATAATCAGCAGCCATCTCATCTAATGTCTCTGGCAATCTCTCAGCTTTCGCAATACCTCGAGCCTGCAATCCGTATATTGGATATTCCGTTCCGATCGATGTCATCAATCCTGCATAGCACCAGCTAAGACCTCCCGCTGGATGTACGCAAAATAGCGGAGGCTCTGTACCAGAAGCTCGCAATGGCAACAATATATCCAACGCATTATGACTGCTTCCCATTTCTAATTTCTCAGCAAGACCCGCAACGGTAGGAGCTTCAAATAAATCACCTATGCTCAGCTCGACTCCAAACGTCTCACGAATACGGCTCATTAACTGAACGGCCAAGAGTGAATGGCCTCCAAGTTCAAAGAATCCATCGTCAATGCCGACACGCGGTAAGCGGAGAATCTCCATAAAGAGGTCACATAGCATCTCCTCTTGAGGTGTTCGCGGCCCGCGCCCATTCACTTCGATCGCTAAATCAGGCATTGGTAACGCTTTGCGATCCAATTTACCATTCGGAGTTAACGGCAAAGCTTCGATCATGACAAAAGCGGATGGAATCATATAATCAGGCAGGCTAGCCGCAACATATTTCCGCAGCTCGGATGATTCAAACACGGCATCCTTTGCAGGCACAATGTAGGCTACAAGCCGTTTATCCCCCGGCTGATCTTCCCGAACAATAACAGCTACTTGGGCAATTTGAGGATGTTTTGCTAAAACCGCCTCAATCTCTCCCAACTCAATTCGATAGCCTCTAATTTTAACTTGATGATCGGCTCGACCAATATAATCCAAAGTCCCATCTACGCGCCATTTTGCTAAATCGCCCGTGCGATACATTCTTGAGCCCGACGGTCCAAATGGATTAGCAATAAAGCGTTCAGCGGTTAAATCAGGGCGCCCTAAGTATCCTCTTGCTAATCCAGCTCCAGCCACATACATCTCGCCAATCACTCCCGGCGGAACCGGCTGCAACTGATCATCTAATACATACACCTCTAAATCAGGAATGCTGCAACCAATTAAGCTGTTCCCTTTCAGAGAAAGAATCGTTCGATCCAATTCAATATAGCTGACATGCACCGTCGTTTCCGTAATACCGTACATATTAATCAGCTTCGGCTGATTCTCAGGGTGCCGCTCATACCAATCTTCTAAACGGCTCAACTCCAATGCTTCTCCACCAAAAATCACAAAGCGCAAGGAAAGCTGCTTCGACCATTCGCTGTTTTCCCGATCAGCCTGCATCAGCTGATAAAAAGCGGATGGCGTTTGATTAAGAACCGTGACGTTTTGCTCCACGAGCAATTGAAGAAACTCCTTTGGTGAACGGCTTACATGGTGCGGAACGACAACAAGACGTCCGCCATATAAGAACGGTCCCCAAATCTCCCAAACGGAAAAGTCAAACGCATAAGAATGGAATAATGTCCAACTATCATTTTCGGAAAATTGGAACCAATGCTCCGTCGACCGGAAAAGCCGAACTACATTTTGATGCGGAATCATCACGCCTTTTGGTTTTCCTGTTGAGCCAGAAGTATAGATGATATAAGCCATATGATACGGTGATAAAGCTTCGATTCGATCCGCATCATTCGGATTCGTTTCCGGATAGTGGCCAATTTGCCCCACAACATGCTCCGCATCGACTACGATATGCTCCACATTCGGCGTACGCGGAAGCTTAACGGCCATTTGCTGATTGGCAATCACATACATCGGCTGCGCATCTTCCATCATATAGGCAATGCGATCTTCAGGATAATTCGGATCTAAAGGCAAGTAAGCGCCTCCCGCCTTCAATACCGCTAAAATGCCGATCACCATTTCCAATGAACGCGGCAACGCAAGAGCGACTACTCTTTCTGGGCCCACTCCTTTACTGATGAGAAAATGAGCCAGCTGATTCGCTTTTTTATTTAGCTCGGCATAACTAAGCTTTTGATCTTCAAAAACAACGGCTGTCGCATCTGGAACTCTTTGGACTTGTTTTTCAAATAAAGCTGGCAGAGTTTCCGCAGACAGATGCCGCTGTCGATGCTCTGCTTGATTTAGAAGGAGCTTGCGTTCTTCTGGCAGCAGCATATGAATTTGTCCAATCGGCAATTCTGGATTCGTCACCACTTCTTTAAGAAGCTGACATAACCGCTTGGCAAATCGTTCAACGGTCTCCTGCTGGAATAAATCTCGGCTATACTCAAATAAACCTATTAATCCAGCTGGCGAGCCATCTCCCATCCGGTTTTCGCGAAGCTCCAGCGTCAAATCAAATTTGGCAGAACCGACGCTGCGAACCTCTAATCGACTTTCCAGACCTTGCAACTCCAACTTTGGCTCCGGTGTATTTTGAAATACAAACATGACTTGGAATAGTGGGTGCTTGGCCCGCGAACGAACCGGATTTAAAACCTCCACTAATCGTTCAAATGGAAGATCTTGATTTTCATAAGCTGATAGATTCACTTGCTTCACTCTAGCAAGCAGCTCGCGGAAGCTTGGATTCCCTGATGTATCCATACGCAGCACAAGCGTATTAATAAACATTCCCACAAGGTCTTCCAGTGCATCGTCGTTTCTTCCTGCGATTGGACTGCCGATCGGAATATCTGTTCCCGCTCCCAACCGAGTGAGAAGAGCGGCAAAGCCCGCTTGAAGCACCATAAATAAGCTTGTTTTATTCTCACGCGCCAAAGCTAATAGCCGTTGATGGAGCTCCGCATCGAGCTTGAATTCGACAACTCCCCCTTCATAGCTGGACTCTGCAGGGCGCGGATAGTCAGTCGACCACTCCAGCTCTTCAGGTAAGTCAGCAAGCGTCTGCTTCCAGTAATCCAGCTGTTTAGCAACGAGATGATCCGGATGGTTTTCGTTTCCTAAAAATCCCTGCTGCCAAAGAGCATAATCAGCATATGTGACTGGCAAAGGTGGCCAATCCACTTTTTGCTGCTGGCAATGCGCGCGGTAAGCGCTAGCCAAGTCACGAGTCAGCGGAGTGAGCGACCAGCCGTCTGCTGCAATATGGTGCATTAAAAGCAGCAGCACATATCGATTCGCTCCAAGCACAAACAGTTGCGCTCGAATGGGCGGCTCTTTTGTTAAATCAAAGCTATAACGCACCGCCTCATTTAGCACGCGAGATAACTCATTTTCGCTAATTTCTTGAACGATCAGCTCCGGACGTGCTTGATGCGGTTCCAAAACGATTTGCCTTGAAGTGCCAGAACGATCCGGGAAAATAGTCCGCAACGTTTCATGCCGTTCCACCACATCATATAAAGCTTGGCGCAAAGCAGCAATTTGAAGCGCGCCTGTTAAATGCACAACGACCGGTATATTATACGTAGGGCTTGGACCTTCTAAATGATGTAAAAACCATAAACGCCGCTGAGCAAATGATAGAGGAATCTCGTCTTTATGAGCATACGCTTTCACTGGCGGCTTCCCGTGCGCCGCTTCCTTTAGATGATGAACAAGGCTCGCCACCGTCGGTGATTCAAACAGCTTGCCGATCGCCAGCTCCACGCCCAACACATCGCGGATGCGGCTGATTAAGCGCGCGGCCAGCAACGAATGACCTCCCAGTTCAAAGAAGTTATCGTCAATGCCCACTGCCGACAAATCAAGCACCTCAGCAAAAAGCTCACATAAAATTTCTTCTTGCGGTGTTCGCGGCTTGCGTCCCTTCATTGTCACCGTCCAATCTGGAACCGGCAGCGCCTTGCGATCAATTTTTCCGTTTGGAGTCAGCGGAAATTCCTCTAAAATCATAAAGGCCGATGGGACCATATAATCTGGCAGCTTTTCGCTGACATAAAGCCGCAGTTCGGCAAGATCAAGCGCGCCTTTTGAACCGCGAGGAATGAGATAAGCCACCAATCGCGGATCGCCTGGTTGATCTTCACGAGCCACGACTACCGCCCGCTCTACCTCATCATATTTGGTTAATATGGCTTCAATTTCACCGATCTCAATGCGGAAGCCGCGCAGCTTCACTTGATAATCGACACGCCCGATATAATCTAAAGAGCCATCCTTGCGCCAACGTACAAGATCCCCTGTCCGGTACATGCGGCTTCCTGGTGGGCCATATGGATTAGCGACAAAACGCTCGGCGGTCAAATCCGGCCGTTTCAAGTAGCCTCTCGCTACCCCCTCGCCAGCAATATATAGTTCACCAGCTACCCCAGGAGGAACGGGCTGCAGATGACGATCCAAAACATACACTTGTGTATTCCAAATAGGTTTACCAATCGCAGGAGCGAGAATATCATCCTGCTGCAAAGTCGCCATCGTGGACCATATCGTTGTCTCCGTCGGTCCGTATAAATTCGTGATCTCGCACCCGAGCTGATCCAAAGCCGATGCAAGGCTGCTTGGCAACGCTTCTCCTCCAACAAGCACCCGCAACCCGGCGATGCTGTCTGGATGATACGTCACAAGCATATGCCAAAGTGTCGGCGTCGCCTGCATGATCGTAATCTCTTCATTAGAAATCAGCGCAGCGAGCGTTTGCGGATCATGAATGGCTTCTTTTTTCGCTACGATTAATCTTGCTCCGCTCATTAATGGGAGAAAGATTTCTAAAGCAGCAATATCAAAGGCAATCGTTGTCACTGCCAGCCAACGGTCACGCTCATTGAGCATAAATTTGTCTTGCATGGCAAATAAAAAGTTATTTAGGTTTTGGAATGGCACAACCACTCCTTTTGGCTTTCCTGTTGAGCCAGACGTATAAATAACATAGGCCGGATGAAGAGCAGAGCGCCCATTTTCAACATTTGTGCTAGGATAGCGTTTGATTGCCTCTTCGGTTTCTGGATGATCAAGCACAATCATTGAAAGCGGAGAAATCGCCGATAATTTCGGTTGTGTCGCTGAGTTTGTAATGATGCAAAGCGGTTCCGCATCATCAAGCATAAAGGCTAAGCGCTCTTTTGGATATTCAGGATCAATCGGCAGGTAGGCTGCACCTGCTTTTAGCACCGCTAGCATCGCGATAACCATATCAGCGGAACGCGGCAGAGCCAATGCTACATACTGTTCGGGGCCTGCTCCCTTTTCTACAAGCAAATGGGCCAAACGATTGGCTTGTTCATTCAGCTCTTGATAACGAAGCATTTGATTTTCGCAAATGACCGCCATCGCTTCTGGATGTTGCTGTGCTTGTTTTTCAAACAACTGTAAAAAGCTTGCTTCTGAATGATGCCGTGCCGTCTCGTTCCATATTTCGATGACTTGGCGGCGTTCTTGCTCAAGCAGCAGCTCTACACTTCCAATTGTCACATCCTCTTGCAACACTGTGAACATATCCAAAATCTGTAAAAACCTAGATTGATGAACGGCAAGGTCATCAGCTTGATAAATCTCCGGATTTGCATCAAAATCAATTCTTAGACCATTTCCATCTGTTCGGTCGTATACATTAATCGCCAAATCATCCACAGGCCCAGCTGAAAGGTTATGCGTAATTCCTTGATATCCGTCAAAACGCAATCCATAGTCAAACGGCATAATATTGACTTGCACGCCAAATAGGCGTTGATTTTCCCCTAATAGCTTCAAATCGCGGCGCAGCTGCTCATGGCGATATTTATGATGCTGCTTGATTTCTTTGATTTCCTGGCGAACAGTGCTTAATAGCTGTGACATTTTCATATCTGCATGCAGATGCAGACGAAGCGGAACTAGATTCATCACCATAGCCGGCACATTCAACGCCACGGAACCTAAGCGATTCATCATCGGCAAGCCAAGAATAACATCGGTGGCGCTTGTCAACCGATGAAGATAAAGAGCGGTTGCCGCAAGGAAAAGCTCATGCCATCCCGCTTTCCAATATTGAGTCGATTGTTTCAACCGTTCGGTTTGAGCGACGGATAAATGGACGGTTTTCCGAATAAACGTATGCGAAGCGCGCGCCGCTCGATCAGAAAGGCTTACGGCTTCAGGCTGATCGCGAAAACGCTCTAACCAAAATTGGCGGTCACGCTCATATTGCTCAGAGGCATGATAAACTTTCTCTTCTTCTATCACCTCACGAAATGAAGCAAAGGCTTCATCAGCAGCGATCATTCGATCGTTCATAAGCGCCGTATAAGTCTCCGCTACTTTTTGGGCAATCAGTGAAAATCCAAAGCCATCGATGGCAATATGATGAATGCGCTGATACCAGAAAAAGCGCTGATCAGAAAGCTTAAATAACGCTTCCGTAAAAAGCGGATCGCATTTTAAATCTACCGGTTTAGATAGATCTTTTTTCATCCAACAAAGCGCTTCAGACTCCGGATTTGCGGCTGTGCTCACGTCGATGAAATAAAATGGGAAATCCGGCGAAGGATCAATGATCTGCCATGGCCCATTTTCATCTTCGCCAAATTGAGCGTGCAATGATTCTGCTTGGACCAACACATGACGCAATGCTTGTTCAAAGCGAGCCGGATCAACCGGCCCGTGAATTTCAACGTATTCTCCTGTATTATAAATAGGATTTGCTGGATCGAGCTGTTGAGCAAACCAAATACCCGCTTGCGCCCCCGATAAAGGCAAACGCAGACGCTGATTCATGGACATGGATTCGGCCTCCTTTACTACGAATCTTGGTGAGATAGCACCTTTTCTCGTGGAAAATATAATAAATTCCACCAATCGGAAAGAGTCGGCCGCGCAGCAAGATCCGCAAAGGTAACTTCTGCTCCCGCTCTTCTCCATTTTTCTACTAAACTCATAATGCGAATGGAGTCCAATCCTCTGTCGATTAAATTCTCTTGATCGGAAAGATCAGCCGCTTCCTCTTGCAGAAGCTCGGCTACCTGACGCCGCACATCTTCTAAGCTGAGCGGCAGCGGATTTTGCGCTCTTTTTAACACCCCAAGAAGCTGCTGCGTAGACATGGTAAATGCGCAACGGCTGGCCGCATATTGGATCGCCATTTGGTGCTGTTCACGCGAAAAATCAGCCACTGCATCGGCGACAAAAAAGACTTGGATATCTTGCATAAAAGCATCGCTAGCTGTTAATAAGCAGCCAATATGAGCGTAAACTCCGCAAATGATTAACTGATCTCTCCCTTGTTCTTTTAATATTTCAGAAAGATTCGTCTTTTTGAATGCGCTATACCGCCATTTGGTCAGAACGATATCATCGGCATCCGGCGCTAGATCATCAATAATTCCTTTTTGATAAGGATCGTCGGCAATGCCTTTTCCCCAAAAATCTTGAAGCAATCCGCGCTCCTCCGGGGCTTGCCCTCCTGGCTGTGCCGAGTAAACGACAGGCACTCCTAGCTTTTTGCATTCCTGTTTAATCTGTTGAATATGGCTTACAAGCTCCACTAAAGGAGAAGCGTTTGGAGTAAAAGCGTCAAGAAAATAATTTTGCATATCGTGGATCAATAAAACAGCCCGCTTAGGGTCAAGTGTCCATAACACTTTATTTTTCGGCAATTCTGACAACAAAGGCATCGGATAAGCTGGAATAGCTGGAATACCCATCTGACCACTTCCTTTCTCTATGGTTATACCGTTGTCTTTTGAGATGCTTGCAGCTTTTCAGTAATCCTTTTGCGCAATTCTCTTTTGTTGATTTTTCCAACAGGCGTCTTTGGAAATGAATCAACAAACTCAATTCGATCCGGTATTTTAAAGGCGGCTACCCCACGCTCTCGCAAAAATGCTCTCAATTCCGTCGCTTTCAAGGACGCATCACGCGGAATAATAAAAGCGCATGACCGTTCGCCAAGAAATTCATCAGGCATGGAGACAATTGCCGCATCGCGTACCGCAGGATGAGCAAGAAGGTGATTTTCCATTTCCTCAGCGGCGATTTTTTCACCGCCCCGGTTAATCTGATCCTTTACGCGCCCCTCCACCACCAAGTAGCCGGACGGAGTCATTCGCACTAAATCACCCGTTCGGTAAAATCCATCAGAAGTAAACGCTTTTGCATTATGCTCCTCCGCTTTATAATAGCCGCGGATCGTATAAGGTCCCCTTGTTAACAGCTCACCCACTTCTCCCGGTTCCACTTCGCGATCCTCCTTATCAACAATGCGGATTTCATCGTATGGTGACATCGGCCTTCCTTGCGTATGAATCACAATTTCCTCCGGATCGTCTAATCTCGTATAATTAACGAGCCCTTCAGCCATACCGTATACTTGCTGCAGCTTGCAACCCAACACAGGCTGAACTCTTTTCGCCACTTCCGCACTAAATTTAGCACCGCCGACCTGCAAAACTTGCAAGCTCGATAAATCATATTGCCGGGAAGAGGCGGCATCAAGCCAAATCCAAACGAGCGGCGGCACAAGCGCCGTAATGGTCACCTTTTCCTGCTGGATCAGCGGAAACGCCTCATCTGGGCTAGGACTTTCCGACAAAACCACTCTTCCGCCAGCATACAACGTTCCTAGCACTCCTGGTGAGCTAAGCGGGTAGTTATGAGCCATCGGCAGAGCAGCAAGGTAGATGCTATCTTGATTTAACTGGCAAATTTCCGCACTGATGCGCAGGCTGTAAATATACTCATCATGAGTGCGCGGAATCATTTTTGATAACCCTGTGCTGCCGCCCGATAATTGAAAGAACGCAATGTCGCTGGAACGGACAATAGGGAGCTCAATCGGCTCGATAAACAAGTCTTCTAATGATAGAAACTCTTCTGCTTCTCCTGTGACGATGACATGCTTCAATGTTGGAACAGCTGCCTTTACCTGCCGGGCAAGTGATCGAAAATCAAATCCCGCATGCTGATCAGCAATAATATAGGCGGCCGCTTCGCTAAACTCGCAAAAATAGCGAATTTCACTGAATCGATGGGAAGGCAAGGCAAAGACAGGAAGCGCCCCCAAGCGAAATAAGGCAAAGCATACTTCAAAAAATTCCACTTGATTAGGCAATTGAAGAACCACGCGATCCTTCGGGCGAATCCCCATTTGATAAAGTCCCGCCGCAAGCTGGTCCGCTCGCCGATCAAGCTCTTGATATGTAAGCTGTCTTTTTCGAGAGGTAACGGCAATCCGTTCACCATACTTCATTGCTCTTTGCCGCAACATATCGCCGAACGTTTCACCCGCCCAGCATCCTTCCTTACGATAAAAATCAGCCAATTCTTTTGGCCAGGCAACGCATCCGCTTAACATGGCTTTCCCCTCCGTACTTACTTAAGAATGTCGTCATTTAATCCCATCGCTAACAACATGGTGCGAAACTTAGCCGATGTTTCCGCCAATTCTTCCTCCGGCTTTGACCCTTCTACAACACCAGCACCGGCAAACAAGCGAAGCGTATGATCTTCAATTTCGGCACAACGAATCGTTACGATCCATTCTCCATCTCCCTCTTCGTTGCACCATCCTACCATTCCGGTAAAAAAGCCGCGTTCAAACGGTTCAATCTCTTGAATGGCCTGCTTCGCTACTGGGGTCGGCGTGCCGCAAACCGCTGGGGTCGGATGAAGCGCAAACGCCAAATCAAGCGAAGTAATCGACGATGAAGATAGTTCGCCGCGAATAACCGTGGATAAATGCCACATCGTTTCTGTATGAATCAGCGAAGGCTCTTCCGGCACATCCAATGTCTTGCAAAACGGTCTGAGCGCATTTGCTACCGCTTCGATGACAACTGCATGCTCATGGCGATTTTTCGCTGAAGACAGAAGCTCCTGAGCGCGTCGCCGATCTTCTTCTGGATCGCTGCTGCGCGGCGCTGAACCTGCTAATGGATTCGCGATCACCTGCATGCCAGATTTGGCAACGAGCAGTTCCGGACTCGCTCCAACAAGCGTGCGATTCCCGGTGATTTCGTGGGGCGCTGCATCAGCACGTACAACACGATCTGGCAAGGCCGCAGCAAATGTATAGCCTGTTGGATTATGTACAGCCAGCTGCCGCAAAAGTCGCGGAATATCAACCTTTTGGGTTGAAGTAAGCTGAAGGGATCTTGATAAAACGATTTTGCGAAGATCCCCTGCTTTGATGCGCTGCAATCCTTGTTCCACTGCATCCTTATAGCCTTCCGGTGATGGAATGGGGGTTACCTTATATTCTCGATCTGTCTGCTGTTCAATCGGCTCCTTCCATTGGCCAAAGGACAGCGGACCGGCCCATTCCACCTCTGAAGGCACCATCAATTGAGCGGGATACAGATGGTCAAAAGGAATGGCGCCCACCACCATAGGATGATGACTGATTCCCTGCTGTTTTACCCTTTTTAACACTTGTTTGATATGATTCATTATTTGTGCTTTTTCATTTTCATAGCCATTCGTTGGCACAACCGCAACCATTCCTTGAGCTAACAGAGTTTGCCGCGGCGAAGCTAGAAAAAAAGAGGCCCCCGCTTTATATTCAGCAAGCAGCTGTTCAGCTGTAGCATGATTCATTGTTTTTGTTTGCATCCGTCGTTCCCTCCATGGAATGTTATGAATCTAACGTAGCGCCTCCATCTACTCTGAGATCATGCAGTGTAATATGGCGTGATTGCTCAGAAGCAAGGAATAGAACCGCATCAGCAATATCTGAAGGCTGCGCCAGCTTTTTTAAAGGAATGCCAAGGCGGTATTCCTCCAATGAGCCAGCGATCACTTTATTGGCCCCATTGTCATCTGTCCACATCGCTCGCTGCATATCGGTTTCAGTCGAACCAGGAGAAACTACGTTGCAGCGAATGTGATAAGGAGCCAACTCTAAACCAAGGCATTTCGTAAACATCGTTGCAGCCGCTTTTGACGCTGCATAAGCAGCCATTGACATCCGTGGCGTCGTCGCTGCGTTTGAGCTTACTGTTACAATCGCGCCCGAGCGGCGAGGAATCATACGCCGGCTCACAGCACGAGACAC
Source organism: Anoxybacillus sp. P3H1B (assembly GCF_001560855.1). Classification (NCBI taxonomy): domain Bacteria; kingdom Bacillati; phylum Bacillota; class Bacilli; order Caryophanales; family Anoxybacillaceae; genus Anoxybacillus; species Anoxybacillus sp. P3H1B. The sequence goes on along the minus strand of NZ_LPUG01000017.1, from coordinate 36,371 downwards.
ATAAAAAACACCTGTTGCATTGACCTTGAATACCTCTTCCCAATCTTGATCCGTCAAGCTGCTTACAGGCCCTGTCCGCAAAATGCCGGCAACATTGACTAAAATCTCGATCGGACCTAAACTCTGCTCCACTTTCTCCACTACTTCATCCACTTGAGTGCGATTCGCTACGTCGGCCAAAAACGATTGCACCCGATAACCTTGTCCCTGCAATTCAGAAACAAGGGCATCTAATCGTTCACCATTTCGGTCAACAGCCGCAACCAGCACCCCTTGCTTAACAAAAGCCCTTATTACCGCCTCGCCAATTCCTTGGGCAGCGCCGGTAACAAGAGCCACTTTTCCTGCTATTCCGCATTGATCCATCCTTTTCACTCCTTTCCCGCCCATGGGTCAATGAATGACAACTAGCGAAGCATGCCTTCCCAGCATCTTTGCTGATTTCAGCTAACTGCGTCGAGCATTTTTACATAAAACCAAACAAACAGAAATGGTCATCATCATTATCAAATGGTTGCAAATACATACCATTATTGATAATGATTATCATTATCGAAAATTCTTCACTAACTATGCTACATAAACAGCATCTCCACGTCAATGCATTTTCGATATTAGCAAAAAAATGCTACATTGGCCCCATTCTGTAGAAAATAACTTTAGTATTAATTGGCAATTTGGTCATATCAACCAGTTCCAATAGATTATATTTCTAGTTTTTCATCTACTATCCTCGTAAAATACGAATGATAAAAATGATAATTATTATCAATGGAATTATATGTGATTTCCTGTTTGCTGCACATGGATAGATTCCAGATTTATAAATAGACAATTTTCCGAATACAAAAAAAAGGACAGCGATTTACTAAGTAATAAACAGTAAAACAAGTTTCCGCCTAGTCAATCTAGCTTTTTTAGTTAATTTTCTCCTTAGTTCAAGAAAGAGAACGATAAAACTTTTAAAATATAGACTAAATTTCTGTTTTAATATCTGTACTGTACAAACGCCTACAAAAAATAAATCATGTTTGACAAATAGAGAGAAGGATTTACATGTCAAAGAAGGTTTTGTTGAATACGAACGATAAAGAAGGAAATAGAGATACCATGAAAAGCGGATATAGCCTTAGCCAGAAAAACAGCTAAGGCTATAAGGGGCCATGAGTCCTATTATAGTCGTGCTTATGAACCTCCACCACCTTCACTTCGTTTAGAGGTGAGAGACTCTCGGTGGATGTGTTAAAAACGGCGGTGGGCCGCATGCATCACCGGACCGACAAAATCATTGAGACGGAAGCCATGGCGGACCGCTTTTGAGATAAATTGCTTGGCCAATCCAACGGCATCTTCGACAGTCCGGCCCTTCGCAAGCTCTGCCGTAATGGCCGCAGCATACGTACAGCCAGCGCCGTGATTAAACGTTGTTTCTACTTTTTCTGCTTCAAATAGGCGATATTCTTTTCCGTCATACAATAAATCAATGGCTTTTTCGTGCTGCAATTGCTTGCCGCCTTTAATTAATACATACTTTGCGCCCAGTTCATAAATAGTCGTGGCCGCTTGTTTCATATCATCCAATGTTCGAATGGGTTCGCTTTTTGCCAGCTGGCTCGCTTCGAATAGGTTCGGAGTTACAATGAGCGCATGCTTGACAAGAACATCCCGCAAAGCGTCGGTTGTTTCAGGATGTAGCACTTCATTTTCCCCTTTGCATACCATAACTGGATCAATCACCACTCGCTCCATTTCGTATTTGTCAATATAGGCTGCCGCTAACTCAATGACCTCCACCGAACCGAGCATTCCTGTTTTCAAGGCATCGATCCCAGCAGAAAAGGCAGTCTGCAATTGAGATTCTAGCACATCCGTTCCTAATGGAAATACTCGGTGCTGCCAGGTTTCTGGATCCATTGTGACAATGGTCGTAAGAGCCGTCATTCCATATACATTAAGCTCTTGAAACGTTTTTAAATCTGCTTGAATGCCGGCACCGCCGCTTGTATCGGAGCCAGCAATCGTTAAGGCTTTTTGCAACATATCCCGATTCCCCTTTACCCTACAGAATGAAAATAGATATGAATGATCTTTTTATCATCCCTTTCCCATGAGCCCCCGGCAGTACTCAGCCAAAAGCAGGGAACAGGAAGTTTCTATCACTATATTATAAACGAAACGAGCGACAACAGCCTATCAAAAAACGTTACCTTTTTCGCTTTTCCATAATGATTCGGCATGGATGCATGGATGATTTGCGGTGAACGAATGAATGTGTCACGCATATGGTTGTTATATTATATAAAAACGCAGCAGTCTTCAGGATTGACCCACTGCCATAAAAAAAGAGCCAAGCTCTTCGCTTGCCCCTTTCAACGACGAATGGCACCGTGTCATACAAATGTAACACCAACAATAGAAATATGAAGGAAGAAACGCCAAGATTCCGCTGAACTTATCTCTTAATTTTCCTTCGCCTCCATCGCTGGTGAATGAGCGATTTCTGGCGCCATATAAGCTTCTTCATCTGTCGCGATGTGCCAGTCGCGTCCAACAGTGATCCCCAAATATTTCTCATCCCTCGGCTCTTCCATTTCCGCTTGAGGATATTTTTTAAACCACCAATATTTGGCCAGCACATAATAAAAGAGCGCACCGGCTACAAAGCCGACAAGCGACGAATAGGCCGGAAACAGATTCGCAATAAGCCCTCCCCCGATCCAAGCGATCATGCCGGCCCAGTTAAAGCCCTTGTGATACCGGTATTGCCCATTCATTTCGTAAAGCTCTGCTACATTGACTCGCCGCTTGCGAAGCAAATAATAATCAGCGAACAAAATGCCAACAATGGAAGATAAAATGGCGCCAATAATCAATAATGCGGTGTTGAGCACATCAAACAAACTCCATGGCTGAGCGAGAATTCCAATGATTCCGGCCACTATCACTCCCACCCAAAACGGCACCTTGGGACCGCCGACATTGGAAAAAATCGTCGCCGCCGGGATGACATTCGCAGACGTATTCGTAGACCATTGCGCCAGCACAATCATCAGCAGTAAAATTCCAAGAATAAAGCCGCTGGCTGTTTGTTGCAACGCCGCAACAGGATCAGCGCTGGAAACAGCCATATAAGATACAGCTCCAATCGTCACCATAAATGTATTAAAAATCGGCATAACAATCAAACTGCCCACAAGCTGGGTTTTATTGCGCTTAAACCAGTTGCGCTCATACGCAGGCGCTTTAAAAAACCGCGATAATGACGGCATATCCGCCGCCAATGTTCCCCAAAAGCCCATATTAGCCATCACAATAATCATAAATGCTGTAAAAGCGGCTCCTCCTGTCGCCGGACTTTCCACCCATGACCAAATGTCTTTGCCCGCTTCTGCCGCTTGGTCCGATAAGGCGATATACATCCAACAGGAAATTAAAATAATAATGGGCGCAGCTAAATCCGCAAATCGTTCAATTGATTTGATTCCGAGTGCCGTATTCAGGAGCTGGACCGCCGCGAACAAAAGAAAACAAAGAAACCAATTATCAAATCCGACTAATAAATGTAAAATCCCATTAATAGCGGAAGCTCCAAAATAGGTGTTAATTCCAAACCAGCAGGCGGCTGTTACTCCGCGCACGATCGAAGGAATATGAGTCCCAATGGTTCCGAACGGAGCCCTCATATAAACAGGAAAGGAAAGCCCGTGCTCGACGCCAATATCCCCAATAATAACCATAAAGACCCCGATACCGATAGACCCTAGCAGCGTAGCCACGATGACAAGCCATAGCGGCAAGCTTTGGATCGCCGATCCGCCAATGGCAAATGCAGCCAGCACAATCGCCATTCCCACCCAAATCACAGCAAAGCCAAACGTTCCTATATTTCTTTTCGACTGCCCAATCGGAAGCAAATCTGGAGACTTCAAATAATTGCTCTTCTTCGCCATGGGTATACCTCCCTTTTCCTTATACATTCTCAACGGACTCTAGCTTCACCACAGAACTCGCCATCTATTCTCCAGAATGTTTCGTATGGCCATTCGCGCGGTATACCGGTATAAACGCTGGATCTTGTGCTGCAGCTGTTCGACGGTTAGAGGGCCGGAAGAACGAACCGTTTCACGGCCCCATTCAATAGCTTTGAAACTAGCAAAGCCCCCCTTTTGCTTCATGAATCTGTGAAGAAGAAATCGGTCTCCGTTGATCCTACTCGTTTCAACCTTTTTGCTACATAACGAGAGCAGCTGTAACCCTTCCTCCTTCAAGAGCGCTGTTTTAGATCGATTGCAGTGCACAAACAGCATCAAGCAAAACATTCACGCCTTTTTCGCAATCCTCCCACGCCGTCAACTCTTCTTCACAATGACTCTTTCCTTTAACACTCGGCACAAAAATCATCGCCGTCGGTATATAACTGGCGATAAATTGCGCATCATGCCCCGCTCCGCTTACCATTCTTTTATATGAGTATCCTAGCGACCGAGCCGATTGCTCCAGCTGTTGGCAAAGCCCGCTGTCAAACCAAACCGTATCCCGTCCCCACAATTTCTTTACAGTTACCGTGCAGCCATCCGCTTCCGATGTCTGCATCAATCCTTGAATGATGCGTTCAACCTGCTTGATGATATCCGGATTTTGATGTCTCGCTTCCAGAGAAAACACGACTTTGTTTGGAATCACCGTATGAATATTAGGAGAGACATCCATTCTACCGATTGTAAAGACAAGCGCCTGATCAAGTGATCCAAGCCGACGGCGCGCTTCCATGATAAGTTCGTTAGCCTTAAACAAGGCATCCTTTCTCATCGTCATTGGTGTCGTTCCCGCATGATTGGATTCTCCAGTTACCTCGATTTCATAACACACCATGCCTACGACGCATTCCACTACGCCAATGGTTAATGATTCTTGTTCCAATATAGGCCCTTGTTCAATATGCAGTTCAATAAAAGCGGTTGCCTCGGTTAAACGATTTTCCGGCTGCCCGGCATATCCGCTTGCTTTCAAGGCTTCCGCAAACGTCACTCCATCTGCATCTGCCTTTTGCAGCATCACTTCCTTCGCAAATTTTCCTGATAAAACTCCTGACGCCATCATGGACGGCTCGAATCTAGCTCCTTCTTCATTGGTAAAATTGACAATCGTCAGCGGAATTTTTGGTTGAATTTGATTTTCTACTAATGTACGGGCTACTTCCAAACCGGCGGCCACCCCTAGTACCCCATCAAAGCGACCGCCTTTTTTTACCGTATCGAGATGAGAACCGATGACAATGGGCGGCTTGTTTTCTACTCCTGGCAATGTCGCATAAATGGTTCCCATATCATCTACTTTTATGGACATTCCTAGCTGTTTGCAGCATTCACAAAAATAATTTCGCGCCTGCTGATCTTCTTTCGACAACGCTAATCGTGTAACACCGTTATGAGCTGTACGGCCAAAATCAGCGAATGTTTCCAATGTTTCCTTCAATCTGTCGCCATTGACTAATAATCGTTTTTGTGTTTCCATATAAAACGTTCGCTCCTTTCAAACAGGCATTTTTATATTTTTATTATTCCGAAAACAATAAATATTCATTATGTTTTATTATAATGATGTCTGATGTTATATTTCATTACACATTATGTAACTCTTATTCTTCGTTTGTCATACAAAATGTAAAAACCACTGGACTTATCAATGGAACTCATTCAGCCCATGATAACATGATATTCCAGCGATTGGGAGAATAGCACGGGCACGCCCATTCACTTCTTTTGTTCATAAGAAAAGCGCAACCGAGACGACGGCGCTTGATTCTTGAAAAAGGACAAGATATCCATTGTACGATATGATAAAAAAACCGTATGCAGAATGTTCGCATACGGTTTCCCTTGTCGGCTATTTCAGGTATGTTAATGATTTAATTTGAATAGGTTGCAAATATATAACACGGTCCTCCTATCCTCCAAAATAGCGAACAAACCAACCTATGACAACGCCAACTACAACAGAAGGAAGAAACAGGTTGCTGATTTTCATCACGATAGCCGCAGCTAAGCAGCCGAGCAAAACAGGCGGCGAGAAGGTTAGCTCCCCGCCTGCGGGAAGAAAAACTTGTTTGATAATGAGTGCAGACATAATGCCAATCGGCACATAGCTAAAATACAAGCGTAAAACTGGACTCATCCGGCGCCCCGCCATTACTTCCACACCGAGCAGCCGCGTCAGATAAGTAGAAACAGATAGTAAACCGATCAGAAGCCAATGGTTAAGCATGTTGTTGAGCCCCCCTGCTCCAATAAAGACCCGCAAACGGCGCGACCATTCCAGTCACAATAATGGTCCACTCATTTCCTGGCTGCCAAGCTTCAAGCCCAAGCGCAATGAAGACAGCAGCCAGTGCCGTCGCTACCGCCGGTTTTTCTCTAATGCCCGGAATGAGCAAAGCAGCAAACGTCACCGGAAAGGCCAAATCCAGCCCCCATTTTTGCGGGTCGGCTTGATTGCTCATGAGCGAACCAACCAATGAGGAGACCACCCAAACAAAATAAAAGATTCCGGCCACAACCGCAAAATAAAGCGGATCCGGTCCATACTTCTTAAACCGCGAGCTTCCTAATACAAAAGGTTCATCAGATACACCAAAGGAGAGCAGCCAGCGCCATTTCTTCGCGGGCGCAATGCCTTCAGCAAGAGCAGCTCCGTATAATAAGTTACGCAAATTAAGTAGTGTGGCGGTAACGAAAACACTGCCGACACTAGCTCCCGAAGTAAGCATTGCCACGGTTATCAGTTGAACAGAGCCAGAAAAGACAAACATAGACATCGCCACCGCACTGATCCAGCTAAAGTGCGCTTGTACAGCCAGCACACCGTAAGACAATCCGTATGCCCCGATCGCAATGGCCAGTGGCAGTGCTTCAGCTATCCCATCGCTCCAAGATTTCTTTTTATCGCTCATTTTACTTACCACTCCTTATGTTGAAATGAACCCTACTTGCTCATTCCCGCCTGTCCTTCAAAGAAAAACTTTATGGTATAGATATATAAGGAGAGGAAAAGCTGATATAATAAAATATACTTATAATATATTATAATATAAAAAATTACATTTTGTATATTAAAATATACTTTTTCATTTAATGAAATATACAATGTTATTGATAAAGGAGGTCAACATGAACAAGGAAGCAGCCTTTGAAGAACAAAATGTAGGAAAGCGCATCGGCGCCAATCTCCGGCAATTTCGAATCAGTAAAGGAATGAGTATCGAAGCACTAGCTAAACAAACCGGTGTCAGTAAATTAACACTACTTAAAATTGAACATGGAGAAGCCAATCCAACCTTATCCGTCATCTGGAGAATCGCCAATGGCCTCCATATTCCCATTACGGCACTATTATCGATCGAAGCAGAGGTCTCCATCGCAAGGAAGCAGGATGCTCTTAAATTGAGCAGCTCCAATGAGGTATTCATTGCTGAACCGTTATTTCACTCCCACGGTTCTATGGAACTGTATCGCGGATATTTGCAGCCATATGGAGAATATACTTCAGAAGCCCATCGGCCAGGGGTGGTTGAATTTGTAACGGTTATGTCTGGACAACTAGCAGTGGAGGTAGACGGACAAACGTATCATTTAGAAGAATTCGACTCGATCCGCTTTAAAGGAGATCGCCCTCATAAATATATCAATCCCTCTTCAGCGCTGGCGATTTTGCATTTTGTTATTTCATACGTTCCTTCCTCGTGATGCTATGAGGAGTTCACACCATATCGATACAATATAATGCGTCAATATTTAACAAGTTAAACCACACCCCGTACGGACCGATGAATGGGCCTAGAAGCGGCTGGTTGTTCAGCGGTCGAATCACACTTGAGCACAACCGAGGCAAGCGAGTGACTTGCCTCCCGCCGCCGCAAAAACAGGGTGCTTTTGCGGCGGTTATAAGTTCCATCTTTGATGATAAGCGGATGAGCGTATATCAAAAAACACACGCTTAGGATCATGACAAAATCCACTGCGTGTGTTGAAAGAGTCACAAATGATAGACCTCGTTTTGATGCACCCCGTTTCATATGTCTGCCCGTTTGAAATCACTTATCCTTTTTCGCCACATCGGGCTTATAAGTGATTGGCTGCTTCCATATAACCTTCACTTCGTTTAGAGGTGGGAGATTTTTCGGCGGGGCATGTTAAACAAGAAGCTCAAGCACTTCCTGACTTGTTCGAATTCGGCCGATTCTCGGAAAAATATATCGACAAACATACTCATGCTCTTCTTTTGTTGCAGCCGTCATGGCGTCTTCCACAAAAATTTGCTGATAACCATGCTGATATGCTTCCCGTGCGGTCGTATCTACACCAATGGAAGTAGAAATTCCACATAACACAATCGTATCAATTCCGCGGCGGCGCAGCTGCAAATCAAGCTCCGTACCATAAAATGCGCCCCATTGTCTTTTGGTGATTACATGGACATTTGGGATCTGATCGAATTCAGGCACTAAACGATCCCATCCTTCCGGAAACGAGATCGACTGGGTTTTCAAGTCTGCAGGCGGCTGTAACATATCCTTCCCATCTAGAGAGGAAACTTTAACGAGAACAACAAAAGCCCCCTTCTGCGTGAATGCATGCACTAATTTACTGGCATTTTCAACCACTTGTGCTCCTGTGTAAGGAGAATGTGATCTATTGACAATTCCTGTTTGCAGATCAATGACGACAAGTGCTGTTTTCTCGGCTTTAATGTTTTCATTCATCGCGCTCTCTCCTCATTATAATATTTTGCTTTTCATATAGATTGTCTCTTGTTGTAAATTAAGCTTTTTATACACCTTCACATAAACCCATAAAGCATTGATCAGCAACAGCGCTCCTGTCATCAAAAAGACATATCGAACGCCTAAATGAGCGGCCACTTGTCCGCCAAAAACAGAGCCGCCAAATACGCCTAAATACCCTGCGGCCATGCTGAAACCAAAAACTCTCCCTGTCAAAGAATCCGGTGTGATTCTTTTTACTAGCGTATTAACAGAAGGAGTCAAGCCTGCTGCTGCCAATCCTAATAAAAAGCGAAGAATCATCAACTGCCACGGATGATGCACAAAAGCTTGCGGGATAAAAATGAGTCCAGCGACGATTAACGCCCCTAATATGACCTTCTGCGCACCAATTTGATCCGAAAGCCGTCCCAACCTTGGAGCAGCAATAATGTTTGCCAGCCCCGAAGCCGAAAATATCATTCCAGCTAATAATGCAATATGATCAGCATTTTTAGATAACTCCGCCACATATACAGTGATAACGGGTTCAACCGAATACATCGCCAGCGTCAATATAAAAAAGGTGACAAGCAACGTGATCGTCAGGCTTTTTTCAGGAACAATATTCCACACCTCTTTGCTGCTAAGCGCCTCTCGGTTTTGTCGAGAAAAAACTTCTTGCACAAATAAAGCGGTGGCCACAAAGGCGATCAGCAAAAGGGCTCCTGTCATCAAAAAGACATTTTGCAAACCAAAATGATCTTCGATAAAGCCGCCAATCAACGGTCCGAGCAAAGAACCAGCGATATTGGCGGTTGAAAGTGTTCCTAGAGCCCAGCCGGCGTGTTCATGATCCGTCTGCGTGGCAATCAAGGTCGTACAGGCTGTACCATAGCCTGTAATCACTCCTTGCAATGCCCTTAAGCCGATCAGCTCATACACATTGCGGGCAAATCCCATCCAACCTATCACGATGGCCATGCCAAGACTCGCCCGCAAAAGCATCGGCTTTCGTCCAAATTTGTCTGCCGCCCGTCCCCAAATCGGCGAAAAAATGGCAGAAATGATATAAGTAATCCCAAAAGCCATTCCGGAAAATTGATCAATGGAAGCGGAGTTGTGAACGCCAAGCTGCTTAATATAGAGCGGCAATACGGGCGCAAGCTGGCTCATTCCGACACTTGTGACAAACATTCCAAACCAGCAGACCAATAAATTCCTCTTCCAAATTTGCAAAAAAAATAAGCCCTCCTTCTGCTTATCATTCCATTGTCCAGCAAGAACAATGAACAATCACATTCTCATTTTAGCTTCCGGATGGGCTTTATACCATGCACGATATTATAATCCATGGACATTTTTGCTATAAAATTCAGAAGGACTGATCCCTTCCATTCGCTTGAATAGCCGGCTAAAATAAAACTCATCAACAAACCCAAGCGCCTGCGCCACTTCTTTCACTTTTTTATTGCCTTCCATCATCAATTCTTTTGCTTTATCCATTTTGATCTTATTAAAAAAACCAATCACAGAATATCCGGTAATGTCTTTAAACATTCTCGACAAATAGGAAGGGGATAGCTGTGTCATTTCCGACAATTCAGCCAACGTTATCTTTCGCGTCACGTTTTGATGCATATACTGAATCATTTTTTCCACTTTTAAAGCGACAGAATCATTGCGATCTTTCCTTTTATTGTTTTGATAAAGGGCAATGAGCAATTGCTGCAGCAGCGTTTTCGCAAGAAATTCATATCCGGGCAGCTTCGCATTCCAGCTATCCACTAATTTTTTAAACAGATCTCCCACCTGATAATTGTCTTTCACTTCTTGAACAGACGGCAAAGGAAGGATATCCGTCTCTTGTTTGATCTCCCATTGCAGATCATTAAAATGCACGCTCGCATAGCTAAAATGGACGGTAAGACAACAGAAAGGCGTCTTTGGATCCAGTTCAAGCGAATGGAATACATGAGGAGCAACATAAAACAGCCTGCCTTCTTGAATGGCATATCGCTTTTTTCCGATCGTAAAATTGCCCTTCCCTTTATCAAAAAATAGGAAAGCATGATGCTGCAAAGTTCTGGCGACTTTCCGCACACGATTTCCCGATGAATGGGGGTCCTTCCAATTGCAATAATGAATATGAAAATAAAGCTTACTAATTTTCATATGGCCTCCAAAGTAAAAAATAGTTCCTGTGCCCGCTTTCCATCCATATCCGATATCGCAATAAAAGCTATTTTAAGTTGAAGCCTTGGCTTTCGACAAATTCCTTCATATACATTCTGACTGGCTTACTTAACATATTGGCCATTTGTTCCGTCCATGTGTCATCCCGTTTTCCATTGGTGCGTTTTTGATAATATGAAGAAATCACTTCATTATATTGCCCCAATTGTTTTTCGAACTCGGTGCGATCCTGCCGGTATGTATCCTCATGGTAAATATGCTGAAAAGGCAACCGCGGCTTTTTGTCTGGGGCTTGCGCCGGATATCCTACGGCAATTCCGAATAACGGAATGACCCGTTGCGGGATATTTAAGAGCTCACATACTTCAGGTAAATGGTTCCGTAACCCCCCGATATAACAGACTCCCAATCCCATCGACTCCGCCGCTATTACAGCATTTTGCGCAGCCAACGCCGTGTCGATCAGGGAGACCATAAACTTTTCGGTGCTTTCTAATGACGCCGATACATCCATATGTTCCATTTCACCAATGATTTGATGGCGATATAAATCCGCGCAAAAGACAAAAAAGTGGCCATTATTCTCTACATAAGACTGATTCCCAGCCAGCTCGGCAAGCTTTCGTTTCACTTCTTTATTTTTGACTCCAATGATTGAGTAAGCTTGAATAAAGCTGGACGTAGAGGCTGCTTGGGCGCACTCGACAATGGTGCGAATTTGCTCATCGGACAAAGGCTGATCCGCAAAATTCCGAATAGAACGGTGCTGTAAAATCGTTTCAATGACTGGATTCATTGGATTTCCCTCCTATACAAGCCATGCAAAATTTCTGAATGGTTCATCATGATCATAACAAATTCAGCCTTTTTCCTCATGGTTTTTAGCTTGGGGATAGTTGTCTTTTTATTTTTTATAACTGACGAATGAAATCCATATAATATTCTTTCATATGTATTTTCAATTCCTCCGGCTCAATGATTTTTAACGATTTTCCATACCTGCTTAAGTATCTCACGATAAAATTCCATTCATTTGGCTCAAAGGTGCCTATTAAATAGGTGTGATTCTCCTCGTGAACAAGCCGCATCGAAGGGTAATGCTCGGTTTGAAAAATAGCGATCCCGCCGTCATCCAGTAAACACTTAAACGATATCGCCTTCTCGGAAGGCTTCCATAAAGAGTGGCTATTTAACATCGTAACATGCTCCAATTCGTTCAAAGGCTCTGTTTCCGTCAACGCTGCATGCAAGATGCGGTCACAGCGAAAAACGCGATATTCCCTCTTTTCCATATCAAAGCTTTGGCAATACCAATGTCCCTTTAAAGCGTAAATAACTAATGGCTGAATCAATCGCTCCGCATCACGGTAACGGATTTTTAGCACTTTATGCTCAATAATCGCGGTCATTATCATCTCCAGACAGGGACATTTGGTTACCTGTTTCGTTTGATAAAACACTACCCTGTTTTTGATTCTGGCGATCTTCTCCTTTTGCTGATCGCTTAAAGCATCATTGAACTTTTTATGAATCGATTCGTAGGTGACTTTAAACGGGAGATCGGTAAATCCTTCTAATACTTGAAGCGAAAGATAGAGGGCATACACTTCTTGGCTACTAAAGGAGATGGGCGGTAATTTCATTTGATTGAGCAAGTAATATCCTCCGTTCCGTCCATACTCTACATATATAGGCGCTCCCATTTCTTCCAACGAAGCGATGTCGCGGAGGGCCGTTCTTTTGGAAATGTGAAATTCAGCCATTAAGTCACTTAAAGTAAACCGCTTTTTTTGATTGATAAATTTAAGCATCAGATTTAATCGTTCGGCTTTTTTCATAAACATCTCCTCTATTGGTGCCTTATTCTGTCACCTTTTTATTATACACTAAAAAAGCAATGGTGATTAAGAGGTGGGGTGTGTAGGATGAATTTTTTTTGCATGATTTATGCATGGATCCACACATTCATGAATGAAAAACAGGAGGGAGCTATATGAATTTTGAAGTGATTCCGTTTCTATCTTTAAACGGCCAAGCGGCGAATGCTATCGCATTTTACGAAAAATATTTACAGGCCAAGGTGCTTTTAAAAGTGACTTATAAGCAAATGAAAGAAATCGATCCCGCTTTTGAATATAGCGAGGGGCAAGATGAGTATATTACACATTCGGTACTAGAAATCGGACAAAATAAGATGATGATTGCCGAAGAAGCGACAGATCCATCGAGACCGTGGCAACTTGGAAATAGCTTTTCTTTGTGCATACAATCGAAAGATCAAGCAACCATTCAAAAGCTTTATGAGGCTGTTACGGAGCAGCAAGATGTGACCGTATTAATGCCGCTTCAGGCAAACTCCTTCAGCTCCGGCTATGCCATGATTCGAGATCCATTTGGTGTTGTCATTCAGTTCGTTGTCACAAGACACGATTTTTAATTATGGGGATTATTCGGCTTTAGCGAGACTCCTTTTCATCCGCAGGGAGACAGCAGAAGCAAACAAAAGAACTGTTGGCGATCCTTCGCTTTATTGGCATACTTTGCAATGACACGAAGCCCCTCGGAATTTTCTCCGCGGGGCTTTCTATCGTTGTGTTGATAAAATCCATACAAAGTTCCTTTTTAATGCTCAGCCATGAATCTTGTTTAACATACTTCCGGAGAAGTCTCTCACTCTTTTTTCAATTAATGTTGTTCTAACTCTGAAACCGTCACAAAGGTATAGCCTTCATCTTTTAAATATTTCAACACCGGCTCCACGGCTTCAGCCGTTGATTCATGAATATCGTGCATCAAAATGATGGATCCATCTTTCACATTTTTTTTGACTATTTGCAGCATAGCATGAGGATCGTGAGATTGCCAATCCAACGTATCGACTGTCCATAATACGACAGGCATGCCCACCATTCTCTTGACTTGATCGTTTATGGCACCGTACGGAGGGCGAAACACAGTAGGCTCTCGACCGGTTGTCTTTTTGATCATCTCATTTGTATCGCGAATTTCTTTTCTTATTTCTGCGCTATTAAGAGTCGTCAGATCTTTGTGATCCCAAGTATGGTTTCCTAACTCGTGCCCTTCCTCTGCTATTTTTTTAGCAATGTCTGGATAAAAATCAACCCTGCTTCCCAACATAAAAAAAGTAGCCTTAGCCTCATACTTTTTTAATAAATTTAATATCTTCAACGTATTCTGCGGGTGCGGCCCGTCATCAAAGGTGAGCGCCACCCTCTTGGATGGAGGGGATGATGGCTTCTCTGCCGGCGGATTAGAAGGGGACTCATTTCCACGATCTCCATTCGGAACGGTTAAATCTTCCGGCTTATCAGGGATAATGCTTAACCGATCCGCCCATTTCTCTGTTAAAATATTTTTGACTTGATCATAGGACAGTGAGATTTCAGGCGTTCCCGCAGCCCCCGCCGTTACTTCATATTTATCAAAAATAAATACGAATGACTGGTTAGTCAAATACATATTGGCATATGCACCATCTTGTTTCATTTTATTTTCTAATTCTTCTTCAAACAAAAATGGACCGTATTGCTTGGACTGCTTAAAGGCATTCAGTAAAAGATGGTATAGCTTTTCTTTCGCTTGTTCGGTATTCTGAATCATCTCTGTTTGGTTAATGAATTGATCATTTTCCACATCTACAATGAAAACTTTTACGCGTTGATTACCGTTTGCTCCTCCATAATAGCTTTCTTCATGAAAAACAATAGAATAAATATGATCCATCACAGGATAAATGTCAAAGGTCAAGTAAAAAACAGCCGGACGTTTCTTTAAAAAGGTTTGATCACCTTTGCCCAACTCTTCATGGAATTTTTGTTCCGTGCTTTTGACATATTGACCGATTTCACGATTTAATCGCTCCCCTTGAAATTTCGGGTAATGAATCGCACTGCGGTACGTTTCTTCATCGTCCGTATTGGTGATAATATCCACACCAGAGTATTTTGTATGCTCCATCTTCTCGTTTTTTCCTTTGATATGATGATCTTGATCCTTAGCCCCATCTCCCTTTATGAAAAAAAACAGGCTAAGAGCGATTCCTGCGATCATCATAAAAATCAATATCTTGTCATGAAGTCTCGTTGTTTTCAAAATGTCACACCTTCTAATTCACTAGCGTTTTCATTTATATACATGCACTTAAAACGGAATGCATAACGTCCATAAAAACCCACAATCGCAAGACAAGTCTTTGGACTTGCCTTCAGCGCACAACAAAGGACGAACGGTAAACCAAACGCCCAAAAGACGAATCTAAAAACGATGCCGCTCAGACACCTGCATCGTCAAAAACAGATCCTTTGAAGCGTTTTACATTCATCCTTCACTATATTCATGCATAAGTATAAAGGACAGAGGCTCCTAGATATTCAGATTGAATACGTTCATTTTAATTCTACTACATTCTCAATCGGCACCCAGCCTTCTTCTAGTGTTTCTATTTTTTTCATCCAATACCACCCATTGAGTTCTTTGCATTTTATTAATTGTTCACCGATTTCAACATCTAATTCTTTCGCCGTATAATCCTCTACAATTACCCCATGTTTCCCTTGTTTTTTGATGATTTGTTCTGGCACCCAGCCTTCTAAGCGATTATCAACAGTGAAACAGTATATCCCATTTTTCCAGTCTTCATTTCCATTATATTTTTCACCAATGATAACCGTTTCCCCTTTGCGCAGCTTGATTGGATTGGGATAATGGCTCTTATGTTGTTTGATTGCTTTATAAGTTTTGCTATCATCCCTTTTCAAAAAAACACCCCGAATAAAAAAGACACACCTTTATAACTATATCATTCATCATTTAAAATTATTTTTGAATCTACGCTAAAAATAATCCATTCTTCGAACAGAAAAGTAGGGATTTTCACAAATCAGCCGCTCTCATAAGCATATTCCTATCATACTATAATCAAACAAACCTGTAAAAACGGTCGTTCAACTTGTCGTAAGGTAGAAAAAGACCTTCTGATCCGTTTTTCACATGAGCAGGCAAAATCAGGACATGTTCCCCGATCGGTTTTTACACTTTTATCCACTCGCACGGAAATGGTGTTTCTTTTGGAATCTTCGTTATAATAGACACGGGGGTGAGCCAATTTGGGACGTGTTTGTGGAAAAACGTATAATTGCGAAAAAGAATTGACACTCGCCGTTATCGGCGGCAAATGGAAAATGTTAGTTTTGTGGCATCTTGGAAAAGAAGGAACAAAGCGATTTAGCGAACTTAAGGCTCTTATGCCAGGAATTACTCAGAGAATGCTTGTCAATCAACTGCGGGAACTGGAAGAAGACCTCATTATTCACCGAAAAGTCTATCCTGTCGTACCTCCAAAAGTGGAGTATTCTTTAACAGAGCTCGGAAAAAGCCTCATGCCGATTCTCGATGCCATGTATGAATGGGGGAAAAACTATATGGAGACGGTCGCAAAGGACCACGTATCCAGCAACGAGCCTATGAAATAAACATTCCCTTTCCCGCATGGTTTAGGGAATTCATGCGATCAATCAAGATAATGGATTGCTTTTTCAGTCGCAAGGACATGGAGAGATGCCGGTTGTCCTTGCGAAATGTTTATTCATCGTTTGCACGTCCTCTTTTCACGCTATCATCCGCTTCCTATAGTATACTTTTTTACACTAGGTGCTATAAAAGTGTGTACTTGTGAAAATGGATCATGTATCTAATAATATCAGTATCACCATTTCATGGGTGAACAAGGGAATTTTTCGTTCATGAACGCCAAGAAAGGAGTATGACGATGAAAATTAGAGTTTCTGCTGTTCAGTATCATTTGCATACGATCCACTCATTCAAAGAATTTGCCCAGCAAGTGGCGCATTATATAAAAACCGCCCAAGAATTTGAAGCGGATTTCGTGTTATTCCCAGAATTTTTTACCACCCAACTGATGTCCATCGAAAGTGGCAAAGGCCGGCCTTTGACCATCCAAGAATTTCCTGATTTTACAGAATCCTATCGTTCTTTATTTATAGATTGGGCGAAGAAAACAAAGATGCATATCATTGCGGGAACCCATGTTATTCGCAAAGGTGACAAATTGTACAACGTGGCTCATTTATTTTATCCAGATGGCAGAGTCGCCGAACAAGCAAAGCTGCACATTACACCTACGGAAGTGAAAGAATGGAACATGTCTCCTGGCGAAGGATTGCAAGTGTTTGAGACGGAAAAAGGAACGATTGCGATGTTGACATGTTATGACATTGAGTTCCCAGAAATCGTTCGCATGGCCAAAGCAAAAGGAGCGGATGTGATTTTCTGTCCTTCTTGCACCGATGATCGTCATGGATTTCATCGGGTTCGCTATACGAGCCACGCAAGAGCCATTGAAAATCAAGTATATGTCGTGACAACCGGCACAGTCGGTTCGCTTCCAACCGTCGACTTTATGCGCGCGAACTTCGGCCAAGCGGCTGTCATTACCCCAAATGACATCCCGTTCCCTCCGCGCGGCATTTTAGTGGAAGGGGAAATCAATCATGATATGGTCGTGACCGCTGATCTTGATTTAGATCTGCTATATCAAGTTCGCGAGCGCGGATCGGTGACAACATGGCGCGACCGCCGCACAGATTTATATCCGGATTGGAAATAAGGAGGAAGCATCATGTACTGGAAAGAGCTTTACGTGTTTGAGAACGATCGGCCTGTTCGAGCCGTGATTCGAAATTATGAAGAAAAAGATTTTCCGGGCTTAATCCGCATTCAACAGGAAAGCTTCCCACCTCCCTTTCCTTCTGAACTATGGTGGAACACGGAACAATTAAAAAACCACGTGACGCTCTTTCCAGAAGGAGCCTTATGTGTGGAGGTCGATGGCGAAATGGCCGGATCGATGACCGGGCTCATTGTTCATTTTGATCCGAATCATCCGGAACATACATGGGAAGAAATTACCGATCACGGCTATATTCGCAATCATCAGCCAAACGGGAATACGCTTTATGTTGTCGATATTGGCGTACGCCCCGCCTATCGCAAATTAGGGCTGGGAAAGTGGCTGATGCTTTCCATGTATGAAGTCGTCATTCAGCTCGGATTAGAACGTTTGTTAGGCGGAGGGAGAATGCCCGGCTATCATCAAAAGGCAGATCAAATGACAGCGGAGCAATACCTCGAAGCGGTGATCAAAGGCGAATTAAAAGACCCCGTCATTACATTCCTGCTTCGCTGTGGCCGCACTCCTGTGAAAGTGGTAGAAAACTATTTGGAGGATGAGGAATCTCGTAACTATGCGGTCCTGATGGAATGGAAAAATCCGTTTTTGAAAAAATTACGGCAAGGAGAATGAGGAAATGGAATATCGGAGAATCACGAGTATTGAAGACCCTTTATGTGAACTACTCACCACTTAGCTAAAGCTTGAAGTGGGAGCTTCTCAGTTCCACGACGAAAGCCGCCTTTCGTCTCCCTGAGCGTGACTTCGGGTCGTTCCAACCCTAGATGTCCGACAATTCGGAGTTCTTTTGTACCTTGGATATTTTACGCATGGAAGGATCAGCTTGGTTTTCGCATTTTATTTTCTCCATGCAACCTCCTATATCCAGTTATGAAAGAACGACATAGGTTTATTTTACCACAGGGTCAGACAATTGAACAGGCAAAAGCCTGTCCTTGTCCGAAGTCGATTCATCTCCCACTTTCATCAAGCTTCGCAAGATTTAGAAGTGGGAGACTTCTCGACTGAAGAATGTTAAAAAAATGCACCAATTGATGCAAGAAGTATTTCCACCTGAGGAAGTATTAGCATTCGATTTTTGGAAAGAACCTCTAGAAGATCCGGGAATCCGTGTATGCGTGGCCGTTCATGAAGGAAAGGTCGTGGGCGCAACAGAGTACCGTTATTATGAAGATGTCAATATTGCCATGACGGATTTCACCATCATCGGGCAAGCGGGACTTGGAATCGGCCGATTTTTAGCCAAAAAGAGATTAGAAGACTTAAACGCTTGGGCAGCCGCTTGTGGAAACCAATTATTTGGCATGTTTGCGGAAATTTATGACCCGTATCGTGTCGAACATTATGAATTTGGCGGCGTGAAGCCGATGGACCCATATGTCCGTCGGGAAGTCTTGTCCCACCTCGGCTATAAACGCCTTGACTTCCCTTATGTTCATCCATCCTGGAACAATGACGGAGAAGCGGTAGAAGGACTTGACCTTTGCTTCCTTCCGATGGACGAAAATGTAAATGAACTTCCGACTGAGCTTATCGTGACATTTTTAACACGCTACTATGCGGTCTTGCCGAACAAACCGCAAGCATGGTATGACATGATCGAACGTCTAAAAACGCGAGATACGGTGGCGCTTTTCCATCTGTAACCCGTCTTTTTCCAAGGGCTCAATTTTCACTTGTGTCCCTATTTTGCCTGATATAAAGCGGCGGGCATGATCGTCTTGCTTGAGACGATGCCAAATAACAGCTGGCTTCTTTTCAAAAGAAATCATGCCCGCACAAGACTCCATGCCACTATGATCGCATTTCTCTTTCGGCTAAGTAGATTTTCACATTTATATAAATGTAAAATGCCCCTCTCCATTATCCTTTGATCAGCTCGATCACCTCCGCTAAACGCTTTTCCGCCATCGAATTTAGCTGCAAGCTGTGCTGTTGAAAGTTTAGAAATTTTGTGACTGGATTAGGCACAACCACACATTTTAATCCCGCGGCCAAAGCGGCTTTCAACCCATTTAACGAGTCCTCAAAAACGACTGCTTCATCAGGACGGACAGCTAAAGCAGCCAGCGCTTTTAGATACAAGTCGGGAGCTGGTTTGATGCCCTCCACATCTTCACTTGTAATAATCACTTCAAAATAGGACAGCAGACCGAGCCCATTTAAATAATGAATGACCCATTCCTTGTTAGAACTTGAAGCAATCGCTATTTTGTAGCCCAATTGCTTTGCCTCTTCTAAATAGTCCTTCACCCCTTCACGCGCCTGAGGGGTTTTCATCTTGATTTGATAAAAACTTGCGGCTTTCGCTTCAATTTCTTCAATGCTGACGTTTTCCCCCAGCTGCTGTTGAACAAATTCATAAAGCGCCGCATTATCTGTTCCAACAGTTTGAACAAAACGTTCCAGCGGCAAATCGACATCATAGACATTCATCGCTTCTTTATAAGCCTCAAACCAAGCTGTCTCTGTATCTACAATTAAACCGTCAAAATCAAAAATAATCGCTTTGATCAAAATGGCTCTTCCCCTTTCCAAAAACTTTGCTGCATTCACGCTTCCATTCCGCTATTGGTTTCAAAAAGCGCTTCCTCTCTATTTTAACAGAAATCTATAAATCAAGGCCTGGTAATGAATATTGTACCTTATTCTCCAAAATCATAGTTCATCACCAAAAGCTGTACTTGCATCTACCATTGAAGTATGGTAGACGTTTCTAGCCGCACCCGTAATGCCAATTGTTGGATATTTCTGTATCCATCCCCTCGACGTTTGATCAGCTTGATTTTGTTGTTCGTTCCTTCCATTCTACCATTCGAATAAGGCAACAATATGAACGAAATGATTTCTTCTGTTCGTTTAACAAGTGCTTTTGCGATGGCACTCTTTACGGTACCGATCTAAAGCTTCTGTAAACAACTAAATGACATAAAAATAATCGGCTACACGTATCGCTTCTGGATATACCCCTTGAATGGCTTTTTCAAATCGCTCACGACCCACTGGACCGAAGAAGACACACACGCCAATACGCTTCGAATGGCTTCCTCCTTCTTTCCTGCTTCGATAAAATACACTTCTCCCATCGCCGCCACTCTATCATCATGCCCTTTTCGAAAAACAAATTCGTCGATACACCGCCTTAGGTTAAATGGGATTTGACAGCTGTTTTCTCCCTCATCCATTCACATCATTCGATTTTATATTGTATACTCAATGCAACATCAAATGACCTTTAATTGAGTCCATAGATTTTACCGGCAAACGGACAGCAACGACTTACTAGTTTGATCGCATATGCCGCGGTTCTATGAACTCCCACGAATTGAATGGCCGTATCATGTTGGATGGATTCGATGATTCCATTACAAATTTGATCAACATTTTTAACATTGACAATGTGTTAGGAACGCAAATGACAAAGAAGTTCACCGGACTTGACCATTAACCAAACACATCTTCAACATTTTAGTATTAATTACTGGTTATAATCGATTAGTCTCTTCATATTTTTTGATAATAGTATTCCTCAAATATTTCCGGATAAATAGTCAATATAAAGGCTTTAAATTAATCACAATGTCATCAGATTCAAAAAATAAAAACTTATTAATTTCTAATATATTACCTTTTTTAAGGGGAATTTTGTAAATATCTTTATTATAGTGTCAATAACGATTTAAAATACCCCAATTTCAACGAAATGAAATTCCCCATTATGAACGTTTAATTAGGCAACTGGGCAGGATAAACTCCTGCTTTTTTCTTTTCTCGTAGACGATAAGAATCGCCTTTGATATTAAAGGTAATGGCGTGATGTAATAGGCGATCTAAAATCGCTGTCGCTTTCCCGTGCGGCAAAGTGGTTTTGGGAACAGAGATTTTCTGTTTTTCACGCACAGCTGCTCAAAGATCTAGAAGTACGGTATCTCAAAATCGTCCTGATCGACAGCACGGTCCTTCTAAGCAGGCTTTATCATTCATAGGCAAAGTGGGGGGCCATCCGATGCTACTGGTTTAAAGGATATAAACTCCATCCCTGTACCACTACCGAGGGAATCATCTTATCTCACGTATTGACCACAGCGAACAGGAATGATGCGGCAGTGACACCAGAATTACTTGCTTCTTTTGGGGCAATGGGATATGGAGTTTGTGTGTTAGGGGATGCCGCGTATAACAGCGAAAAGGTCCGACAAACTTCTGAGCAAGCAGGAATCTTATTCATGTCTCCCACCGACCGCCGCAATAGCAAGGAACGAAAAGATGCCTATGGTCAGGGTCTTCCTGTCTTGTTGAAAACGAGATTGGGCCAATGGTTGTTTGGGCTTCGCTCGAGATGGAGCGGGTATTTAACGAGCTAAAGAGTAATGGGGTGGAGCAACCCCGATGGTATGGATTTCATCGATATTTACTGCATGTGTTATGTTGCATTCTTATGCACAACTTCGAGTTTTTACTTTATTTTTTTACAACACTATCACTCTTCATTACATGGATTCACAAATAGTGACGATTTGTCCAGAGTCAAAATTATATATTTCTATTATTACGAAGTATATAAATAATAAAGGCTGACGTAACATTTATAATAACTTACGTTAGCCATTCCAGTAATTTTAATAAATAGCCGTATTTGTAATTGGTTTACCTATAGCTTTTCTTAAAGTATAAATAGGAATGTTTTTCACACACCTAAAACCCATTTCATTATGCCTGCAAAATGGAATATCCTTCCCCCTGAAAGAAGGATACATTAGACCCGGTAATGAAAAGAAAGAACCTCCTTTCAACACCGCAAAGGCATGATGTTTACTCTGTTTATTCGAGAAACCAGGGTGAAACTCTCTGCCAGTTAATAGATCACTTCGTGTCCATTCCCAATGATTACCCACCATTCCAACAACGCCATAAGGGCTAACATATTCGTCCTTTTCAAATTCGGATGCTCTCTTGATAGGTTCTTCCGGAAATTCTTCAGAGAACGAGGTAAATACCCTCCCGCCATTCATCCAAACTTTCAGGTGTATAATTTAACCAATGAGCACACCAATTTGCTGCATTTCTATTAAAAGCATTACCCCAAGGCCATATTCTACCATCTTCTCCCCGTGCAGCCTTTTCCCATTGAAATTCAGTTGGTAGCTCCTTGCCTTTCCACCTTGAAAACGCAAATGCATCATACCAGTCAATCCCCGTTACAGGATGATCGGGTTTAAAACGTTCATCCCAAAAAGTGTTTCTTGTATGATCTTTTTCTTGAGGTTCATTAGGATGGCAGAATATATGACCATTTTTCTTAGTATATTCAACAAACTCATCATACTCTTCATTGGTTACTGGATACTTATCAATAAAAAATGGAGGAAGCCAAACTTTCCTAGAAGGTATTGCATCATGCCACCCGAACGTTTTATCAGGCACTTGATGCGGATCAAGCCCAAAAGTGAAAAAAACACCAGGAATTAAAATCATTCCTTCTTCTTCTTTTTTACAAAACTCTTCTAATAGTTCGTTAGGGATAGGTTCTTCAAAGTCATACCTATTAAACAAATGTCCGTGTTCTTTATAGTAATTTTCTATTAATTGTAATTCTTCAGGATCATCAGTACCTAGCAGGTCAATAAGTGATTTTAGAACTTTCTGTGCTCCTAATCCTACTGGTTTATTAGGTGAATAAACTTTTTTGCTAGCACCACCGATAATAGGTGCTAGTAATTTATAGCTTTCCTCAATTTTTTCTTGTCCACAAATTTCAATAGCTTTAAAAGAAACTAAATCATCAGGATCGTGAGTTAATCTAACAATGGTTTCTACCGCAGAAAAATACGGTAACCAATTTTTTACGATATCTATCAACCTATAACGTACATATGTATGTGGATGTCCAATTGACATCCCAAATATATATTCAGCAGCAACAGGATGGGACACTTTTAACAACTCTGGAATGATACGTGAGTTAAATAAATCTTTTAACTTCGGCACAGTAAGTGAATCTAAATAGTCTGGTTCTAAAACCTCTTCAATTTGAGAAAGTAAGTTCATATCGTTTTCATATATTTCTATATGTAAATGTTTAATTTCAGTACTCACTCTTTTTCCCCCTCAATCTTCAGTATAAGGGCAGGGAAAAAATATTCTCCCTGCCCCTTAGAATTTTACCATTTTTCTTCTTGCAATACTGGCATTACAATAGCAAGACGGTTGCGCCAATTTTTCTTCATTTTCATTTTAATCCCTCCTCAAATATTCCTAAAAAATAAAATATTTTTTTAAAAATATAAAAATAAAAATTAAATTTATATTAAAGGGAGGATCATTTCAAAGTTAGAGAGTATTTATACTCAGCATTTGAAGAGAAAAGATTAATTATTCGATAGAGAAGGTGACAGTGATTTTGTGTGTGTATATGAACCAAAATAAACTTGTAGAGGAGGATATTAATTGAATAAATCTTTTTATTTTTTGTGGATGGGAAATTCACTGGGGAAATTAGCTAATTCCCTATATATGATGACAGTAACTATGATGATTTACCATATTACAAGCTCAGGGACTTTAGCGGGTTTAGTTACCATGATTCATGTTATAGCAAAGTTTCTAAGTAGCTTTTTTATGCCTATAATAACAGATCGATATCCTTTAAAGTTCATCTTAAGAATTTCTTTATTTGGACAATCGTAATTTACTATTTATACTTATTCTTTTGTTTTACTTCAAAGATATCAATCATTTTTTGATTAATTTAATTATTTATTTAATCATTTTTTTCATCGGTTTCCTAGATGGATGGACAAATCCTGCAAGAAACTCTTTAACACCTAAAATCGTACAAAAAGAGAAATTAGCAAAAGCCAATAGCTTAATAAGTACGACGGACCAATCCCTTGCTTTGTTGGGTTGGTCTTTGGGTGGGGTAGCAGCAATTCACTTTGGAGACATTAACATTTTGTACTTCGCATTAAGTCTCTATATATTGTCTGCTCTATCTACTCTTCTCATATCTGAAAAATTTCGCGGAGCTAGTAAATCTAGACCTAACTGGAATTCCATAAAAATTGGCTGGTCTATACTATTTAAGAATGCTAACCTTAGGTTAATAACAATTATGGGGATAATTGAAGGAATTGCAGGGGGAATTTGGATTGGAGGGATCACATTAGTATTCGTAAAAGAAATATTAAAACAAAATGAGACTTGGTGGGGGTATATCAACGCCAGTTACTATTTAGGTAGTATAATTGGTGGTATTTTCATTGTCTTAATTTCAAAATGGATGCAACGAAATTTAGTTTATAGTATAATATTAGGATCCTTCGGAGTGAGTGTTTTTGTTTTAATTTATGCCTTTACTAAATCACCAATTGTAGCGCTTACTTTAGTATTTATTATGGGACCTTTCAATCAACTTAGAGATGTATCGCAAAATACCTACTTTCAGTCATCTATAGAGGAAAGTTATCTACCAAAAGTTTATTCTACTCAAAGTAACATATATTATATTGTATTTTCTATATCTGTTTTCCTAATGGGAACCATTTCTGATTTTTTAGGAGTTAAACTTGTATACATATTAGCCTCAATATTATATTTCACATCTTCTTTTTTAGCCGTATCAATTAACGTAAAAAGATATAAAGATACAGAAATTAAAAATATTAAGATAAAAACAGAAGGTTGACCTGTTTTCAGGTCAACCTGTGGCCGCTAAATAAAACTGGTTCTTACGCTAATTTGGGGGGATGACTTTCTATTAACTACATGTTTAGAATTTAGCCAATGGAATAGAATCTTTACAGATTCGAGGTTAACAGCAGCACTAGTTGACCGCTTAATCCATCACGCTCATATACTTTCATTTCACGGAGAAAGTTATGGGTTGGCTAACGCTCTTTCTAAGAGAAAGTAGCTTATAAGGGTGGCAACACTCTGCATTTTTGATCGCATTTTTCTGCACTTTTCTATTGCAAAATACACCTATTTTATAACCATCTGGATTCTCAGCAACAGAATCATGACTACAGGAGCTCGATGCCAAATGCTTCACTCTCTCACTATTAAAGAAACAGGCATTTAGTTAGGATAGAATGAAAGTGTCCAAAGATTTGACACAGATCCAGACCAACAACATCCTTTAGTTCAATCGTTTATTTAAACACGATTTAAATGCGTGTCCTTAAAATGTGTTGGATATTTTAATCCATAACCAATCATCCTATCCATTCCGATATGAGCAGACCATATTAAGCCTATCTCTAAAACCACTTCGCTTGATAACAGCACTCCTAAGATAACAGCTCCAATTGGTAAACTATATGTATGAAATAAATTATAAAGCACGGCACCAACTTTATTATTGAATAAATAACCAATCATTGATATATCTGGAACGAATAACAAAACGAAAAACAAAAGCCAACTAAATTGGTTATAAGAGTAAAAATAAAGACTCAACAATAGGATAGCTGCCCCTTCTAATTGTAAAAGAATTTTATTCATACTATTCTCCCTTAATAACTGTAATTTAGCCATTTTGATAACAATCATGAGCATGTAAACCAGAACCTTTAAAATTATTTTATAGGAAATAGATGGATTTAGTGACAATCCACCCCTCATTTAAATATCTTGAATAATTTGAATAGTTTTCATTTTTATTTTTATTATAAAATTGTTTGAACGTCAACCAAAAACTGTTAAAATATAAAAAACAATGATGATGCTGCAAAGCTAGAGCAAATAGCCAAAATCATCATACAGAACTGACACATAACGATAATGCCGAAACTTCCTAGATCGTTTTTCATTAAATGTACAAACAAAGTGGATTGGTTTATGTGCATTTATATATCCATATACGTTGGGCAACACGTTCATTTTGTTTAAAGTGTGCCTGTCTAAAATACCACTATCGTTTACAAGAACAAAAGTCTCGAAACCTTCATTTCCTCCCCCTTTTTGAATTCCTAAAAAAATGAAAAAATAACCTCTTGCGGATATGATATCCGCAAGAGGTTATTTTTATCAAACTTTAAAGCAATATAAACCTTCTCTATTCCACCGTTACGCTTTTGGCGAGGTTGCGCGGTTTGTCGACGTCGCAGCCGCGGTGTAAAGCAGCGTAGTAAGCGATCAGCTGCAACGGCACAACGGCCACAAGCGGCGTCAGCATTGGATGAACAGCCGGAATGACGTAACGGTCCTCGTCTGTTTCCAAGCCTCTCATGGAAATAATGCATGGGTTGGCGCCACGGGCCACCACTTCTTTCACATTGCCGCGAATGCTTAAATTCACATGCTCTTGTGTCGCCAAAGCAACCACCGGCGTGCCTTCCTCAATCAAAGCAATCGTTCCATGCTTTAGCTCACCGCCAGCGAATCCTTCTGCTTGAATATAGGAAATCTCTTTTAGCTTTAATGCTCCTTCAAGCCCTACATAGAAATCGGACGCGCGGCCAATGAAGAAGCAATTGCGTGTGGTCTCTAAATATTCGCGAGCAATTTGCTCCATCTCTTCTTTTGCATCACAAAGCATTTCCATGACATTTGCGATGATGCCAAGCTCTTTCACCAAGCTAAAATCAAGCGCAATGCCTTTAGCTTTTGCTGCGACTGTTGCTAAAATCGCAAGAACGGCAATTTGAGCCGTATAGGCTTTTGTCGAGGCAACCGCAATTTCTGGACCAGCATGAAGCAATAGTGTATAGTCTGCTTCGCGTGATAATGTAGAACCAGGTACATTGGTGATCGTCAACGCTTTATAGCCAAGTTTTTTCGTTTGAACAAGTACAGCGCGGCTGTCTGCTGTTTCGCCGCTTTGTGAAATGTAAATAAATAGAGGCTTTTTCGATAACAATGGCATATTGTATGAAAATTCGCTAGCAATATGCACTTCAACCGGAATGTTCGCCCATTTTTCAAGCAATTGTTTGCCGACTAAGCCCGCGTGATAACTTGTGCCGCACGCAATAATATAGAGGCGGTCCGCTTCGAGTACCGCATTGACAATGTCTTTATCAATGGTTAAAGCACCTGACGCATCTTGATATTTTTGAATAATACGGCGCATCACAAGCGGCTGCTCGTCAATTTCCTTTAACATATAATGCGGATAGGTTCCTTTTTCAATATCGCTTGCATCCAATTGCGCAGTATATGGAGAGCGTGCCACCTCTTGACCGTCCAATTTTTTAATCGTGACCGCATTCCGCTTGACAATCACCATTTCTTGATCCATTAATTCGACGTATTGGTTTGTCACTTGCAGCATCGCCATAGCATCGCTGGCTACGACATTAAATCCGTCCCCAAGGCCGACAAGCAATGGGCTCTTATTTTTCGCTACATAAATCACCTCTGGATCTTCTGCATCGATGAGAGCAATCGCATACGATCCCTTTAAAAGTGTTAATGTTTTGCGAAATGCTTCTTCCGCTTCGAATCCATCATTCACAAATTTTTCAACCAACTGAACAACCACTTCTGTATCCGTTTCGCTTTGGAACTGTACATTCTGCAAATGATCACGCTGTAATAATGCGTAGTTCTCAATGACTCCATTATGCACTAACGTAAAACGTCCAGAAGCGCTTTGATGCGGGTGAGCATTCGTACGGCTTGGCACCCCATGTGTCGCCCAGCGGGTATGGCCAATGCCAAGCGGTGCTTGTACATTGAGATCAACCGTTTGCCGCAAATCAGCAATGCGGCCTTTTTCTTTAAAAACATGCACGCCATCTTCGTTTAACACCGCAATTCCAGCTGAATCATAACCGCGATATTCTAGTTTTTCCAGTCCGCGCAATAAAATCTCTTTTGAATCCTGTTGTCCAATATATCCAACAATTCCACACATATTTGTTTTCCTCCCTATTTTCAAGGGGCAAGCAGGGGCCTTTCTTGCCCCTTTTCTTTGATTAAACGATTGGACTTTTCCCTTTGTGCAAAGAGTCGCCTCTTTGTTTTAAGGAAAAGTTTGCGGCTGCAATCGCACCAGCCGGGAGGCATCCGCCGAGCATTCGATCAACCTCCTCCTCGTCAACTAAGCGGTTATCCGATCATCGCTTAGTCCAGGCGCTTCTTCATGAAAGCTTCTTCTACCCACCTTTCTATATGTGAATGACAACAAAATTAATATTACAGGAAACGCCCTAAAGACGTCAACTGTAATATCCTTTACAACATAAAATATGCATAAATGGAATAAAGCGTTCCATTTATGCATAGGATGTCTACCAAAAAGGGCCATTATTCAGCTCCCATTTCAGCTTGAATCACCTGAACAATACGAGCTACATAGCTTTGACACGCTTCTTTCGTCGGCGCTTCTGCCATGACGCGAACAAGCGGTTCTGTGCCGGATGGGCGGACAAGAATTCGTCCATTCCCATGCATTTCATTTTCTACCTCTTGAATGATAGCCTTCACCTTTTCATTCTCCATCACTTGATGTTTGTCCGTTACTTTCACATTGACAAGCAGCTGAGGGTATTTTAGCATCTCGCTCGCCAGCTCAGAAAGAGATTTTTTCGTGGCCTTCATAATGTTTACAAGCTGTAATGCCGTCAATAATCCGTCTCCTGTTGTATTGTAATCAAGAAAAATAATATGTCCTGATTGTTCACCGCCAAGGTTGTAGCCGTGTTTCTTCATTTCTTCTACAACGTAGCGGTCGCCGACGGCCGTCTGCACGCTTTTTATTTCATGTTCATCTAATGCCTTATAAAACCCAAGATTGCTCATCACGGTCGATACGACTGTTTGATGCTTTAAACGTCCTTGTTCTTTTAAAAATTTTGCGCAAATGTACATAATTTGATCGCCATCCACGACAT
This sequence comes from Anoxybacillus sp. P3H1B, assembly GCF_001560855.1. Taxonomy (NCBI): domain Bacteria; kingdom Bacillati; phylum Bacillota; class Bacilli; order Caryophanales; family Anoxybacillaceae; genus Anoxybacillus; species Anoxybacillus sp. P3H1B. Next base: position 6,850 of record NZ_LPUG01000017.1, on the reverse strand, counting down.
TCCCATGCTCATCAATCGCAATTAAACGATCTCCATCTCCATCAAACGCCAGCCCAACATCTGCTTCTTTCTCTCTCACAAATTCAGCCAGCGCCTCTGGATGCGTAGAACCAACCCCGTCATTAATATTAATGCCGTTCGGCGAAGCTCCCATCGTCAATACATCTGCCTCCAAATCTGCAAAAAGATGGGTTGCTAATGAAGAAGTGGCTCCATGCGCGCAGTCAAGCGCAATACGAAGCCCGGAAAAATCCTCATCAACCGTTTGCTTTAAATACTGCAAGTATTTTTGTCCACCTTCAAAATAATCGTTAACTTGACCTAACTCTTTTCCTGTCGGTCTAGGCAGTGTATCCTCGGCACTGTCCAACAGTTGCTCAATTTCTTGTTCCTGCTCATCTGAAAGCTTAAATCCATCGGGCCCAAAAAACTTAATTCCATTATCTTGAACTGGATTGTGCGACGCGGAGATCATAATTCCCGCTTGAGCGCCTAATGCTTTTGTCAAATAGGCCACTCCTGGTGTTGAAATGACGCCGAGACGCATAACTTCTGCACCGATTGAAAGCAATCCGGCAACAAGCGCCCCTTCAAGCATATGTCCTGAGATGCGTGTATCACGGCCAATTAACACCTTTGGCCGCTCTTTATCTTTTGTTAAGATATAGCCGCCGCAGCGTCCTATTTTAAACGCTAATTCTGGTGTCAGCTCACTATTCGCCACTCCGCGTACACCATCAGTGCCAAAATATTTACCCATTATGCATATCTCCCCTTTATCTCATGATCGCTGGATGATTCGTATCTTTGCTTTATTTTTAGGCAAATTCCATTTAATATTTTCTGGCCCATTAACCTCTACCTCTACGTCGTGTTCACCGGCTCCTAATTCATTGGCATTGACATAAAGCTGGATATCATCTGGCTGAATGTGATCCAGCACACTCGCCGCACCTTGCAGCTGGACATCCATCGTCCCATTTTCCGGATCAATAAACTGCGCGGTATATTGATCGCTCAATCCCAATATATCAATAGGCAGAAAAGAAAGGGTTTTTTCTTCCTCCTGCTGGACTTGTATATTCACTTTTACTTTTTGAGGATCTACATTTTTAACTCCCTGAGGTAAAGGAACTTTCACTTCTAAAGTTGTATTTTTTGTAATTTCATCTAAATTAATGGTGAGGCCATCAATAAATTCAATGGGATCAATGACCTCTTTGGGACCGAAAATCGTCACTTCATTTGGCACGGTTTCAATTTTAACAATACTGAGGCCCTTTTTTAAAGTTCCTGTTTGATTAATTCTGAGCGGAACCGACTTGCTTGGACTCTTAATTGGTACAGTGATATCGACAATCGAAGGATTAATATCGACATCTAGCACCCGTCCGTCACGGTCGTAAGCGATCACTCGAGATTCCTGACGCAAAATATCTGCAGCTCCGGATAAATCTACTCTTGCCTTGACAAGCGCTATTCGATCAACTAAATCCTTCGCCCCCGTAATGGTCACTGTATCCGGTTTGACGATAGGCTGCTCGGTAGTATACCCATCCGCCATTTTATTTTTATGAATAAAATCGACATCGACCGAAAATTCTTTAGAAACCTTCTCTTGAATGGTGACCTTCGCCGTCGCTGGCTGAATAGCGACCGTCAGCTTATCAGAGATATTTTTATATTTAAACGGAACGGTGTAAGTGCCAAGCTCCAAATTCGTTAAATCCACATATACTTCAAAATTCCGCTGCAATACGGTCGGCTTTAAAATACTTGCCGGTCCTTCCAATGTCACGTTCACAAATTTCGGAACACCTGAAACCACTAAATTTTCTTCATCATAATACGTAACGACAGGAACATTTGTAACCGTTTCGATATCCGTCTGTCCCACCGAATTGCGCGTAGCCCCTGATTTCATCTCCTTTTCCTCGATATTGACGAACATATACAGCATGATCGCCAATAACAGAGCAAAAGCTTTCATAAACCAGTGATTATTCATTAATTTATCCACTTTTCTTCCCCCTCCATTGCCAACGAGATGAGGAAGTAGTCTTCGTTGTCCGTACTAACTCCTTCGTGAGCAGTTCACGAAATTGCTCTGGAGTCAAATCTCGATGCAGTTCCCCGTTTTTTGTAACCGATACAGCCCCCGTTTCTTCGGACACAACAATGGTCACGCTATCGGTCACCTCACTGATGCCCAAGGCAGCGCGGTGCCGGGTTCCTAACTCTTTTGAAATAAAAGGGCTTTCTGATAAAGGTAAGTAGCATCCCGCCGCTGCCACTTGATTTTTCTGGACAATGACAGCTCCATCATGCAGCGGTGTATTCGGGATAAAAATATTAATTAACAGTTCGGAGGAGATTTGCGCATTCAGTGGAATTCCTGTTTCAATGTAGTCGCCCATGCCTGTTTCCCGCTCAACGGATATTAAGGCCCCGATGCGGCGTTTTGCCATATACTCTGTTGCCTTAATAATCGCTTCAACCACTTTCGTTTTCCCTTCTTCTTCTGGTACGCTGCTTCGCGAAAATATCCTTCCACGCCCTAATTGTTCAAGCGCTCGTCTTAACTCTGGCTGGAAAATAATGATGATCGCCAAAAATCCCCATGTCAACGCTTGATCCATCAACCATTGCAATGTGCTAAAGCCTAAAAAGTTGCTGGCCATTCGCACAAGTATAATCAAAATAATCCCGTTCAAAAGCTGAACCGCTTTTGTTCCGCGAATAATCATGATCAATTTGTAAAAAACGTACCATACAAGAAGAATATCAACAATTTTGCTTAGATAACTTAACACCGGGAGCTCTCCAAAAGGCATTCTCACACTTCCTTTATCATTCTAATTCCTATTTATTTTTTTATGTAAACAACTCCTTTATTATATCACATGACGAAAAAAGCCATCAAAAGAGATGGCCTTCACTCAAGCATAGCTTTCACTGCGTTTTTTATATTATACCAAATCCAATCAAACATCTCATTAATTTCTTCCACATCTCCAGTTACTTGTCCAGCGGAGGCTAAATATTTTTCACCATGAATGACGGTCACGTCCCCATTTACTTTTCCCTCAATCTTGATGCTTCCATTTCGCACGACGATATCGCCGTCTACCGTTTCTCCTTTTGGAACAATCACCGTATGATCATGAATAATCACGTTTTCCCTAGTAGAAACGGAAAATTGCTGCTCTTTGTTCCACGTTGTAAAAAGGCTTCCCACAGTTAAAGCAGCAAATAAAGAAGCAGCTGTCAAAACGGGATGATTTTTCAGCCATCTTCCTGCACGGACTCGTTGTTTTTCTTTCGGCAGCTTTGCCATCACATTTGCCGTAAAATCCGCCGGCGGAGCAAGAGGCGAAGCATATTGAATAAACGCTACCGTCTTTTTCAGACTATTGAAATGCTGAGAACACGCAGAGCAATGTTGTAAGTGTTCTCGTAGCCTCTTCTCATCATCCGGAGCAATATCGCCATCTAAATAATCATGCATCCACTCTATGATTTGATCCGGACATTTCATGTTTGTTCACCTCTCATAAATGGCCTAAATGCTTTCTTAATGCTTCTCTTCCCCGATGAATCCTCGTTTTGACGGTTCCTATAGGCAGATCAAGAATTTCACTAATCTCCTGTAACGATAAATCATTCATATATTTTAAGACAATAACGCTTCGGTATTTTTCAGGTAGCTTTTCAATCGCCCTTTGAACCGTCTCTTGAAGCTCTAGGCTTTCGACTGTTTCTTCCGGAGAAGCATCATTCGAAGGCAGTTGAGAATATAGCGTTAAACCGTCTGTTCCGCTTACTTCTTCATCCAAATACATATCCGGCTTTTTTTTGCGCAATTTATCGATGGATAAATTCGTCGCAATGCGATAAAGCCATGAAGAAAATTTCATTGCTGGGTTATACGTATGGATGTTGACATACGCCCGAATAAAAGCTTCTTGGGCAGCATCCTCCGCTTCATGACGATTCCCAAGCATTCGATAGCATAGCCGATAGACCTTGTCTTTGTAAAGCTCGACAATCTCGGCATAGGCATTTTGGTCTCCTTTTTGGATCGCTTTAATATGCTTTTTGACAAACATCTCCATAATCAATAATACCCCCGCTCATGCGGCTATTAATTGTATACGTTCGTAAAACGAAAAAAGTTTCTCTTTTGGACGCACTATCTATTTTAACATATTTACAAAAAAAAACAGCAGACGGATTTTTCCGTCTGCATCTCTCGTCTTGCCTACACTAGTTTTTCTCCAAACAGCGATCCCATGAGCGCAACGGCGACAGATGCTGTTTTATTTCTCTCATCTAAAATTGGGTTTACTTCTACAAATTCAGCGGAAGTAATCAATTGTGCTTCAGCCAGCATTTCCATAGCTAAATGGCTTTCACGATACGTCAGACCGCCGATAACAGGAGTACCTACTCCCGGAGCATCATGTGGATCTAAACCATCTAAATCTAACGATAAATGGACGCCATCTGTCCGCTCTTTTAAATAAGCAATCGTTTCCTCCATTACTTTCGTCATGCCCAAACGATCAACTTCATGCATTGTATATACTCTAATTCCCTTTTCGCGAATAAATTGCTTTTCGCCTTCATCAAGCGCCCTTGCACCAATCAATACAATATTTTCTGGCTTTACCTTCGGGCTATATCCGCCAATGGCGGTTAGAGCCTGATGGCCGAATCCAAGGCTGGCCGCAAGCGGCATCCCATGAATGTTACCCGATGGAGAGGTTTCAGCTGTGTTTAAATCACCATGGGCATCGTACCAAATAACCCCTAAATTTTTATAATGTTTTGCGACACCTGCTAAGGTGCCAATAGCAATGCTATGATCGCCGCCTAATACAAGCGGAAAATGTCCTTTTTTAATTACTTCATCAACGGCTTGAGCAAGCTTTTCATTTGCTTCAGCAACCGCTTTCAAATTTCGCAAATTTGATTTGATTCCTTCCTCATCTATTCGTTCAGGTTTGCCGATTGAAATATCCCCCAAGTCTTCAATGTCATAGCTGAGGCGTTCGAGTCTTTCTACAACGCCAGCATATCGGATCGCGCTGGGTCCCATATCTACTCCGCGCCGAGTCTGTCCTAAATCCATTGGAACACCAATGATTGAGATTTTTTTCATGCTGTCTCTCTCCTTCATCCTTATTCTATTTATTATTGTATCTAATAACTGAACGTTGACTCAACTTGACACTTTTTTGAATATTTATTCGATTATTAATAAGAAAAACGCCCGCCGATCGGCGAAGATGGCACAAGCCATGTTGAGGAAGGCTCGAACCAAGCTTGATCTTGCGCGGATGCTCAATAAAGTGATTCAACCTGCCGTCGCTGGGCCTTTACTTTTTAAAAAAATAAAAACTCCTTAAATCTCGTCGATTTAAGGAGTTTTTATGATGGAGCCTATCGGGATCGAACCGATGACCTCCTGCGTGCAAAGCAGGCGCTCTCCCAGCTGAGCTAAGGCCCCACGTTAAAAGGATTCATGTTGATAAGCGGAAGACGGGACTCGAACCCGCGACCCCCACCTTGGCAAGGTGGTGTTCTACCACTGAACTACTTCCGCAATAAAAAAATGAGCCATGGAGGACTCGAACCTCCGACCCTCTGATTAAAAGTCAGATGCTCTACCTGCTGAGCTAATGGCTCATTAAGAAAACAATGGCTGGGCTAGCTGGATTCGAACCAGCGCATCACGGAGTCAAAGTCCGTTGCCTTACCGCTTGGCTATAGCCCAATATGTTGATGAAACGTCAAATTTCATAAAGCTTTTTGGAACAAATGATCGAGCACTCAACAATACAAAAAGCTATTCCATCAAATCGAAATAACTTCACAATCCATCATTATGTATGAATGGTGGAGGGGGACGGATTCGAACCGCCGAACCCACAGGGAGCGGATTTACAGTCCGCCGCGTTTGGCCACTTCGCTACCCCTCCACGACCATCATGGTGCCGGCTGCAGGACTTGAACCCGCAACCTACTGATTACAAGTCAGTTGCTCTACCAATTGAGCTAAGCCGGCATAATAGATAGAAATCGAACCAGAAAAGGATAGGTTTTGTGCCTCTTCCTCTCCAAGACATTCCAAGATGTCCAATGCGTCGAGGCAACTCGTAGTCATTTCACCGATGCTTCGCTCGTCTCTACCAATTGAGCTAAGCCGGCGTCACCTATACTAGTTTTCATTGAAATAATGATGGAGGATGACGGGATCGAACCGCCGACCCCTTGCTTGTAAGGCAAGTGCTCTCCCAGCTGAGCTAATCCTCCTAAAAGTGACCCGTACGGGATTCGAACCCGTGTTACCGCCGTGAAAGGGCGGTGTCTTAACCACTTGACCAACGGGCCAAAAATAATAAACACAAGCTTCCAACCGGGCTTGAACCGGTGACCTCTTCCTTACCATGGAAGTGCTCTACCAACTGAGCTATGGAAGCATGGCTCCGCAAGTAGGATTCGAACCTACGACCTACCGGTTAACAGCCGGTTGCTCTACCGCTGAGCTATTGCGGAATAGTGGATAAACACAAAAACTAACGAATCATTATTCGTATTTTTCTACTGCCTCTTCCTCTTCAAGACATTCGAAGAAGCACAATGCGTCGAGGCAACTCGCTGTTTGCTCAGAGGAGAAATGCTCGTCGCTGAGCTATTGCGGAATATGTTTAATATAAAGCCTAGCAACGTCCTACTCTTGCAGGGGCGTTAGCCCCAACTACCATCGGCGCTGGAGAGCTTAACTTCCGTGTTCGGGATGGGAACGGGTGTGACCTCTCCGCCATCGTCACTAGGCTTGTTATTT
>NZ_LPUG01000016.1:0-138076 GCF_001560855.1 Anoxybacillus sp. P3H1B | reverse complement strand
CGAAGCCGCCTTTCAACTAAAGACCATGCGGTCTTCAGGGTTATCGGGTATTAGCTCCGGTTTCCCGAAGTTATCCCCGTCTTACGGGCAGGTTGCCCACGTGTTACTCACCCGTCCGCCGCTAACCGAACAGAAGCAAGCTTCTATTCGGTCCGCTCGACTTGCATGTATTAGGCACGCCGCCAGCGTTCGTCCTGAGCCAGGATCAAACTCTCCAAAAGAAAGTTGATTGGCTATTATTTAAATTTCGGTTAACCATACCGAAATTTTTCGATTAACGCTTCGTTTTGTTCAGTTTTCAAAGAACATTTATCCTCTTTATCAGAGCGACTTCCTAATATTATCACAATAAAAAAATACTGTCAACCACTTTATTTTCCGTTCGCTGTTTTATTTATCATCATCAGCGACGTTTTATAATTTATCATACCCTAAAATAAAATGCAATAATTATTTTTATATTTTTTAAAAAAAACATATATTCCATGCTATAAACATATACATAAATGAGCTAACAAAACATACTTTAACATATCCCTTACAAAAAATTGCTCTTTATTTTCATCGCTCAATAAGTATATCAAGCGCATCATCTATAATAACACGCATCACACCATACAACATAGTTCAAATAGGCAGCTCAGGAGGAGGCTTTTGAACAAAATATCAGGATATATTTAGAAATTCAATATCTTTTTTGTTTGACAAATCACCTTCATAAATGAAGGGAGTATTTTCAAAATCAATATTAAACATTGGAAGTAGTATAATTAGGTATCTAAAAAACCAATCACTTCACACGTTGATTCACATGTCTGGATTGGCATTATTCTATTCATTGTTACCCACCCTCTTGATGCATAAAAATCACCGCCTCGCTGGCGATCTTTGACTTTTCAAAGAGGATTGATTCTAGCTTAAGTTACACTTATATGATGCAATCACTCGTTATCCTTGTACTGTATAAATGATAAACAATCTGTAAAAACAAGGTCACCTGACCTCAAATCGGACCATTACACAATGGAACGAATGTTAGGGCATCCCTATCGCTGTACATCATGCCCAATTAGAACCTGGTGGGTATACAAACAGTTTCAGCATCCAAATGCGCATATTTTTTGTAACAGCGCACATAAGCCTTACAGCATCATCGGCAAATGTTGATTCTATTTTTTATCGATTGAGCAGCTTCTTGTACCAATCGCTCTTCTTTATTGTACTCTTTTTGGTCACAGCGAATTTTAGATGTTCATCAGTCAGCTTCCTTTGAGAAAAACAGACACATATCAGAGCAAACCGTAGAAACAGATTTTCATTATACAGCATCCAAAGACTTCATAACGACATTTACATAAGAAATACGGATTCATGAAAAGATGGACGAATTTTGCTTCGAAGAAAGGATATGAGTGAATGTTCTGCTTTTTAGCCTAATTTTTTAAGAAAAGCTCTTATATAATCTACTATATACACTACCTTATCCGTAAAACAAGAGAACACCAATCCCCATATTTTTGCTGATCCTTTGTTATTTTCTAAAATGCTTTTACACAGATTATCCACATTTTTCCCACAAAAACACAGTGCTTATTCACACTGATCATTAAATACTAGCGCTGTTTTGAGCAAATATGTGAATAATTATTTTTTAATATTCACAATTTGTTGATAACTCCAAAATGAAAGGGTGGACAACATGATTCAAGTTAAAAGCTCCATTGTGGATAACCAATTTTTTTCCCATTCGCCTTTATCTAAAGAACAAACCATGATTTTTCAAGCTTTACTAAAAGAAAGGAAAAAATACACATATAAAAATGAACAACAGCTTCTATTTGAGCTGAAGCTACGAGAACAAATTCTTCATACGGCTATTCGCTTAGCAAAAAGTAAAGCACGATTTACCATTTTCCGTTTTTCAAGATGTAATGAACAGTTTTGGTCACGAAACCATTTAGGCGGATTTGAGTTAAAAAAGAATGTGACTCCAGCTGATGGGATTAATGATATTTTTGAAAACAGCCAGCTATACGCCTTTGAGTGTGCAACAGCTATTGTCATCATTTTCTATAAGGCAGTCTTAGATACGATTGACCGGCAAACTTTTAATCAACTGTTCGCCAACCTTCTTTTATACGATTGGCATTATGACGAAGATTTAGGAGTACAAACAAAAACCGGGAACGACTACATTCCCGGCGATTGTCTATATTTTAAAAATCCTGATGTCGATCCAGAAATGCCTCAATGGCAAGGAGAAAATACCATTTACTTAGGAGGAGATCTTTATTATGGGCATGGGATCGGAATCAAAACAAAGGATGAAATTATTTCAGCACTCAATAAACGGCGAAAAAAAGCAGCGAAAAAGTCAGCTTACTTATTAGAACAAACAACAAGAGTAGATTTTAAATATTTAAGCAGGTTTGCAAATAGCGAGCAGCGCATAGCTTTGCCATTCGATCCAAGCCATCTGTTCATTGGGAAAATCGGTTCATCCACTTTCTTGAATTTGTAACGTTTTTTTTTCGATTTTCACTCCATAAATATGTGCCAATGCCCAATAAAATTAAGGAACCGCCAATCCATTGCGATGGTTGGATCATTTCTCCAAGTAAAAAATAGGCTAAAATAGCAGCACCGACAGGTTCAAATAAAATTCCCATTGAAATGGTCGCAGCACTTACCCATTTTACCGACCAATTCATTAACGAATGGCCCAGCAAAGTGGGGATGATGGCAAGTAAAATAAAACAAAGCCAATCTGTTTTTTTATAAGAAAGTAGAGGATAGCGAAAGCAAAGCACATAGAGCAGCAGGGTGAGAGAGCTGATTCCATACACAACATATGTATAGATCGTCAGCGATAGTCTTTTTCGTAACTCCTGTCCAAACAGCCAGTATCCTGTAATCATCATACAAGCAAGCAAGGCTAGCATATCACCGAATAGCGCCTGTCCGCTTATTCGAAAATCTCCCCAGCTAATGATGGTGCTTCCAACAATCGCAAGCAAGCCGCTTAACAACGCGCCAATCGTCAATCTTTCCTTAAAAAACACGTAGCCTCCAGCGAATGCAAACAATGGTTGCAGCGTCACAAGCACAACAGAACTTGTTACCGACGTATAGTTTAAAGATTCAAACCAGAGAATAAAGTGAAAAGCTAACAATACACCAGAGATAGCAGAAAACCACCAATCTCTTTTCGAAATTTTCAATAGTTCACGCCAAGCCGGGAGAAACATCGGAGTCATCAGTGCAACTGTAAAAAAGAGACGGTAAAAAGCGATTACAGCTGCAGGAGCGTGTGCCCATTTTACTAAGATGGCCGATGTTGATATCGAGAGCGCACCGATAAAAAGAGCGAGATACGGCTTAAATAAATTTTGTGATTGCATCATCCATCCCTCGTTCAACGTTTTATAATTTATAATGATTATAACATTGACTGAAGAAGAAAAGGTGATAAAATATGGATTTTCATCTTTTTATGAAGCTAGGAATATCAACGGTATTAGGCCTTGTGATCGGCATCGAGAGAGAATTAAAGCGAAAGCCGGTGGGATTAAAGACATGTTTAGTCATTTCCATTGTGAGCTGCTTATTAACGATTGTTTCTATTGAGTCGGCATATGTATTTCCTTTAAAAAACCGCATGGCCATGGACCCGCTTCGCCTTGCTGCGCAAATTGTATCCGGCATTGGTTTTTTAGGGGCAGGCGTCATTTTGCGCCGAGGGAATGACAGCATTTCGGGTCTGACAACGGCTGCTCTTATTTGGGGAGCAGCCGGAATCGGCATTGCCGTTGGGGCGGGATTTTACTGGGAAGCTATTTTAAGCGTGGGATTACTTATTTTAAGCGTAGAACTCATTCCTCTTCTCACCTCTTTTTTTGGACCAAAGCAGTTACGAGAAAAAGAGTTTGTTTTGCAAATTACTATTTCTAATAACGATCATATTGATGATGTGATTTCTGCCATTAACCAGCAAATCATTGATATAAAAACGGTTCGAATTAAAGATTTTGATGATCATCATCATCTTATTAGACTAAAAGTAGCTGTCGATCAGAAAAAATCAATAACGGATGTCTATTATTCGCTTCGCAGCATCTCATCCATTGTTCATATTGATATTGAAAGTGGTTAATGATGGACAATCCAAGAATGCAATGATCCATTATTTTACTAAAAATATGGAATAATTGAGCTAGACACAAGCGTTTCTGCCAGATGTATGCCCAGTCGGCAAGCGAATGACTTGCCGACTACGGCAGAAAAGCGAGGAGTCAAGCGATGCCAATTTGTTTTTATTGGATCATCAACACACCTGACATTCCATTAAAGCGATATCATTACACTTGATTACGCCGCTTAAACGAAAAGGCCGAAAGATTCACTCGACTCTTTATAAATTGAGATCGTGATTTTACTGAGGAATACTTACTCTATCTTAAACTTTGCAATCATCTCTTGAAGGTGATCAGCTAAACGTTTTAGTTGAATGTTCTGCTCCTTTAAGTAATCAATAGTATGGTTTTGTTGAATAGCAGAAGCAGAAATCTCCTGAATCACCGCTACCCCTTGTTCAGAAATAGCCGCAATTTCCTGAATGGATGTCAAAACCTGATCGGAGGATTGGTATAGATCTTCTGTATTTTTGGCGATAGCATCCATTCCTTTTGTTAACTGCTCTACGGATTCATAAATCGCATGAAATAGTCGGCCATTATCTTCAGCAATCTCCACCCCTTTTACAATATCTTCAAAATCTTGCTGATTTAGCTGAAGCACCACTTTAGCCTGTTCGTTCATTTCCTCTATCGCTTGAGAAATGACTTGAATGGATTCGTCGGTTTGATGGGCCAGCTTCTGAACTTCTTGAGCTACGACCGAAAATCCTCTCCCTGCATCTCCAGCGCGGGCTGCTTCGATGGAAGCATTTAAAGCCAGCAAATGAATCTGCGATGAAATCTCTTGAATCATTTGAATAATGTGGTTAATCTGTTTTAGTTTTTCCCCAAGATCAGACAGATTTTGTTTACTCGTTATTCCATTTTGTTTAATTTTACTCATTTGTTCTGTAATCATTTGTACTTGAATGTTCCCTTTTTCCGCCTGCTCTCGTGCCTGATCTGTAAGGTTTTTAATCCATTTCGTTTGCTCGTCGACATTAGAAATAGACATCGACATTTCAGAAATCATATGAGAAATGCGATCAATATGATGCGCTCTTTCCTCTGATCCTTTTGCTTCTTCATTTGTGCTGACAGCAATTTGCTGCGATGCTTGAGACAATTCGGCAAAGGACCCCAAAAGAATTTCACTGCTTCCATGGATGGTTTGTGAATTATCGCTTACTTGCTGAATGATATGGCTTAAATTTTTTCTCATTTCTTCAAAACTGGTTGCTAAAATGCCGATCTCGTCTTCTCGTTTCATCTTGATTGGTTGGCTAAGATCCCCATTAGAGAGACGATTTGTGTACTGTACTAATTGTGTTAAAGGCTTGGCTATTCGATTTCCGATGAATAGCGCCAGTATGATGCCCGCTGCAATCATCACCACAGTTAAAATGATCGAAAAGGTCCATATCCAATGCTCGAGCTGCTTAATAAACTTAGCGCTCATGTCCACACCAATGATCGCATCCGTTCCCCGCACCGGCATAAAAAAGGATTTATGGACTCCCCACTTATCTTGGTAAATGCTGCTTAAAATCTGTTCTTTTTGTTCATATGATTGTTTTTGTTCCTCTGTAAACGGAGACTCCACCATAAATTCGTCGCTGTCATTTAAAGCGACAATGACATCTCGCCCATTATGTCTCGCCAATACATATACATACTCAATTCCGTTTTTATTTTTAATAAATGAGTCAAGCTCTTGTTTAAGCTCCTCCCCATATTTCTCTGGAAAGGCAATAACATTTTGAATAAGAGTTGGATCAAGTTTTTCCGCCAATGTTTCACCATTTTCAGTTAAGCGCTCATCAAACTGTGGAATTACATGATCTTGGATAATGTAACTAGACACATAATAAACAAAGCCAAATGCAACGACGGAAAATAGAATAAAAGGCAAGATAAAACTTATAATAAGCTGAGATCGAATCGATTTTCTCCAAAGCATCTTTTTCATTCTTTAGCCCCTTCTCCCGAATATTGAAGTTCCTTTCTGTGGATAAATGCTTGTAAATCGAGCCGCAGCAACCGATAAAGCTCGTCCATTGTTTTGCTTTTAAAAAATACGATCGCAAAAGTTCGGTCATTTGCTGCTTGTATCGGCCGGTATTCTAAGATGTGGTCAAACTGTTTTTGAAATAATGGGTGATTAATGGATTGAATCAAGCTTTGAGAAATATGCATAGGAATTTCGGCGCAAAGGAAGCTATAGATGTGATCGTCCATATGTTGAAGCGTTCTGTTCCAGTCCGGGCATGTTCCTCGGAAATAGTGTTCATATACATTGCATCCATAAGCATAGAATCCGAGATCTGTTGTACCTGCTCCAGCAAACCGAAGCGGGTTCACTTCAATCGGAATTATGCTGTCATTATTTTTTCTAATTTCAAAATGAATAGGAAAGTTTTTTAATGGATAAATTTCTTGAAACTGATGCATAAACGCAAGAATGTCATCGTAAATCTCGGCAATCACCTGCTTGGATGTATAATAAATCCGGTCTGATGTATCATATTCATCTTTAAACAATCGTTTAAAAACATTTAAAATCACCGGATGACCGCTGTGGTCATAATAGCCATCAATCGCGTATTCTTCTCCAAAAATCCATTTTTCAATTAAAATACTTTCTCCATCAATAACACTTTGATACATATTCTCCGCTACAAACAGTTCTGTTTCTAACTGCCGCAACGCCGCTTCCCATTCATTTGCGCTTTTTACTTTATATACGCCTACGCTTGAGTACCCTTTGCTGGGCTTTATAACAACAGGAAAAGGGATCTCATCAATCGAATGGCTGTACAGCTCATTCCTATCCGCAACTTTGTAAAAATAATCTGGATACATTTTTTTCAAAGCAGAACGAAAAAGCCCTTTGTCTTTTAACTGTTTGGACCAACGGTTTTGCACGCTATCTGGGGCATATGATTCAAGCAATTTTAAACAGCTTTCTGAATTCGTTAATAGTTTTGTTTGCTCATTCATGAGCCCAAAAAATTCTGTCTCGTCTAATGTCTTTAAGCCATTTAAAGAATTCGATGGATTCCCCTGAACCAAAACAGGGATATCCAATTCTTGCAATGATGCAAGCAAAATCGGTGAAATAATTTGATCATTGATAAGAATCATCTTGATGCACCTTTCTAATAAATAAAAATTAGTACTATAGAAGCACGCTCGTCCATGCTACATCCATGTCTTATCATGTTACTCTAACTGTACAAAAACATTAGGTTGACTATACCGCAATGAAACCAAAGCACTACTCCTTTCACTATTATTTTAGTAAACTATTTCTAACATTTTCTTTATCGTCAGGACTGGAGTAATTTTTAACATATTCCACTGTTATTACTCTATTGTGTAAATTGGCTCATTTCAGAAAGTATTTAACTTTTTCCAATAAACTTTCCTCATTAGGAAATTTGTTCAGGGAATTTCGGTTGTTTATGTCTTCTTTCTCTTTATTTAAAGCGATCATCTATCGAGCAATACAATTGTCCTTCGTGCTGTAATAATTATGATGAATGGACCATATTAAAACTCACGATCGGGAGGCAAATCGGCTCGCCGGCTTCAGATGAAAAGCGAGGAATCCGGTATTGTTCATTGGTTTTTATTGGATGATCAACACGCCTGATCGTTAGCTGCAATGAGGCACAGTCCATTTAACACTATGAACATATTGAAAAATAAAGGCCAAATCATTCCCATCTCTATCCAACTTTAATGACCACTTTCTCAATACCCATTTGCCGTTTTGTATAATACAATTTTTATCGTATATAATCCAATTTTACAAAGGAGGAAATTTATGAAAAAGAAAGCTACTTTTATTTTAGCAGCAGGTTTAACGTTTAGTGCCCTTCTTCCATCATCGTATGCGGCCGTACAATCTCCCGCAGCACAAAAGCATGCCCACCAGAAAATGCAAATCCTCCAAGAAAACTGGGATGCGAAAAACGGTGCTCCAGAATTTCTATCCGGAAAGCTATCTTCACAGTCTTTTAAAAGTGAAAAAACGATCCGGGAATTTTTGAAAAACAATCAAGAAATTTATCAGATCAATCCTGACACAGAGCTTACATTAGTCGATGTGAAGACCGATGAATTAGGCATGACCCACTATAAATATGTTCAGTCACTCAATGGCGTTCCGATAGATGGCGGAGAATTTTTAGTCCATACGGATAAAAACGGGATTGTCAAAGCCACGAACGGAAAGCTCCGTCCTAGCGCTTCGGACAAATTTAAAAACAAAACAGCCGCTAAAATTTCGGATAAAGAAGCCATTGACTTGGCTTGGAAGCACATTAATGTAACGAAACAAGAAACAGAGGTCAAAGAGGATAACGCACCTTTAAAAGAAAAAGCGGATGTCGCCAATACAGTGGAAAAAAGCAAACTGGTTATTTACGAGAAGGATGGAAACTACTATTTGACCCACAAAGTAGAATTGCAATTTATTTATCCGTATCCGGCCAATTGGAAAATTTACGTTGATGCAAATAACGGCAAAATTGTCGATGCCTACAATGCTGTAGCCGAAGAGGCAACAAGCGGCTATGGCTACGGAGTATTAGGAGATTACAAAACTCTTAATACTTACTACTCTAACGGCACCTATTATTTATACGATGTGACAAAGCCGATGTCAGGGGTCATCGAAACACGCACGGCGCAAAATGGCACGAGCTTGCCTGGCTCCTACTCTGTTGACAGCGATAATGCATGGACTGCTTCTTCACAACGTGCTGATGTAGATGCCCATTATTATGCAGGAGTCGTCTACGACTATTACAAAAACACACATAATCGCAATAGCTTTGATAACAACGGAGCAACGATTCGCTCAACGGTTCACTATAGCAATAGATATAACAACGCATTTTGGAACGGAGTACAGATGGTTTATGGAGACGGGGACGGAACGACGTTCGCTCCTTTATCAGGCGGACTCGATGTTGTCGCACATGAGTTAACACATGCTGTCACTGATCGAACAGCAGGGCTCGAATATCGCAACCAATCAGGCGCATTAAATGAATCAATGTCAGATGTTTTCGCTTGCTTTGTAGATTCAAATGATTACTTAATCGGCGAAGACGTCTATACACCTAACGTTTCCGGCGATGCTTTAAGAAGCCTTTCTAATCCTCAAGCATACGGACAGCCAGCTCACATGAACGACTATGTATACACCTCTTCAGATAACGGCGGAGTGCATACAAATAGCGGTATTCCAAATAAAGCTGCCTATTTGACGATTACTGCAATTGGCAAGGAAAAAGCAGAAAAAATTTATTATCGAGCATTAACTGTCTATTTAACTCCAACAAGCAATTTCAGCAATGCTCGAGCCGCTTTATTACAAGCTGCTGCTGATTTGTATGGATCCGGCAGTTCAACATATAATGCGGTGGCCAACGCTTGGAACCAAGTAGGAGTATATTAAACCTCCTCCAAACAGAGCCAAAGCCAAAAGAATATGATTTCTTTTGGCTTTGGCCTTCTTTCATCTATTGAATGATGCAACCCGCTTCACAAGCAGAATCTCATTTTTTCGACGGTCAGAGGCTAATCAAGGTGCCGTTCGCTTGAAGGGCGGAAATCTACACTTAGCAAATGTATGATGACATGTTTTGGTCAGTGTTTCGGCAAAAATTCCTCAATGATATGGCTGTCTCCACCATGAATCTGATTGGAAGCTAACAACTCTTTTTCCGTTAATAATTGAAATCCATACCTTTGCAGCTCGCGTTTTTGAATTTCAGACAGCTGCTCATAAGACACAATAGCCGGCGTCCCCGACGATTTATAAATTAGGTTTTTCGTGACTGGACATTGGAATACATCAGCGACAAATCCTTCTCCATCTTGGATCGTAAATAGACGAATCGGCATTACATTCATACTTTCTCCCTCTTTTCACTGTTTGTTGGCCTTTATAAGTACTGACGATTTTTCTATTATATTTCCCACCAACCGACTGTCTATACGATGCGTTTTCCTACAATGATAAGATCTCGCTCCACGCCATCTAATTCCGCAACTTTCGGAAAATGCCCCCATGTAGTAAAGCCAAAATGAGAGAAAAGACGCAAGCTTGGTTCGTTATGGGCAAAAATAAATCCGAGTAGCGTTTTAATATTCAGCCTTGGGCATTCATCAATGGCGGCTTGTAACAATTGCTTTCCCATTCCTTGTCCGCGATATTGTTCAGAAATATAGATGCTGATTTCCGCTGTATGCTGATAAGCAGACCGTCCATAAAAAGACTGAAAGCTGAGCCATGCACATATTTGCCCCTCTTTCTCAACGACCCATAGCGGCCGGGTGTCAGCAGAATGTTTCCAAAACCAGCTTTCTCTGCTCTCTACCGTTATCGGTTCTAAATCTGCTGTGACCATTCTTGAGGGAATGGTTTCGTTATATATACGAACAATCGCCGAAAGATCCTCATAACGAGCATCCCTAATCATCAATGATTCCTGCATACTTCCCATTCCTCCTTAAGCATTTTATTTGCAAAAATACATAAAAAGGGAGCATACTTAAATATTATTTAAAGCGAGTGACTGAATCTTCCAGAAGCGCTGATTTTACTTCTTAATAAAACATGAAAGGAGGAAGCAGATGAATAAGACACTGATCGTGTATTTAGTGTCGCTTGCTGCATTTCTTGGTCCATTTACACAAACGATCTACACACCTATTTTACCAGAAGTCACAAAAGATTTTGGCACATCTTCATTTTTGGTGAATTTGACAATCTCCATTTTTACTTTGTTTTTAGCACTCATGCAGATCGTTTATGGACCTCTTACAGATACAAAGGGGCGAAGAAAGGTTCTTTTATTTGGTATTTTTATTTATGTACTAGCATCTCTTGGCTGTTTCTTTTCACATTCCATTTCTATCTTGCTCGTCTTTCGCGCTCTGCAAGCCATTGGAATTGCGGCTGGCTCCGTCGTTGCTGCTACGGTGATCGGCGATTTATTTGAAGGGAAAGCAAGAGGAAAAGCGATGGGAACGTTTCAAATGATGGTTTCGCTTGGCCCGGTCGCAGGGCCGATCGCTGGAGGCTTTATTGGGGGAAGCTTTAACTTTCATACCGTCTTTCTTGTCCTTGTATTCGTAGGCGCTGTTATTTTCCTGTTCAATTTTATTTTTTTAAAAGAAACTAAAACGGAAACAGGCTCTACAGAACGCTTCCAGCCACGGGATTTTGTTTTTATTTTAAAAAATCACACGGGCGCGTCCATCATTTTATTGGGCTTTACGCAATACTATGCGCTATATAACTTTTTAGTATTTTTGCCAAACATTTTGAACGACCGATACGCGCTTCCAGCAGAACAAAAGGGAATCGTGTTTCTATGCATGTCTTTGTTTATTGTCGTGGGCAGCTTCGTCGGCGGAAGGATACAAGGACGCTTCCCAAGCCGAAATGTGATTGTCACGACCGCCTATTTAAATGTGTTGGCCGTGTTCTTATTTCTTTTAGTTTCACATATAGCGCTCCCATTACTGATTGTTTCCATCATGCTATTTGGATTCTTCCTAGGAACCTCTTTGCCTGTACAAACAACTCTTCTTACGCAAATATTTCATTCCAACCGATCTACTGCTATTGGGGTCTATAATTTTTTCCGATATATTGGAATGGCGTGCGGACCTATAATCGGGAGCTGGCTTCTTAAAATCGGCGGATATGATACGATCTATGGATTTGTTGATGTGCTGTTTCTCTGCTGCTCGTTAATACTTATGAAGCAATTTGGCAAAGCAGCCTATAAGCCGCAATAATCCAACGTTTCTAGTGGTCATTTTAGGGAAGGACGTTCGAACAAGATTTGTCCTTTCCCCCATTGAACCATATCGCTTTTCGTGGCCAACAAACTCGTAGGTTGAAAACATATTATAAGACTCTTCCGTTGAAAAATGAAGAAATTAAGGTAGCTGGAGCATCATGGATATGAGGCCTTGCTGTTTCGGCAGCCGGGTGTAAGACTGAAAGCAACGTTCTCAAACCTTCGTCACACAGATGCGTGACGAAGGCAAATTCACAAATTCGTTTCCGGTCGCCGCTCTTCCAAAGATCGTTCGTCTCTTTTTTACTAGCGTTGATATAGCGTGAACGGATGCTCCGGCTAACATATCGTCCCATTTCTGCCCTATAATCTAAACTTCCAAAAATCAAAAGCCCTTTCTCCTCCGCGTCTGATCGTTTTGCCCAGGTGGTAATGGATAAGATGGAAGAGAAAAAATACGAAGCACAGCTTGTTAGGGGGTTGGAGGCATGTAGAGATGATGGGCAACTAGGCTGAAAGATTCACTGTCCATGATTTTTTATTCCTCATCCCGTTCTCATGTTGCTACCATTTTGTTTTAAAAGAAGGAGCCATTGCTTGAAGCCACCCAAGCAGTTCACGCTCCTTTTGCCAAAAAGCAAGATGTTCTTTTGCATATATGACAGCTTCATTTTCATCGCCAAGACTATAAAACGAAGGAGAATTTGTTGGAGGCCTCTTCTTTTTCAATACATAATCCATCACATACTCATTTGTTTGCCAAGCTTGCTCTAACAATTCCTCCATCTCTTCATGAAGACCGTATCTCAAGTACGCTAAAAGCAAGCGATTATAGCTGATGAAGGCAGTGGGCTCATCATACTGCTCTATCAGTTCTTCTGCTTTTTCGTATTTTTCCGTTTCTAAATAAGCAGGCAACAGCACATAGCGAGTTCCTTGATTGTCGTTAAAATCTAATTGAAGCAGCTGCTCATACTGCTTAATCGCTTTTTCTTTTTCTCCGAGCAGCCAAAGTGCCTGTGCGTACTTTTCTTTTGCTCTCATATATGATCTTGTTTCCGTTATCATCCAGAAATGACCTTTATAGTCACGGAAGAAGCTCTTTCCAAGCTCCTTTTCTCCCGCTTCCATTCCTTTTTGATAATAGGTCACTGCTTCCTTCAATGTCGTTGCTTCGTCACCTAAAATATTATAAGCAGCTGCACTATTCGGGTACAAACGCAAAGCTTGATGCACAAGCTCCTTTCGCCTTTTTGGATTTACTTCGTGAAATGCTTGATCAAGCAATTCTTGTGCTTGTTCTCTCAACGATTCGCTCTTTTTATTAGTAAGCATCGATTGAACAAACAAGTGTCCTTCTTGAGCTGCTGAATCGTTTGGTTTCTGTATGAGACGACGAATATTATGCCTGTTTGGTTCAGTCGTGATTTGCGAATGGGGAATGAACTCTGGGGTTAAAATGCGTCCTTCTTCAAAATGATCTATTTTTTTATATATTTGTGCGATAAACTCTGCCATAGACTCTTCCATTTCGCGATATTTGATAGCCATGCTCCTGCTGGAAATCCTGTAGCATTTTGCGATCTCTTTCTGTGTTGCCGCTTGGTACGGAATCACAATGACAAGAGTTAAATAATGGATAGCAGCTGCATACAGCTCCGGCTTTTGAATAAAAGGCCGCTCTAAGCCGCAATATACCTTCCATAGCACAATAGCCACATAAATCCAAGGCCCATTTCCATGAATTTCTTCCATTCGCTCCTGCAATACATAGGCCACCTGTTCATAAACTGGTTGCTCCCATTCAAGCGATTCAATTGAAAGATATTTAGAAGATAATTGTAAAAAGCATTCATATAATAGCTCCGGAAAAGATAAGGTAACAAATTCACGGACAGAAACATCTTTTTTTTCATCAAACATCTCCTGAAGGAGTTCAATGACTGTTTCGGCTACGTGCCTTTCTATTTCTAAACAAGAAATAAAAAAAGAATAGGCTGGACCAGAGGATACAAGGGTTCCGATAAGCAAATGGCCCTCTTTTATTTCTGGTTTATCGAAGGCAATACGTTTTTGTTTTTGGGTAAAAATATCTTCAGCGATCACAAAGCTGAGGGATTCTCGTTCGATGACGCGCACAAACGAAGGGAACTCACGACCCCAAGTGTGGAGAAGTTTGCGGATAGTTGGGCTCTTAATCTGTGAAGCGCATGTTTGGATATAATGTTCAATAATCGTTTTTCTGTTCACCAACGGTTGGCAGAATATCGCCCATAAAGTGGTATAAAATACAAACAGTTCGTCCCATTCATCATCTAGTAAATGGTTCGTTCTTCGCGCAATAAATTCACCCAGTTCCTTTTTATGTTTTGTCAAGGCATAATGGAGCAAATCGCGCTGGACCTGCATAACCTCCTGCATGATGAATTCATTCATCGATATTACCTCTCGCTGCTTGCCACAACATTTTTGATATTTTTTTCCACTTCCACAAGGACAAAGATCATTTTTCCCTGCTTTCTCCATCCATCTTCACCTCTTTCTTATTGTTTATGATCATATATTTTTGATCACCTTGCTAGAAAATCCTCTATATTCACCTTAATATTTCTTAATATTTCGACATATAATCCTCTCGATCTCCACTCCGTTAAGAGATGGGATCTCGGTGGATGATGTTAAAACAATGAAAATTATATGATCTGTCTGTTATGGTCGATTGATAAAGGAGTTTAAAAAAATAAAAGCAGCCTTTATTGCAAAAAATTTAAAAACGCCTTATTCAGGCGTTTTCTTCTTCCAGCTCTTCGACTGGCACTTCTCTCGTTTCTTGAAGCAGACCGTCACGCATATGTACCTTGGCTGTTCCAGCTTTCTCATTGTAATCGTCAATCCAGACAGGCACACCATTGTAATAAACAGAAACATCAGCAGGTGAAGAAATAATTTGCTTAACACGGTTCATATCCATGAAAGCATCCTCCTTGCATTGGTTAATAGCAGTAGTAGTGTTGGCAATTGAAGAAGATCTATGCAAGAAAAACATGATTTTGTGCAAAATATCCATATCTATAAAAATGCAGAGGGCTGCGGAAAATCGAAAGCTAAAGGCAAAGCCACGGACTTTTTCTTGCGTTATGTGACCATCACATGGCAACAAGCCAAACAACGTCGCCTCCAGCCCCATTCATGGATCTATAAGCGATTGGTTATTCAGCGACCCAACCACTGAACCATGCAAGCCTTATCTCATACCAAAAGCGAAGTGGTGAATCTGCATCTATATGCCTAAATGAAGGAGGAAACGATGAAATACGCTTATTTTCGTCTCCCTATATTTGTCCGCATGCTGCTTGTAGGATTCAGCTTTATTCTTTTATTCGGAGGTCTGATTCATGCCGCAGAGCCGAATACATATCGAACGTTATTTGATGGCATATGGTGGGCCATTGTAACGGCCGCAACCGTCGGCTATGGAGATTTTGTTCCCAAAACGATGCTTGGCAAATTTCTTGGCATTGCGCTTATTTTATTTGGTACAGGCTTTATTTCGGCCTATTTTGCAGCGCTATCTGCTTCCGCCATATCCAGAGAAAATGCTCTCTTGCATGGAAACGTTGCTTATACAAAAGAGGGGCATGTTGTTGTCGTCGGCTGGAACGAACGAGTACGCGAGCTGCTCAAGCAGTTAACAGCCGCTCACCCGTCCTTTACTTTTGTTATTGTAGATGCAACACTAGACGTTCTTCCGGTTTCTTATAACCAAGTCCACTTTATTAAAGGAAATCCGACCTATGATTCGATCTTACAAAAAGCGAACGTAGCAAAGGCAAAGATGATTGTTATCACAGCCGACCAGCATAAAAATGAATTGGATGCCGATATGGCATCAATTTTAACTTTATTGTCAGCCAAAGGAATCAATCCAGACATTTATGCCATCATTGAAATTTTGACGACGCAGCAAGTCAACAATGCCAAACTAGCAGGTGCAGATGAAATTATTCAAACGAACCAGCTCTCAAGCTTTTCGATCATCAACAGCCTTCAGTCTCCGGGCATTTCGCCGCTAATTGAACAGTTATTGTATCGACTTGGGGAAAACTGTTTTCAATTTCTTGA
The DNA here is from genome assembly GCF_001560855.1 of Anoxybacillus sp. P3H1B. Taxonomy (NCBI): domain Bacteria; kingdom Bacillati; phylum Bacillota; class Bacilli; order Caryophanales; family Anoxybacillaceae; genus Anoxybacillus; species Anoxybacillus sp. P3H1B. Next base: position 121,950 of record NZ_LPUG01000016.1, on the reverse strand, counting down.
TCCACCTGATGAGCTGGTTGGACAGACAATGGCTGAAAGCAGCCGCATTTTGCTTAATCAACAAATTCTGTTGATTGGAATTATCAGAGAGGGAGTGCCATTTATGAATCCCTCCCCCCTTTTTACCATTCAACAAAGCGATCGGCTTTTTGTGCTTAAGCATCACTGAAGCAAATGATTTTCCAGCTCCTTCACAAGTATTTTGCCTATATTGATATATTTTTCTGGAATTTGAGCGTCTGGGTCTTGTGGCTCTGCAAATTGATTAAATGATGCGCTCAAATTTCCGATATGGGCATGATCATCCACGCCAATTTGGTATTTGTGTGATAATAAATAGGGGCGCCCTAGTTTGACGGTTGTCCCATTGGAGTCAAGCTGCCCATCAACGGCTTCAAATGGGACACGCAAAAATTGATAGCCCACTTCGTCGTCAATTTTATAATCGAATGAACCATGGTCGTAATCCCAATTGCCACCAATAACATAGCCGAGCGGTTTAAGCTCCTGTTCAAGCTTATATAAGCGAAATGTTTTGCCTTCTAATGCGGAAGGAATTTCAATCATGACAAATGACCTCCTTTTTTAAATAGATTGCCCTAATTGTCATGATCTTAAAATATATACACACAACTTAACATGTTAACATTTGCTTTTTTCTACTTAACAACGCCGCGTTACAGAAGCAAGAATAGGTCTAAAAGCGGCGTTGCTTCAACCGTAGCATGCTTGTTTGATCTTTATATTTTTATACTAAAAAGGCATGCCGTTTCCTCTATTGTTCCATAGCTTTTAAATATCTTCTTGGCAACCGAACGTGGAATAATTCCCCGTTTTTCAGAAATTCTGTTTCAGCAAATTTCATGAGTCGCAAATCGCCTAATGCGAGGGCTTTGTAGCAAAGATGAAACGGAGAAAGCTTCCCGTTTTCTTTAGCTATCTCTTCCAATAAATAAAGAGCTCTTTCTTTTGAAAAAGCATCTGGCTGGCGCGCTAAATAATGTGCTTTTTCCGCCTTATCAGTTAAATATAAATTTTGGTGCATTCCATTCGTGATTTTAATAAAATCATGCGTCGCATAAAGGGCGTGCTCATAATCCAAAAACCGCTCAGAACTTCCAATTTCCTTAAAATGTTCAATCGCTTTTTCAATATAATAAATACTTTTGTTATAATCGTCATAAACATAGATCTCTGCTAATAAATGCAGCATAGAATTAACAAAAAATGGGAATTTTCTGAAATTTTCTAAATTGATCGTCTCTTGAGCGATTGAAATCGCATCTTGTAAATGCGATTGCTTTGTATAATAAATCGCCATGATTTCTTTGATTCGAATCATATAGGATTCTTTGATATAGCTGTTTTTAATGAATTCCGCTTCGTTAAACGCTTCGGCAGCTACCGGTAAAATGAGTCCGTATGAATGTAAGCTAAGAAAGCTATATAAGGACATAATTTTCACTAAAACAAGAACTTCAGGTACCTCCGCTTCTTTTCCTAAGCGAAATTTCATTTTTTCTAACTCATTGTACAATTGAACAGGAGAAATCTCAGCGTTTTTTTTCTTCAGACAAAGCAAATACAGATCGCTAAAGCAGCTCGGATAAAGCTCAGCCAAGCTAGATACCAGCTCATATAGCCCATTGTTGGCGGCCCATTCAATCGCTTCTCGAACAGCCTCGTCGTTCTTATTATTTAGACAGTAATCGATAATGAACGATGACTGATGATCTGTGTCAAATAAAAGACAACTCATGGACAAAAAATGATGAAAATGCATGGATTGATTTTCCGGAACATATTCGTGAATCTGCTTGTCCAGCATTTGCGTGCATTGCAAAGCAGGATCCTCTTGCTGCGTCCGTTCTTGATTCATTTTTTGCACAAAATTCCCCACTATACTCCTCCTCTGTCAACAGGATTTTTTTCATGTAATAAAATTAGCGAAAGCAGAAGGAACAAAAGCTGGTTCTTTCAATATTCGCTCTTATCTTATTATTATGGCATAAAAAAATTAAACATCCAACAGATATGGATAATTATGGTTTGTTTATTTTTTTGCAATACATTCATTCTCGACTGCATCCTGCAACAAAGGCCAAAAGTATACGAAATAAATCTTTTTCCTACCACATTGCCTGCCTTATTCTCTGCATCCTACCAATGCAGCATTTTCTGTGCGTCCTACATATTGTCTCGCTTTTTAGCATAATCCCATATAAAAAAATGCTCATAAGGTACATTATACAGCTGAGCCAGCTCCATTAGCTCCTCCGCCGTAAAAGGCTGCTGGCCGCTTTCTTTGCGATGATAAGGATAGACGGTATTGAACCCTAAAAGCTTTGCAACCTCCCCTTGTGATAAACCTTTTGCTTTTCGACATTCTCTAATTTTGCGAAGATTGACCTTTACCAATGACCCCACCCTCTTTTCTGTTGCATTTTTCGCAATCAACACTTCTTATTATATGTTTCATTTTTCGCAACGTCAAACATTTTCTTTCGTTTTTCGCAATTTTGTTTTGCACTTTTAGCAATTATGATATGATTTTTTTCGAGAAACATAAGGGAGTTATGCGAGTGATGAGTGTACTAGGTTATCGGTTGAAAAAGTTAAGAGAAAAGCATAACCTTACCCAAGAACGGGCTGGGGAAATTTTCGGTCTTACAAAATATCAAATTCATCGCTATGAATCAGGAGCAAGCAATCCCGATCCTGAGACGATTCGAGAATTTGCAGATTATTATGGTGTATCTACTGACTATTTGCTTGGACGCACCGTCAATCCGGACACGGCAACGGGCGAGGAACATGCTCAGAAGGAAGAACACGATCCGGAGTTAGATGTATTGATCAAAGAGTTGAAAAACGCTCCTAAAGAACAACGTCAGCAACTTCTAAAAATATGGGAGATTATTAAAGGAAAAGGAAATCAAACGAACGAGGAATAATGATAGTTGAGTTTTATTGTTCAAAATAAGAGGCTGTCTCTATCCATATGATCCTTGAGAGGAATGGAGGCGGAGCCTCTTTTTTGTTGGGAGCCGAGGACAGCTGTTGTCTCTAGCATGTTTCAGCTCATAAGCTTCGTTTCCCCAATATCTTTTATCAACTAAGGAGCTTTCCCTTCTATACTCTTGGCTAGAGGCAGGAGGCTTCTAGGTGAGTATTATGGTCAATTCCTTAAACACATCGCAAATCGGGGTCCCTCAACATTGTAAGAGACCCCGATTTTTCTTGCTTTTTATATGTCGCAAAACCTCGTTATTTCAAGCGTTTTTCAAGCTCGGCCTTCTTCTCCTCATAGCCCGGCTTGCCTAAAAGAGCGAACATGTTCACTTTATAAGCTTCTACTCCCGGTTGGTCAAATGGATTCACTCCTAATAAATAGCCGCTCATGGCGCACGCTTTTTCAAAGAAGTAAACGAGGTAGCCGAATGTATATTCATCTAATCGTGGAAGCGTCACGACCAAATTCGGAACTCCTCCGTCAGTATGAGCGAGCAGCGTGCCTTCAAACGCTTTTGTATTAACAAAATCAACCGTTTGCCCCGCTAAATAGTTCAAGCCATCCAGATCGCTGTCTTCGGCTTCAATCGTCAGTTCATGGCGCGGTGTTTCCACTTTAAGAACGGTTTCAAATAAATCGCGACGTCCTTCCTGCACATATTGTCCTAATGAATGGAGATCGGTCGAGAAGTTTGCAGATGCCGGGAAAATGCCTTTTTGATCTTTCCCTTCGCTTTCGCCAAATAATTGCTTCCACCACTCTGCAAAATATTGCAGCGCAGGCTCGTAGTTGATCAGCATTTCGATTGTTTTTCCTTTATTGTAAAGAATATTACGGACAGCCGCATATTGATAAGCCGCATTTTCCTCAAGCTCAGATTTGCTGAAGTCTTCACGCGCTTGTGCTGCCCCTTTCATCATTTCTTCAATGTTAGCACCGCTGACCGCAATTGGAAGCAAACCAACAGCCGTCAAAACGGAATAGCGTCCGCCCACATCATCCGGAATAATAAAGGTTTCGTAGCCTTCTTCTGTCGCCAATGTTTTAAGCGCGCCCCGAGCACGATCCGTTGTCGCGTAAATGCGTTTACGAGCTTCTTCTTTTCCGTATTTTTCTTCCAGTAGCTTGCGGAAAATACGGAAGGCGATTGCTGGCTCCGTCGTTGTTCCTGACTTGGAAATCACATTAATGGAGAACTCCTTGCCTTCCAGCAAATCCATGACATCTTTCATATAAGTCGAGCTTATGTTATTGCCAACAAAAATAATTTGTGGCGTGCGGCGCTGTTCCTTTGGCAGCACATTATAAAATGAATGCTGGAGCATTTCAATAGCCGCCCGGGCCCCCAAATAAGACCCGCCGATACCAATGACAAGCAATACATCGGAGTCTGCTTGGATTTTAGCAGCTGCTTTTTGAATACGGGCGAACTCTTCGCGATCATAATCAACAGGAAGGTCGATCCATCCTAAAAAATCATTTCCCGCTCCTGTTTTTTCATGCAATGAATGGTGTGCCACCTTCACGGCATCGCGCAAATATGTAAGCTCATGCTCTCCGAAGAAAGCTCGTGCTTTCGAGTAATCAAAACGAATATGTGTCATACTCTCGTTCCTCCAAGAGAAAAATATTGTACTTCTTACACTTTAACGAAACAAGCAAGGATAATCAAGCGATCAAAAAGTTGAAAACGGATTCATTTTGAACATTTTTGTCTTTGACAATAAATCTGTGCAAACAACAAAGATCCTTCTTCTTAATTATCAAAAAGCGAACAAATCATCCGCGCAACGAAATGGTCTTTCATAAGAAATAATTGGATTTTAATTCAAAAAAAACATATAATTATGCAAAAAAAGAAAGGATCGCTATCAATGAAGCTAGTTCCTGAATCTTCTCATTTCCAGGATTATCTTGAAGAACTAAATGTGGTCAATTTCTCTCATCCCCTTATCCAGCAAGCTGTCTGTGAATTGTTTCATCAAGGGATGCCTGAAATGGAAAAAGCAAAAACAGCCTATGAATTTGTAAGAGATCGCATCGCTCACTCTTGGGACATTCAAAGTTCAAGAATTACATGCAAAGCTTCAGAGGTGCTTTACTATAGGGAAGGAATTTGCTATGCCAAAGCGAATTTATTAGCCGCATTATTGAGATCACAAAAAATTGCAACCGATTTTTGTTATCAGCGGCTTAGGCTCTTTAATTCCCCAGACCAAGGCTATTGCATTCATGCATTGAATGCCGTATTTCTCCGGGCAATCAATCGCTGGATCCGCTTAGATGCCCGTGGGAACAAGCAAGGCATACATGCAGAATTTTCCCTTGATCAAGAAAGGCTTGCATTTTCTGTCCAACCTCAATGGGACGAACAAGATTTGCCCGTCATTTACACTAAACCGAATCCGAAAACAATCGCTACCCTGCGGGAAAACACAAACGCGCTCGTCATGTACCAATGCCACCTCCCTGAAAATTTATAAAAATACACGTTCAAAATAGGATAGGTAAAACAGGATGCAACAAAAGGAATGACTTCCCTTTGTTGCATCGCTTCATGCTTTTAACACTAAAGAGAGGCCCGTAAAATCGCCAGCACGTCCTCACGGTTTAAGCTTTTAAAACGGCCAAATTCGCCAAACGCCATCGCTTTATCAGCCATTAATTCAAGCTGTTCATCACCGATGCCATAATCAGCTAAACGCGACGGTGCACCGATGCTTGTCCAGAACTGGCGCAGCTTCTCAATCCCTTCAAGCGCTGTATCCCGATCAGATTTTCCAGTCGAATCAACATCAAAGACGCGAACAGCAAGCTGTTTAAAACGAGCCACATTTTCATCAACAACGTGCTTCATCCAATTTGGAAACAAAATGGCCAGTCCTCCTCCGTGAGGAATGTCATATACAGCTGATACCGCATGCTCGATATTGTGAGTCGCCCAATCGCCGCGTAATCCCATTTGCAAAAAGCCATTGAGCGCCATCGTTCCGCTGTATAAAATCGTTTCTCGCCATTCATAGTTCTCCAAATCATTGACAAGCTTCGGCGCTGTTTCAATGACTGTTTTTAACACCGCTTCGCACATCCGATCTTGAAGTGGCGTATTAGGAACATGGTGAAAATACTGCTCAAATACATGTGACATCATATCTACTATTCCATAAATCGTATGCTCTTTTGGAACAGTCATCGTGTAGGTTGGATCTAAAATCGAAAATTGCGGAAATACAGCCGGACTGCCCCATCCATACTTTTCCTTTGTCTCCCAATTCGTAATAACAGAGCCTGAGTTCATTTCTGATCCAGTCGCCGCTAACGTCAAGATCGTTCCAAATGGAAGGGCCTCTGTCACAAATGTCTTTTTCGTCACAAAATCCCATGGATCTCCCTCATATTTTGCCGCAGCCGCTATCGCTTTCGTGCAATCAATCACACTGCCGCCGCCAACTGCCAGTAAAAAATCCATGTGCTCCTTCCGGCAAAGCTCTGCTCCTTTGCGAACCGTTGACACACGCGGATTAGGCTCCACTCCGGATAGTTCGAATATCTCCTTCCCCATTTCGGCTAATAACGCCACGACTTCATCGTATAATCCGTTGCGCTTGATGCTACCGCCACCATATACGATGAGTATGTTTTTAGCATCCTTAGGAATTTCTTGTCGCAACTGTTCAATTTGTCCTTTTCCAAAAATTAATTTCGTTGGATTGTGAAAAACAAAATTCTCCATACCTCTTCTCTGGCTCCAAAAATTCCAAACGGCTCCACTGAGCAATCGCCATCTCTCTCCTTATCTATCGACCATGTCCACTAGTCGCTCAGCTATTTAGTGCCAGAATTTACACCTCCTTCTTTTACCATCATTATCGTACGTTTCATTTCCTTATGTAAAATGATTTGCTTTGAAGAAACAACCAGGCATATTTTTGTGCATATTTTTATTCTTGATTATGCAACCTATACTTGAACGATCTAAAAGCAAAAGGAGGAATCCTCAATGAGTGGACTTCAACGCGTTGCGTTATTACTTACAATAATCGGTGCGATTAACTGGGGCTTAATTGGTTTCTTTCAATTTGATTTAGTAGCAGCTATTTTCGGAGGACAAGACTCAGCATTAGCTCGTATCATTTACGGCCTTGTCGGAATCGCTGGATTAATTAATTTAGCGATTTTATTTAAACCAGCCGAAGAGCTTGGACGTACAGAACCCAAAACCTCTCGTACGTAAAACAACAAACATAACACTCACCATTCACAGGGTGAGTGTTTGTTTTTATTAATTGAATGAATCCTCGCACTTCGATTGTTCAATCCATTCTTCTAATTTTCGCTTTAAAGTATTAAATCCTTTGGCTGATTCATTGGCTTTTACAATTTTAACCTTTCGCTTTCTTCCCCTTTTTTCCGCGCCCGAAGTCTCAAGCGCACGTATAGAAAGGCTGGCTCGCTTTGTTTTTTCATCAATGGAAAGCACCTTTACGGTTACTTCATCACCCATTTTGATAAAATCGTGAATATTTTTAACATATTGATGGGAAATTTGCGAAATGTGAATAAGTCCTTGTATATCTTCATCAATGGATACAAACGCGCCATACGGCTGAATTCCCGTCACAATCCCTTTGACGACGCTTCCCACTTTTAATTTTCTCAAAAAAAACAACTCCTATTTGTTGATTTTCAAATATGCAGTTCTAAATTATACCATGATTGAGCAAACGAATCAAAAAATTATAAAAATTTTCTGCACAGTTTTCAACGAATTAGTGAAATGTCCTATCAAGAAGAATAAAACATGATATGATGGAGATACAAAGAATGCAAAGGAGGGTAATAAATTCATGAGTGCGATTGGCGAGAACATCAAAATGTACCGAGAGAGGCGCAACATGAGTCAACAAGAGTTGGCGCTAAAAGTACGTGTGGGGACAGCCACAATTCAAAAATACGAATCTGGAGAGCAAATTCCTGACGTCCCAACCATTCTTAAGCTTTCTACCGTGCTGGATGTTCCAGCTTCAGAGCTCTTAGAAAAAGGGGCAAATAATACCGCTTCGGAAATGGATCCTGAAATTGAGCATTTGATCAAAGAAATAGGATTAAAGCGGGCAAAGCTGATTTTGCGCAAAGCAAAGGAGTTCAGCGAGGAAGACTTTCTCCGTGTCATGCAAATGCTTTATGAAATCAAATACGGAGACCCTCAATAAAAGAGGGCGTTTCCGCCACCTCAAACAGTGGCGGAAACAACAAGCTTCCCGCGTTTACAGCTGAAGCAAAAATCTTCTCATTCGCTTGGTCGCCTCTTGCAGTTGCTCAAGTGATGAGGCATAGGAACAGCGTACATATCCTTCTCCATTCTCCCCAAACACACTGCCAGGGACAACTGCCACTTTTTCCTTTAACAATAGCTGTTCGGCGAATTGCTCCGATGTAAGACCTGTTTCCCGAATGGAAGGGAATGCATAAAATGCTCCACCCGGCATATGACAGCGCAGGCCTATTTCATTTAATGATTGAACAAAATAATTGCGGCGGCGGCGATAGCTTTTGCGCATTTCCTCCACGTCATGTTCACCGTTTTTTAACGCTTCAATGGCTCCATATTGAGCCATTGTCGGTGCGCACATCATCGCATATTGGTGAATTTTCAGCATCGCTTGCATGATTTCCTCAGGAGCAGCTACAAAGCCGAGGCGCCATCCCGTCATCGCGAACCCTTTTGAAAATCCAGACACTAAAATCGTGCGCTCCCGCATCCCTCCCACTGCGGCAAAGCTCGTATAATTCTCGTCATATGTTAGCTCGGCATAAATTTCATCGGAAATGACTAGCAAATCATGCATGTTCGCAATGTGAGCAATCGCGGCCAGCTCTTCTTTGTTCAATACAGTACCAGTCGGATTATTGGGCGAACAAAGGAGGATCGCTTTCGTTCGTTCCGTTAATGCTTGCAAAATTTGTTGGGGACGAAGCTTAAATTCATCTGTTCCCTCTGTCCGAACCGGTATAGGAGTTCCTCCAGCCAACGTCACAAGCGGTCCATAGGAGACAAAGCTTGGTTCAACAATGATGACCTCATCACCCGGATTGATGATCGCCCGCAAAGCCAAGTCCAGCGCTTGGCTCGCTCCAACTGTCACAAGCACTTCACCCTCCGGGCAATATTTCACTTGAAACTTCCGCAGCAAATAAGAGGAAATTTCCTCCCGCAGTTCCATTAGTCCCGCATTGGCCGTATAAGATGTATGCCCTTGTTCCAGCGATAAAATGCACGCTTCTCGCACGTTCCATGAGGTGATGAAATCAGGTTCTCCCACCCCAAGCGAAATAACGCCATCCATGCTTGCAGCCAAGTCAAAAAAACGCCGAATGCCTGATGGCTTTAATCGGCTGACCGTTTCCGATACATATGTTTTGGTTGCCCGCGTCATGGTGACACCACGATACGCCGATCTTGTTCTCCTTGCTCAAACACCGTACCATCGTGTTTATATTTTTTCAAAATAAAATGTGTTGTCGTGGAAATGACTGATTCTAGAGTCGATAATTTCTCTGAAACAAAATGAGCCACCTCCGACATCGAGCGTCCCTCAATAACAACAGATAAATCGTACGCTCCTGACATTAAATACACCGACTTAACCTCTGGAAAGCGATAAATCCGTTCCGCAACTTCGTCGAATCCAACGCCGCGCTTCGGTGTCACTTTGACATCAATCATCGCCGTTACCCCCTCATGCCCATCAATTTTCCTCCAATCAACAATAGCGGCGTATTGAACAATGACTTTTTTCTCCTCAAGCTTTTCTAAAATCGCTGCTGCTTCTTCTGTTGTTAATGAGGCCATCTTTGCCAATGTCTCCAGCGGCAAACGGGCATTTTTTTCGAGTATTTCCACGATTTCCAGTTCTTTTTCCGTCAATTTCATCATGAATCCCCCCTATAGAGAATTTTCACACAATTCATGATCATTTGCACGAAAAATTTTTGATAGAAGCAGCAAAAATAAGCAAAGCGATCCGCAGCCGTTCATCTGCGCGATCGCTTTGCCCCATTGACGTTTTTCATGGCGCTCATCCATGTTTTTATCAGCCAAAAGCGAGAATCGATTATCATGACAGCGAGCATTCTGCTCCATGCTTGACCACTAATAAAGCTTCCGCTAATTTCATGCAGTTGCTGAAAGGAATTAGCTGTTCAAAAGAGAATTCATAAATGGATTGGATTTTTTTAGCAAGCGTATAAGCATCATGGCATTCATGAACAGCTTGAATCACATCTACCGCCTCCGTTTCATAGGCTTCTACTCCGTAGCCAAACGGGTCCCAGCGCTGAATCATCTCAAGCAATGTTTGATTGGTTTTCGCCGCATTCATCGCATGATCCGCCTTTCCTTATGAGATGATAAACCAATTATAATCGATCACACGGAGCAAAATAAAGCGGTGGATGGAGCCTTTCTTTTAGCGTGGGCATCGCGGCTTTTTTGGAGGCTCTTTCTCAATCAGAAAAAAATAAGCCATGATGGTCATCCTTCGCTCAGTGATTATTTTGTAAGAAAGGGGTTATTTACCATGTATTCATTTGACGATATGATCGAGCGGCGGCACACCCACTCGGTAAAATGGGATGAAGCAGAACAAATATTCGGGGTTCCAGACGTATTGCCAATGTGGGTAGCGGATATGGATTTTCAAGCTCCTCCTCCTGTCATCAAAGCGCTCACTGACCGTTTGGAGCATGGGGTATTTGGTTACACTGCCATCCCTCACTCGTTAAAAGAAGCACTCGCAGAATGGCTGAAAAACCGACATCAATGGACGATTGAGACAAATTGGATCTCATTTTCTGCTGGTGTTGTTCCGGCGCTAGCAACATGTATCGAAGCTTTCACTTCCCCAAATGATGCGATTGTGGTTTTCACGCCAGTATATCCTCCTTTATTTCAACTTGTACAAAAAAATGGGCGAAAACTGTTCAAAAGTCCCCTTCTTCTGACTGAGGGTGGATATCAAATCAACTGGGACGATATTAAGGAAAAGTTAAAAGGGGCCAAAATGCTGCTTTTATGCAGCCCTCATAATCCTGGGGGACGAGTATGGACCAGAAAAGAATTGGAGACTCTAGGATCTCTCTGCTTAGAAAATAACGTGATCGTTGTATCCGATGAAATTCATGCGGATTTAACATTTTCGCCATTTCGTCACACTCCGTTCGCTTCCATAAACGAAGCCTTCGCCAGCATAAGCGTGACATGCTTGGCACCGACGAAAACATTCAATTTGGCTGGCTTGCAATCAGCGAGTGTGATTATTCCAAATCGCGATTTAAAAAAACAATTCGATCAAGTTCAGCATCGGCGCGGCTTTTTTACACTTAACACATTCGCCACTGTTGGAGCGGAAGCCGCCTACCGTTATGGAGGTCCGTGGCTTGATGCACTATTGGAATATTTAAAAACCAATATAGACCGTACATGCACGTTTATTCACAATTCTTTCTCAGGCGTACAAGCCGTTCGTCCAGAAGCAACATACCTTATCTGGATCGATTGTCGCGGCCTTGGAATAACAGAAACGGAGCTTAAGCAGCGGCTTCTCCATAAAGGGAGAATTGCTGTGGAAATGGGCAGCAAATTCGGTGATGAAGGACGTGGATTTATCCGTCTTAACATCGCCTGCACAAAACAAACGCTTGAAAATGCCTTCGAACGACTTCGGGACGCTTTCGAGGGACTGTAAGCCTATTTTTCTGCTTTGAAACTCAAAAACCTTGACGAGCAATAGCTTGGATTGAAAGGATGGGATATAGATGAAAACGATTGTCATAACAGAGTTTGGTCCGCCGGAGGTCATGAAGTATACGGATATACAGAAGCCAGACATTTCACCTAGCTTTTAGCAACTGGACAGCTAAAAATGAAAATCGGAAAACCATTTATGCGGAAAGAAGCGATCGAAGCGCACCATTAGCTCGAAAGCAGAAGTAGCGTCGGAAAGATTTTATGGACGATTCGATAAACCTCCCCACCTCCACTTCGCTTAGAGGTGGGAGACTTCTCGATGGATGGTGTTAGAATGCGAAAAATATGAAAAGATTAAACATAACACTTGATTTCTATAACAATGAAAAAACTTGCAAAGAAATCCTCTAATTCTTTATCGTTTGATCTCGCCACAGGCAATTCGATCTCCCGCATCTCCCGCCGGCTGAGTCATTCCATCATCTTGGCCTGCATGAATCACTAGAGCGGTGCCTGCTTTGGTTAGTAATGTCTCCTTACCTTCCTTTAGTGTCACCTGCGGGGCCATCAATTCCGTTTTTACAGTTCCGTCCTCTTTCACAATAATGTTGGGCAAATCACCGGCATGCGCTCCTTCTGGATGAAGTAAACCGTGCTTTTTCTCATCAGGATTATAATGGCTGCCAGCTGACTGAAAGTCTGGTTTTTTACAGCTGGCTTTTTCATGAATATGAATTGCATGCGTCCCCGGAGGAAGCCCCTCCAAATCTAATGAAATTTTGACCCCTCTCGGCTGCTCGGATAGCTTCGCCGTCCCCAATACTTCGCCTGCACGATTCACCATTTTGACATTGAGCTTTGTTGGTGCAGACTGCTTGCAGCCGCTGGCAAGCACAAGTATAGCCAATAACACATATAATCTTTTAAACACAAAATCCCTCCCGCCTCTTTTTTCATGCAGTATTTCCAGACGAAAGGGAATTTAAACGATTATTTGTCATCTTGAATAATATTTTCTCTTCTGAGCTGCTCTTCAAATTGCTTCGCTTTTTCTTCCTGATATTTTGAAATTTTAATAATAAGCCGCATCGTTAAAAGAGCAGCGATTAAAAATAAAGTACACGTAATAGCCGCTGGAATGTATTCACGCTTGTCTTCTGGAAAATATAAAAATAAGTTAAGGATATATGGAATCATCATTTCGTCAGCCTCTCATTCGATAAAATCTTGGCAAGATTGATTATAACAAAAACAAACAAGCCAAACCACTGCACATGGTGACTTGGCCTATTATAACGCAAATTTTTTTAGCAGCTGGCTAAAGTCTACACGCTCGCCAATCGTTGGCTGCTCTGGCTTCGCTAAATATTTTTTATCCTTCTCTACTAAATTAAAAATATTATAGGTAGTAAACGCATCATCTAGCGCACAATGCGCCTTTCCGACTCCTTCTTTTCCATACTCTTGAACCGCTTTGCGCAGCCCAGTTTGATTGCGTTCTCCAAAAAACATTTTATATTCCATCGCTAAATCACGGTGTTCACCGGTAAACGGAAAAGGGAGATTGGCTTGCAAACAATTATGCCTTAGCACTTTCATATCCATGTTTCCCCAAGTAACAACGGTATTCGGGCATAAGCGGTCATATTCCTGCAACCAATGTACGAGCTCTTCAAAAGAAATTCCTTGATCAACTTGTTCCTGCGCAATGTTCAAAAATGACTTACATCGCTCCGTCAAAGTGGGAAAATGAACTGGCTTGACATAGGAAGAAAATTGGTCATAGACTTGGCCATTGATGACCGATACAAGGCCGGCTTCAATGATTTCTGGAAAAAAACCGCGCGGCTTTGTCTTGTTTTCAGGCATCGTGAATTCAAAATCAAGAAACAAATATTGATGGTCCTTCGCCTGCATGATTGTCCCTCCTTTCTCCACACTCGTTCGCCATGATTCATCACTCGGACGATGATCGTACTTTTATTATATCATGAGATTCCATTCTTTTACTTATTTTTTCAGAAAATAAACAAAAAAGGGCGAACGTACGCCTCTAAAAATTTTTTGAGTCCCTATAAAGAAAAAGCTATAATAAACATTGGGGAATATACTGTCAAAGAAAGGGGAACCATCGTTGAAAAATGTCGTCATTCATAAAATCGTGACCTTGATTTTTACGGAGGAACAATTGAAAGCATATTGGGAAAAGAAAAAAACGGGTGTGCCATTTGTTTCGTTGACAAATGAGCAATATATGAAATTGGCTGAGGAAATGCTTCAGCATTCGTCTCATAGCCAGCTGCAGCAGCATTTGATCGACCAGGGCTGGCGAACAAAAGAAGAAGCCGAAGGACTTGTCGTGGCGGAAGACGATTCGCGCGAAGCGATTCATGTAGAGATGGTTGATACATCCATTCCGCAGCGCCCATCGCATAAGCTATTTATTGATCGCTTGACGGAAGTGCAATGCTCGAATTGCCAGTTTATGTTTTACACAAGAGACATTGAGAACTTATCCCCTTTGCTTTGCCCTTCCTGTGGACAAACTATTCAATAAAGAGGTGAAAACCATTGCATGACACAGTAGCAGCAGAAGTTTCAAATGTGCAATATTATGCAGCAATCGCTATTTTTTTAGTCACCTATGCCATCATTATTTCAGAAAAAATCAATCGCGCGGTGATTGCCCTTCTTGGAGCCGCACTCATGGTGATTTTTGGAATTGTTGATTTGCATAAAGCCTTTACTCATCACATTGAGTGGGAAACCATTACATTATTAATCGGAATGATGATTCTTGTGAACATTACCAGCAAATCCGGCTTTTTTCAGTATGTAGCCATTAAGGCCGCTAAAGCCGCTAAAGGTAATCCCGGCCGCATTTTAGTGATGTTATCTTTGCTGACAGCTGTATTATCAGCTTTTCTTGATAATGTCACAACCGTCTTGCTTATCGTCCCGGTGACGTTCTCAATTACGCGTATCCTTCGCGTGAACCCAGTTCCTTATTTAATCTCTGAGGTGCTTTCCTCAAATATCGGCGGTACCGCTACTCTGATCGGCGATCCCCCCAACATTATGATTGGCTCAGCAAATAAACATCTAGATTTTAACGATTTTTTAACGAATTTGGCTCCCATCATCGTCATTATTATGCTTGTAACGGTGGCTATCTTATTTTTGATTTATCGACGCCAGTTAAAATCCGATCAAAAATTAATTGAGCAATTAATGGAACTGAATGAGAGCGATTACATTAAAGATAGCGTCTTGTTAAAAAAGTCCGTCACCGTCTTAGTGCTAACGATTTTGGGATTTATTCTCCACTCTTCTATTCATGTCGATGCAGCGGTGATTGCAATGACTGGCGCGACGATTCTCATGGTGATTGGAGTGCAAGAGCATGAGATGGAAGATATCTTTTCTTCAGTAGAATGGGTGACGATCTTTTTCTTTGCTGGGTTATTTACATTAGTAGGAGGGCTTGTCGATATCGGTTTGATTAAAAGTCTCGCTGAAAAAGCATTGGATGTGACAGGAGGCAATATTTCAGTCGCTGCCTATTTTATTCTTTGGGTTTCAGGAATCGCCTCAGCAACTATTGATAATATCCCGTTTGTCGCCACGATGATTCCGCTGATTAAAGATATGGCAACAGGAATGGGATTGTCGCCTGATGCTCCGCAAATTGATGTTTTATGGTGGGCGTTAGCGCTCGGAGCCTGCTTAGGAGGAAACGGCACTCTCATCGGTGCCTCGGCTAATGTTATTGTCGCTGGCATCGCTTCACGAGAAGGACATGGATTCAGCTATATGGATTTTTTGAAAATCGGTGCTCCTTTAACGCTGATCACTTTGCTTCTATCACATTTGTATTTATTTTTGCGCTATCTAATGTAGTAAAAAAGAGCGAGTTCATGCTAATGACTCGCTCTTTTCTGTTTCATGCTCATGATGTATAGTGAGCCTTCCCACATACACTCGGTTAAGAGGGGGAGAGGGTCGTCTAGCATGCCCTATTGCTGCCAACTAACCATCGGACTGCGTTGGAACGTATTTTAGTTTTTGAGATACTTGAAAAGCCAAACATCTCAGATTGTAAATAAAATCCATTTTTTCTTTAACCATCACTTTAAGCATCCATTCATTTCCCTCAGATTGTCTTGAAAACACTTGTCAGATAAGGAACAAAGCTAAGAATTGAATCAAGACGTTCATAAGCGGACGAACAAAACAAGTGATGCAACATGAAAGCATTTGTCAACAGTCTGATGTTTTATTCATGATCGAGTTGCTTTCGTCCAACCTCTTGTGCATCCCGTAAATCATAATCGCTTCCTTCATCATCTGAACTTACATGGATGAGATCCTCACGAGCACCTTGTTGGCTTGCCCTCTCAATATGGCTTCTATCTTTCTCCGGTTTCACCATCAATCCCCCCATATTCTCGCTATTGAAGCATTTATAGTAACCCATGGTAATGATACTGAATCAGCATCTATACAAAAGTAAGCAAACCATGATCTCGTTGCGGCGGCACGCTTTCACGCGAGTGAGGCAAGCCACCGATTTGCATCTAACCGGTAGACTGTACAGATACTATTTGTTCCATTTTTCATTTGTATTTATATATTTTCTAAAAACGACCGCATTATTCAAAAAATTAATTGACAGTCAAGCAATTGTTCGATACGATTTTGTTAACCAAATAAACAAGGAGGTTCACATATGACATCAAAACCGTCATTCCGTGCACTTGATATGACATTAATCGCCATGTTCGCAGCCTTAATGGCCATTGGAGCCAATATTACTTCTTGGGCACCATTTTTAGTCATTGGCGGAGTACCGATTACATTGCAAACGTTTTTTTGTTTGTTTGCCGGTGCTGTTTTAGGACGGCGCCTCGGCGCCTTTGCCATGATTGTATATATGCTCGTCGGTTTAGTCGGCGCACCTGTATTCGCCCAATTTTCTGGTGGATTCAGCATGGTTGTCCGTCCGACATTCGGCTTTATTCTATCCTATATTTTAGCAGCATATATCACTGGTTGGATCGTCGAAAAAGGCAACCCGTCTCCTTCTGTCGTTCGTTTTGTTGTCGCTGCACTCATCGGAATGATCATCAATTATGTAATCGGTACAAATTGGATGTTTTTAGCGTATAAATATTGGGGACAAGCTCCAGAAGGATTCTCTTATAGCATGGCATGGGCCTGGATGCTCGTACCTCTGCCAAAGGATATTATATTATCCATCGTCGCCGGCGTAATATCGCCTCGAATTTATGCCTCTCTTCGCAAGTCGTTCGCAGCCAATCGACATGCAGCATAATTGAAAAAACCGGGCGTTGATTTTACGCCCGGTTTTTCTTATAAGAATAATTTAAATAATTGATAAACAAATCCAGAAATCAGCGCTGAAACAGGCAGAGTGATAATCCATGTGAGCACAATGCGCTGTGCGACTCCCCATTTTACACCTTTCACACGCTGTGCCGCACCAACCCCCATAACAGCAGAAGAAATGACGTGAGTCGTACTCACCGGCAATTTAAATGTCGTTGCCGCAAAAATAATAAGGGCAGAAGAAAGGTCAGCTGCCGCCCCGTTGACAGGACGAATTTTCATAATCTTTCCGCCAACGGTTTTAATGATTTTCCAGCCGCCAACGGAGGTTCCAAGCCCCATGGCAATGGCTGCTGAGAAACGCACCCACTCTGGAATGTCAGTGGAGTGATGATAATTTCCAGCAATTAATGCCATCGTAATAATCCCCATCGCTTTTTGCGCATCATTCGTCCCATGTGTATAAGCCTGCATCGCTGCCGTCAACACTTGAAACATGCGAAATCCCTTGGTCGTTTTGGAGAGGTTGGCGTTTTTAAACGTTATTCGGAATAAATTCATCATAATAAATCCTACGCCAAATGCAAGAAACGGAGAAAGGATAAGGGATTGTAAAATTTTCAAAAATCCTTCGTAGTTCAAAACGTCAAAACCGGCTGCTGAGATAGCAGCTCCGGCAACAGCCCCAATAATCGCATGAGAAGAGCTGCTTGGAATTCCGTAATACCATGTAATTAAGTTCCAAGCAATCGCTGCTGTCAGCGCTGCTAAAATAACAACGGAACCATTCTCTAAGGCAAACGGGTCAACAATATCTTTCGTAATCGTTTTAGCAACCCCTGTAAAAGTTAAAGCACCGATTAGGTTCATCGTCGCTGCTAAAATAATCGCTTGACGCGGCGTCAGCGCTCTTGTCGAAACTGATGTTGCAATCGCATTCGCTGTGTCGTGAAAGCCATTAATAAAGTCAAAAGCTAACGCAAAGATGACAACTAAAGCTGTAAGTATGAACACCGTATCCATAAAAGAGCAATCTCCTTTTACGCGTTGCGCATAATGATGGTTTCAATGGTATTGGCAACATCCTCACAGCTGTCAGCGATCTCTTCTAGCATTTCATACAATTCTTTATATTGGATCAATTTAATTGGATCTTTTTGTGTCACAAATAAGTTTTTAATAGAGGCTCTTAAAATTTCATCACATTTTGTTTCATAATCTTTGATTTTTATGGCATGTACCCGCATATCAAGCAGTTTTTTGCTTGCTAACAGTTTCAACGCTTTAGCGATTTCAATGGTACTTTGATAAATATTTTCAAAAAATTTCGCCATATGGTCATCAATATCGGTAAACGAAAACATTTCAAAACGAGCAGAGCATTGCTCAAATCCATCTAATACATCATCCATTTTCATCGCTAATTGGTGAATATCTTCCCGTTCAATCGGCGTAATAAATGTCTTATTTAAAGCAACGACAAGCTCATGAATAAACGAATCGCCTTTCTTTTCATACTCTTTCATGACACGTGCAAACTCTTTGAGATCACTAATGTTATTGATTTTGTACTCAACAAAATACTGTGCTGCCTCTTTTACATTCTCTGAAATTGTAAACAATAAATCAAAAAAGACATCTTTTTTTGGTGCAAAAACCATAAAAAAACCCCCATTTTATGTAACTAATGTTGAGCCACCCTGTCTTATTTTATCAATAACCGTCGAATTTACAACAATTTTAAAAAAAATTAACACTAAATTTACATTATCTTTACATTTGGATGAACGATTCGCTCGTATTCGTCTTAGAGTTAACATATCTACTAAAAAGCCTCCCACCTCTAAATGAAATGGAGGTGGGAGTGGTTCAGCGTAGCAGCAGCAAGCTTAACAAAAAACTTTGTCTCATTTAATCATTTTGATTTTTTCCTTCGCCGATCTGAGACACGGAACACAGCCGAGTGCGGCAAACGATGCAGGATAAAAAGGTTCTCAACAGTCTGAAGAAGCCGCTGATGAACGGCTTCTTCTCCTTACTGGAAACGCTCGACGAAAGTAGCAAGAGTTCGCACCATCACACCGGTTGCACCGGCCGGCCCTAAATCATGGTCTTTCGATGTAACGGAGGTACCGGCAATATCTAAATGTACCCAAGGAGTGTTCTCGGCAAATTCAGCGAGAAAGGCGCCGCCCATAATCGCGTGGCCTTCGCGTCCTGGAGAGTTGTTGAGATCAGCGACCGGGCTATTGCGTACACGTTCCTTATCTTTTTCTGTAATTGGCAGGCGCCAAATACATTCACCGGTTTCCACTGATGCCTCTAAAAGCTGCTCAAACATTTCCTCATGATTCGTCAGCGCGCCTGTAGTATGGACACCAAGCGCAATAATGACACCCCCTGTTAAGGTAGCTACATCGATAATGTAGTTCGCACCATGATGCTTGGCATAAGTAATGGCATCCGCTAAAATCAAGCGCCCTTCTGCATCAGTATTCTTAATTTCAATCGTTTTACCGCTCATGGATGTAATCACATCGTCCGGTCTAAACGCATCCGCGCTAATTAAATTATCGGTAGCTGGAATGACGGCGATCACATTTTGCTCCGGCCGGAGTTCACCGATAATTTCCATCGCACCAAGGACAGCGGCTGCACCGGCCATATCGGTCTTCATACCGACAATTCCATCCTTTGTTTTAATGGAATAGCCGCCTGTATCAAAGGTTACTCCTTTTCCGACAAGCGCGATGACATTCTCCCACGCTTCCTTCCCTTGGTACTTCAAAACAATCATTTTCGGCGGTTCCGACGACCCTTTATTAACAGCCAACAGCGCGCCCATTCCGAGCTTTTCCATTTCCGCTTTTTCCAGCACCTCGTATTCAAACTTATATTTTCGCGCCAATTCTACTGCATAATCGGCCAAATCTGTCGCCGTTAATAAATTACTTGGTGTATTCACCAGCGTCCGAGCTGAATTGGTAGCCCTTCCATAAACAGAACCGACCAAAAGGCTCGCTTCCACTTCTTTAGGGTCCGCCGCTGTATAGACAGTCATCTCTTCCAGCTTCTTTTCTGGTTCATTTGATTTTTGTTTATATCCGACAAATTGATATGTCGACAGCGCAAACGCCTCAGCAAAAGCGTGAGCTGCCTCGCTAGCATCAAGATTTTCGGTAATAAACGTATCGAGAGCCACTGCTGCTTCTGTGAGCTTTTCTCCTTTTAACATTTTAAACAGCCGGCCAATCGCTTCTCGTAATCCATCAAATGTCAGGTCTGATTCCTTGCCTAATCCTACAAAATAAAGGCGCTTGATATTCAATTGCCCTAGCGTATGTATTTTAGCAATTTGCTTTCGCTTTGGAGAAAGATCTCCTTCTTTCAACAATGCTGTAAGTTGTCCATTTAACTGTTCATCCCAAGCAGCCAGCACACCACCCAATGCGCTCTGCCGCTCAAATATCCCAACAATACAAGCCTCATGCTTTGTTTCATTTAGAGACTCCTGAACCACTTTAAACATGATATGAATCCTCCTTTGTCTGATTTTTCCTCTATCATCATACAATGCATCATCCCATTTCGCTAGCCAGCTAATCTTGTAGCACTAATACAAGCTCAGGAAGAGAAGGCAGACGATGAATCTGAGAAAAATCCACTCGCTCAATATCTGCTGGAATCAAGTCAAGACAGCGTTCAATAAAGCTGTATACCGCTTCTACATCCAGCCCCCAATGGATGGGCCGATAAGGCTGCAAATAGTTTTGGGCAGCTTCCATCATCATCCGTGTTCCTTTCACATTGCCATAGCTATAATGATATAAAGCTACCGTCATTTGCAGCAATCCTTTAATGAAAAAATTGCTTTTATCCTCCATCCAAATTTCTTCCAATAAATCATGGCACGTATAAAAATCTCCCTCGTTAAATTTCACAAAAAACTCATAATACGCAAGCGGATACACGCTTCTCCCTCCCCTTTTTCAGCATATCACAAGGAAACCGCACAGCAGAAGAAGAATACACCATTATGGAATAAAAAAGAGGTGATAATCATGAGAATCATTTCCATATGCCCAAGCAATACAGAACTGCTCGCTTACCTAGGAGGCTTAGAGAATTTAATCGCCGTGGACGATTATTCGGATTGGCCAAGAGCAGTACATTCCCTTCCTAAAGTGGGGCCTGATCTAAAGATCGATATGGATGCAGTCGAAGCGATGAATCCAGATCTTGTGCTTGCTTCCTTAAGCGTGCCAGGAATGGAGAGAAACATTGCTGAGTTGCAAAAACGACGTATTCCTTATATCGTCTTCCAGCCAAATTCGTTGAATGATATTGCTTCCGATTTGCTTTTATTAGGAGAAGCAATGCACAAAAAAGAACAAGCACAAAAAATCGTCACTCGTTACCAAGCATTTATCCATCACTATAAGCAACTAGCTAAAAATATCGAGGCACCGATCTCTCTCTACTGGGAATGGTGGCCAAAACCTGTATTCACTCCTGGAGGAGCAAATTGGCTTACTGAAATAAGCGTGCTAGCGGGAGGAACGAATGTTTTTGCTGATATCGAGGCAGCCAATATCCAAACAGACTGGAATGAAGTAAAAAAACGAAACCCGGAACATATTTGCCTTGTTTGGGTTGGAGTGAGAACGGAAAAAATCGATCCAACCATCGTCAACAAGCGTCCCGGATGGAGCGAAATCCAAGCAGTAAAAGCAGGGCGCATTTCCGTCCTCGAAGAATCTTTATTTTGTCGTCCTTCACCAAGGCTACTGCTCGGATTAAAAAAGCTTGCTGCTTTGCTTCACCCTGACATATTTCCAGAATATGATCATATCGATCCTTTACTTCACGAAAAAAGACAAAGTCACTGTTGACTTTGTCTACAACCATTTTAACATTCTTCATTGATGATGGCGGTCTCACACCAGACTGGCTTAAAGCCACTTGGCAGACAAGAAACATGGCCGAGTGCTTGAGACGTACGAGAACAGTGACGCAGGATGGAAGCATTTATAAACAATCTGAAGGGCTGTCATGAACAGCCCTTCTCTATTTTCATTAACTTTCCGATTTCAAATATTGTTGCCGAAACACTTGCATGGCTTCATCCTCATTTAATTTAGTTAGCTCTTGCTCGGATAATGTCCCATTTCCTTTTTTCACAATATAAACTTTCACCGTTTTCTTGCCCCAATGTTTGTACACATCATCTACTGTATGGTAGTATAAATCAATGCGGTTCCCTTTAATAGCCGCTCCTTTATCTGCCACTACCCCATATCCATATCCCGGAATAAACAAAATCGTTCCAATAGGAAACACATTTAAATCAGCAGCAATCGTTGAAAAGAGATCTCGTTTGACTCGTACACCTGAATAAGTAATGCCGTATTCCGGATGGTTCGGCGATTTCCCTGTCGATTCCACGCCTGCTGTATAGCCAGTCGCAACAACAGTAGTGGAAGGGTATTGCGACCAATCGATCGCTTCCTCTAAGTTTAGCGAGTGATTCATCGTTTGTTCGGATGAAATTTGCGGCTGCACCCGCTCTTCATATCGAGTCCATTGCTCATTTGCTAATGCATGGTTGTCTATCTCGAAGTTATCAAAAAAAGAATAACTGCGTTGAAAAAATGAAACGGATGAATTATAAAGTGAGTGAACAATTGTCTTCGCTTCTACTCCAGAAACAGATTGAAATGTAGTAAAAAGCGCGCCGATAAATAAAAGCGTCATACTCATTCTTCTAATTATATTCATTTCCTCACTCCTCCCATGGTTCTATTTATTTCCACAGGGAAAACGAAATATTCACCGGGGGAAGAATGAGAAAATAAAAAAGACTCTCGCTTATTCAGCGAAAGTCTTAAAACATTTGATATCCTTTAGCACGCAGCGCCCGAATCGCAATTCCGGCAAAAATGGCGCCGACAAGCCCGCTGCTAAGGATCATAACATCAGCAGGCGCCAGCGATAATATTTTGTGTTTGAGCGCAGTAAATGAAGCGCCTGGATGAGTAAAATATTCTGTCCATCTCACATCATCAATAATAAAAATAAAGACAATCGGACTTAAAATAGCCATAATCCATGACATTCTTAAAATCATATTCAATAAAAAGCCAATCCCAAAAAATAACACAAAAAACAATAACATGGATATTAATAAAACGGGTACGCTCATTTCCATCCCCATCACCTCCAGTACATCCTTCTTAAGTGTACTGAAACGTAGAATGGGAGTCAATGAAAGCATTCATATAAGCGCTTTTGCGTAGCAAAATGATAGAGGCAAGCATATAAACTTGCCCCTCAGTTATCATTTATTTATGATTTTTGCTATCGGTTCCTTTTCCGGAGCAGCAATAGCATGTTTCTGAACCGCCTAACAACAATTGAACGTAACCATTTCCTTCACAATATGGGCATACCGTTGATTCTGTCTTTTTCATTATGTCATCCCTCTTCCCTTTTCTTAATTTTCTGATAATATATCAAAGATCTATACAAAAAGAAAAGGAGCATTTCGGACGATTTCCCCCGATGTAAACGGATACATTGGCAAAATCCTTTCATTTCCTCTGTTTTTCTTAATTTTTTGAATTTTTGAAATAAACTCGGTATGTTGTATATCCAAATGGTTCACCCGGATCCAATCCGTTATGAAAATGGAAATAGGATAAAGGCCATGCTTTCAGCAGATGCTGCAGCAAAGTCGACGCACTTGAATCACTCAAAAGAGACTCTTTCGATAAAAACGCCGCTGTCCATAGTTCATCTTGTTGGATGACCATTTTTTTGGATAAAGCCTTCAACAAAAAAATCATCATATTGTCGCTGATTTCATCATCTATGACTCCTGTGCGCAATCCAATCAATCCGATCACTTCGGCTTGGATTCCTGTTTCTTCCTCCACTTCCCGGATCACCGCTTCATCTGCTGTTTCTCCACGCTGCACGAATCCTGCCGGCAATGACCATTGTCCTTGCAATCCGCCATACTTCTTCTTGACAACAAGCCAATCCCCTGCATCATTTAGTACGATCCCTGCTGCCGCCAGCCACACATGCCCACGCTTCTTTTTCATATAGCTCCAACCTCTTTTTCCTTCAATTTTAAAAAAAGGGCAAACAAAAGCTTGTTTGCCCATACAATTTCTTTATTAGAAGAACTTAAATTTTCCTTTTTTCATAACGAGAGATGGACCGCCGATCAAGTAGAGGGCACGATTGTCAACCATTTTTTTCATAAAGCTTGCTTTTGCCCCCCACATCTTTTTACCAAACACAACGCCAATAGCGTCGTCATGCCCAAGCGAACATACCGTTCCTTTAATGTCTGGCTTAAATGGCTGCAGTTCGCCCTGTTCGCGAATTAAAACGGCAAGGTTTTTCGCGCATAACTCGCCTTGCTGCATCGCAATTTGTGCTGTAGGCGGATATGGGCGATTCGTTTCTTCATTAATCATTAGTGAACAGTCGCCGACAATGAATACGTTATCATAACCAGGAGCGCGCAAGAACGGATCCACTTTTACACGGCCCCGCATTGCTTCAAAGCCAGATTCATCAATGACATAGCTTCCACGCACACCCGCGGCCCAAACGACTGTGCCTGCTTTGATTTCTTCAACTTCGTCACCTTTCGCAACCACAATGCCCTCTGGTGTACATTCTTTAATGGCTGTTCCGATTTTAAACTCTACTCCTTTGCGCTCCAACAAGCTAACCGCATATTCCACAAGCTCTGGATCAAAGCCAGGAAGAGCTGTCGGAGCAGCCTCAACGCAAATGATGCGCACTTTTTTCGGATCCACATCATATTCACGGCAAAGCTCTGGAATGCGGTTTGCCAGCTCGCCAAGAAATTCGATACCCGTAAATCCAGCACCGCCAACAACAATCGTTAAACGCTCATCGCGCTTTTCTTCTTCTGTATGATAGGTCGCAAATTGATATTCGATATGCTCGCGAATTTGGCGGGCGGCATTCACGTTAGCAATAGAAAATGCGTACTCTTTTAGCCCTTTAATGCCAAATGTTTCAGATTCGAAACCGAGCGCAATGACTAAATAATCGTAAGTTAATTCGCCGTTTTGTAAAATCACTCGCTTCTCTTGCGGAACTACTTTAACAACCGTATCTTGCACAAATTGCACTTTGCTGCGATCAATCACATCAGCGATTGGATAGCGCACGCGATCATGATGCAGCGTTCCAGCTGAGGCCTCATGCAACCACGTAGTTTCGTAGTGATAATTGTTTTTGTTGACAAGAGTAATGTTCGCTTCATTCACTCCAACAAACTTTTGCAAGCGCACCGCGGTCATCAAACCGCCATAGCCTGCCCCTAAAATTACAACATTTGGCTTTTTCAACTCAATCACTTCCACCTTTTTATTTTTTATTTGCAGCATTTACCACTAGCGTGCGCTTTCATGCTGCATTTTATTGAAAAAAAGTTTGTGAATAAATTCACGATAAGGGACAAAAAAATGTCGAATAATTGTCAAAAAATCTTAACAATCCACCCAAAAACATATTAGTCTTTTTTCGTATCGTTTTCAAGTGATTTTTTTCTTTTTTATAAAAGTAATGAATATGTTATGATGTAAGTGTCTGCATTTTTCATTGAGTAGGGGGGAGAAGGGGTCATGAAGGAAGACCAGAAGGTATATGATATTACGATTATTGGCGGCGGACCAACAGGGCTGTTTACAGCGTTTTATGGAGGAATGCGCCAAGCAAGCGTAAAAATTATTGAAAGCCTTCCACAATTGGGAGGACAGTTATCTGCTCTTTATCCAGAAAAATACATATACGACGTCGCTGGGTTTCCTAAAATTCGCGCACAAGAACTGATTGATAATTTAAAGGAGCAAATGGCCAAATTTAATCCGACCGTTTGCTTAGAACAATCCGTTGAAAAACTGGAAAAGCAGGATGATGGTATTTTTAAACTGACAACAAACAAAGAAATCCATTATTCGAAAGCTGTCATCATTACAGCTGGAAACGGCGCCTTCCAGCCACGACGCCTTGAGTTGGCAGATGCCGCTCAATATGAAGGGAAAAACCTGCATTACTTTATTGATGATTTAAATAAATTTGCGGGACAAAAAGTGCTTGTTTGCGGCGGCGGCGACTCGGCTGTCGATTGGGCGCTTATGCTTGAGCCAATTGCTGAAAAAGTGACCATTGTCCATCGCCGCGATAAATTCCGGGCTCATGAGCATAGTGTAGAGAATTTAATGAATTCCAAAGTTGTTGTCAAAACACCATTTGTGCCCGTTGATTTAGTCGGTGACGATGGGGGCATTCGCCAAGTGATTCTCGAAAATGCAAAAGACGGCTCAAAAGAAACGATTGATGTGGATGCCGTAGTGGTCAACTATGGATTCGTATCATCCCTTGGACCGATTAAAGAATGGGGACTTGAAATTGAAAAAAACTCCATTAAAGTAAACTCCAAAATGGAAACAAATATTCCAGGCATTTATGCAGCTGGCGATATTTGCACATATGAAGGAAAAGTAAAATTAATTGCCTGCGGCTTCGGTGAAGCGCCAACGGCAGTCAATAACGCGAAAGCCTATATTGATCCAAAAGCCAAAATACAGCCAATGCATTCTTCTTCTATGTTCTAAACCATCTGCGGCAAGGCGGTCGATTCCTAGACCTCCCTGCCGTGTTTTATTTTCTTCACAAATATGGAGCACAATGTTTATGGCAAATAGCACAAAAGAGCGCCCTTAGCATAAGGACGCCCTTTTTATAAAGAAGTTCGTCGCTAAATAGCCTTAGCACTCCTCCGGTGTTCCAGCGTTTGCCGCCGTACGGAACGACGATCCGCAGCCGCATGTGGCGATCGCGTTCGGGTTGTTGATTGTAAAACCTCCACCCATTAACGACTGTTTGTAATCGATAATCGTGCCTTTTAAAATTGGCGCGCTTTCTTTATCAATTAATATTTTAATACCATGCTGCTCCAGCTCATGATCATCTTCATGGCGGTCATGTTCAAACCCCATGCCATATGATAATCCGCTGCAGCCGCCGCCCTTTACTCCTACGCGGAGATAAGCGTTCTCTTCTCCATGCTCTTTCATCATATCTTTAATTTGAAACGCCGCTGCTTCCGTCAACTGAATGACGTCGCTCATATCATTCCCTCCTTTTTCATTAGTATATCTGTTTTCCTATCACTTGTTCAAACGATTCAAATCGTCAGCCTCCATTTTGCTACAGCTTTAGCTTTCTTTGGACAACTAACGATCATTTGGGCCAAAGATCCATTTACCGATTGAGATCAACACTTGGTCTTAGTACTCATACACACCTGTACAAATCGTTTCGGCAGGCCCTGTCATCAGCACATTTCCTTCCTCTGTCCAGGTAATAAATAAATCGCCACCTAACAGATGAACAACTGTTTCACGATTACGGGCCGTCCAACCATTCAGTACGGAGGCTACCACCGCTGCACATGCCCCTGTTCCGCACGCCTGTGTGACTCCTGAACCGCGCTCCCATACACGAAAGTGCAGTTCATGATCACTGACAACTTCTACAAATTCCACATTAACCCCCTCTGGAAACCGTTTGTCTTTTTCAACAATAGGACCAAGCGAGGTCACAGGAGCCTGGTGAATATCATTTACATAAAAAATGACATGTGGGTTCCCCATGGAAACAGCGGTCATCGTATATGTTTGATCAGCGATTCGAATCGGTTCTGCGACCACCTGCTCTGCTTCCTCTCCGATCATCGGAATTTCACTCCGCTTAAGGCGAGGGTGACCCATATCAATAGTTACGTTAGTCACAAGGCCATTTTCCACAGAAACTTCGGCTTTCACCAGCCCTGACAATGTTTCAATAAAAAATGAGCGCTCCTTCACCAACTGATGCTCATAAGCATATTTCGCTACACAGCGAAGGCCGTTGCCGCAATTTTTTCCTTCGGAGCCGTCACTATTAAAAATCCTCATGCGCACAGGAGCGACGTTTGACGGACAAATTAAAATCAGTCCATCCGATCCAATCCCTGTGTGAACATTGGATACTTTGATCGCTAGCTCTGGCAAAAGCTCTTCTGGGATCGTCTCTTCAAACAAATTGACATATATATAACTGTTTCCTAAGCCGTGCATTTTCGCAAACGAAAAATTGCCCATTGTGCATCCTCCTAAAAATTTTGTACATATAAGTATAAACGCGATATTGTTGGGAAACAATGAAAATATCCCCCGTTTTTTCATATACACCTTTAAAAGAAGATGCTCTGGCATCTTCTTTTTTTGTGCTCTTATCTGTATAATAAATTTGTAATAGGCCTTTATCCTTAAATCAATCGCGGGGGAAGCATCATGGAAATAAATGAGTTATATGATCGAAAGATTTCTTGCCTTGTTTGTCATCAGCCATACACCACGAAAAAGATTCGCTCCCGCTTTCTTCGGCCAATAAAACACGACAGCGATTTTTGTTCATACTACCAGTCTGAAGACCTAAATCCGCTGCTTTATTATGTGAGTGTTTGTCCTCATTGCGGATTTTCGGTGACAGAAGATTTTTCTGCTTATTTCCCTCCTCAAACATTTGAAGCGATTCAGCAACATATTTGTCAGCTTTGGAGCGGACACAATTATAGTGGAAAGCGAACGTTTCAAGAAGCGGTTAGCACGTATAAGCTCGGGATTTATTCAGCTACGCTGAAGCACGAAAAACACATTGTTCTTGCTGGCTTGTATATGCGTCTTGCTTGGCTTTATCGCACATACAAAGTTCCTGAACAAGAAAAGCGTTTTATGCGTCTCGCTTTACAGGAATACATGGCATCCTATAGCAACGACGATTTTCTTGGAACCCATATGTCTGAGGTGCGTATTCTTTATCTCATAGGTGAACTGCATCGAAGATTAGGTGAAACAAAACAGGCGATTTTATATTTTTCAAAAGTGATTGCGAAAAAGAAGGAAACCATTGAAACAGGGATTATTGCTATGGCTCATGAACGATGGCAGGAAATTCGCAGCGGCGAAAACTCTAACCATCAACACGGCGATGAACGGCTAAAATAAGCGCAAGTGGTCGATTTCTAGCACCAATGGCTCCCAAAAATCGATATGCATGCATTTATAAAGATTGAACGAATAAATCTTAGATTCAGAGCTTCTTGTGACTGATCTTTTCTTCATGCATTCGCATGGCAAAAATCTGACGAACTCTATGCTAACATATCAAGCGGCAACCATATAAAGAAGGATATTCAAAAAGCGGCTGTCTGCAGCCGCTTTTTTCTAAAACATTGGATTTTCCTCAAGAAATTTATAAATGTTTTCTACCAAATGCTCCGGCGTTTCCCCTGTTACTACTTCGCCGTTTACTAACGCAAAAAGCGACTGGCCGCATTTCCCGCAATAGCTTAGGCATCCATATTCAATGATATCTAGGTTCGGATCTTTTTCCAATTTTTCCAGCGCTTTTTGTGAACCATTCGCTAAGTTGCTTATACAAAATTCAATAATTGGCTGAATCAACGCTTGTCACCTCACTACCTGCTTTAAATGGTAACGATTTTTATCGTCGCCGTCAATTTATGACACTTTATTTCTTGATTCCGCCATCCTGAATAAAGAAAGTCCTTTATATATTTATCATTTTTTTCGAAAAATTATTGTGATTTTGTCACAATTTCGCTATACTTTTAATGTCATTTGGTCAACGTTTTGCGTGAAAAGACAACTACAAAAGGGGAATTCTAGCATGAGAAACCTCGTTCTGCTTGGTGGGGGCTATGGAAATATGCGAATTTTGCTTCGCCTTCTCCCAAACCATTTACCTGAGAACGTTCACATTACGCTGATTGACCGTGTTCCGTATCACTGTTTAAAAACGGAATACTATGCATTAGCTGCTGGTACCGTCAGCGACCACGATATTCGTGTACCTTTTCCAGAACACCCTCGCCTCACATATTGCTTTGGAGAAGTTGTTCGTATTGATTTGGATGCCTGTACGGTCTTATTGCATGATGGGACGACTGTAGCATATGATGATTTAGTCATCGGATTAGGCTGTGAGGATAAGTATCATAACGTCCCTGGGGCGGAACAGTTTACACATAGCATCCAGTCGATTGAAAAATCCCGTGTCACATATCAAACATTAAGCAATTTACCTCCGCAATCCACTGTCGGTATCGTTGGAGCAGGATTAAGCGGTGTCGAATTGGCAAGTGAGCTGGCCGAAAGCCGTCCTGATCTTCACGTGATGCTATTTGACCGCGGAGAACGAATTTTACCTATGTTTCCAGAGCGGCTCAGTCAATATGTCGAAAGCTGGTTTCATGAGCATGGCATCAGCATTGTCCGCCATTCCAATATCACAAAAGTTGAAGAAGGCATATTATATAATCACGATGAGCCTATTCACTGTGACGCCATTGTATGGACAGCAGGAATCCAGCCAAGCCGGGTCGTTCGTGAGTTAAATGTGGAGAAAGACGGGCAAGGCCGCGTGGTCTTAACCAACCAGCACCATATCCCTGAATATGAAAATGTCTATGTTGTCGGCGACTGTGCGAGCCTTCCTCATTCCCCAAGCGCACAGCTTGCGGAAGGACAGGCAGAGCAAATTGTTCAAGTGCTGCAAAGCCGCTGGCGCGGAGAAGAACCGCCAAACGAATTTCCGCCGATTAAGCTAAAAGGCATTCTCGGTTCTCTCGGCAAAAAGCATGGATTTGGCCTTGTCGCTGACCGTCCTTTAACCGGCAGAGTGCCGCGTCTGTTAAAATCTGGCGTTCTTTGGATGTACAAATATCATAATGGATATTGATGCAAAACGGCTCAAAATATCTCCAAACCCTTTGATCAATCAGTATTTGCTTATAAAAAATCAAAACTTGGACGGTTTTTTGATGTAAAAAAAGGCGGAGTCATTTCCGCCTTTTTGATTGAAAAAAGATATGCAACAATAATAAATCTAGCAAACGACCACTGGATTTCCCCGACTTTATTTTTTCTTCCATCCAGTACGTACTACATGGAAACTTGAAATGCCCCTTAGAAAATCGTCTCTCACTTCATAAGTGCTGAGTCGTTCACAGGTTTACAAATACGATGTTCCTCATCTAACGCGGTTCTGACACCATCTCATATGGGTGGTCAAAAGAAAGGGCTTTCCATCTTCAAGCTTGTATTTATCGATACCCCTTCTCCTCCATCTCTGCTAAAATAAGTCATATACCCCGCCCAGATCTAGTGGGTTGATGCAAATAGTGAAAGCGAGGGAAACTATTTTATCCACATGTATGTTTTAGATCATTCAATCACATGTAAGAGGTGAGCTCATTGCGTCCGATTTTCTTAGGAATTTGTGCGGCCTTCTTCTTTGCCTCCACTTTTATCCTTAATCGATCAATGGAATTATCTGGAGGGGGTTGGGTGTGGAGCGCATCACTGCGATTTATTTTTATGGTACCGTTTCTTTTTCTTATTGTCGCTTCACGAAAAAACACGCGGGCTTTGTTTCAAGAAATGAGAAAGCAGCCTAGCTCTTGGTTCGTATGGAGCTTGGTCGGATTCGGGCTGTTTTACGCCCCGCTTTGCTTTGCTGCCATGTATGCTCCAGGCTGGCTGATTGCCGGGACGTGGCAATTTACGATTATATCCGGGTCGTTGCTCGCTCCTCTTTTTTTCGAGACCATCGAAACGCCACAAGGATTGAAAAAAGTTCGGGGAAAGATTCCTATTAAAGGGCTGGCGATCTCATTGATCATTTTTTTCGGCATTATTCTTATGCAGCTTGAGCAAGCCAACCATGTATCTTGGCGCACGGTTCTGCTCGGTGTTGCGCCAGTCATTGTCGCTTCCTTCGCTTATCCGCTTGGTAATCGTAAAATGATGGAAATTTGCGGCGGCCGTTTGGATAGCTATCAGCGAACGCTTGGAATGACGTTGGCCAGCCTGCCATTTTGGCTGCTCTTATCGCTATACGGGTTGCTGACAGCAGGCGCACCAAGCAAGGAACAAATCATCCAGTCACTGCTCGTCGCTATCTTTTCAGGAATTATTGCTACGATTCTTTTTTTTCAAGCTACCGACATGGTGCGCAAAGATATGCATAAGCTGGCGGCTGTTGAAGCAACACAATCAATGGAAGTGCTTTTCGCCGTGTTCGGAGAAATCCTCCTCTTGTCGGCTCCCATGCCTTCAGCCCTTTCATGGTTCGGCATGCTAGCCATTGTCATCGGTATGATTTTGCACAGCTACTTTTCCCGAAGGCTGCATGCTTCTGCTTCCAGTCAGCAAAGCCTAAATGCATAAAAATGTCAGGTGTGTGGATGCTCCAATAAAAACCCATTGACTGGCTTGATTTCTAGCCCAATCATTCCATATGTTTAGTAAAATAATGGTTCATCAACACTTGTGTAAAAATGTAAAACACGGCCGCCAAGTTTATAGGAAAAACTTTTGACGGCCGTGTTTTATTTTTACAGTTGCTCAACTGCTTGATAACCGTATTGCTCCATTTTTTCATAAATGTCCCTTAGCTTCGGATTTCCTTCTCCCACAATTTCCCCTTCCACAACCACAACCGGGTAAAATAAATCCTCTTCAATGACCTTTTCCGCAAACGCTTTCTTAACCTGGTCATCCGGCGGATTAAAAATATCGACATATGTG
Organism: Anoxybacillus sp. P3H1B; assembly: GCF_001560855.1. Taxonomy (NCBI): domain Bacteria; kingdom Bacillati; phylum Bacillota; class Bacilli; order Caryophanales; family Anoxybacillaceae; genus Anoxybacillus; species Anoxybacillus sp. P3H1B. Next base: position 89,132 of record NZ_LPUG01000016.1, on the reverse strand, counting down.
ATAAGAAACGGCTGATCCGGATATTTCCGTTTAATGGCGGCTTCAAGCCACTCATACGTTTCTTTTGAAGAGGGCAAATTAACACACGAAGCACATATGACCTCTGCTCCATATACGCATATTTCCACTTGCTTCAACGACATAGGCGGCCACCTTTCCTCTCTATGACAAATAAAGTTATTAGATTTTTTTCTTTATACCGATTATAATAAAGTTAAGGAAAGGAGTCGATAAGAATGAGCGATTTGGAAATTAAAGAACAAGTACAAGAAGTGTTAGATAAGTTGCGCCCATTCCTTCTTCGCGATGGCGGTGACTGCGAGCTTGTCGACGTTGAGGACGGCGTAGTTAAATTGCGCTTGCTTGGTGCTTGCGGCAGCTGCCCAAGCTCAACCATCACTTTAAAAGCCGGAATTGAACGTGCTCTTTTAGAAGAAGTGCCAGGAGTCGTTGAAGTAGAGCAAGTATTCTAAACATAAATAGAAGGGTGTCCTAAGCGGGACGCCCTTCTTTTCTTTTACCTATCCATTTCATATGCTTCTAAGGTTGTTTTATACACTTGACTTCCTTTTGGCTCGACGGTTAACGTTTCAACCTGGCAATGCCGAAAATGAGGAGCCAATCGTTCTCTTACATGTTCTCCCTTTCCAGGCTCAACAAAACAAAGGATGGTTGGCCCTGCGCCGCTCAACGCTACACCAAACGCTCCATATTCCTTCGCAAACGGCAGGACAAGCGGTAATTCTGGAATCAGCTCTTGACGATACGGCTGATGAAATAAATCGCATTCCATCATCTTTCCGGCCAGCTCCCAGTTTTTCATGAGCAGTGCAGCGACTAAAACATTGCTTATAGCGCTTGCCTCTACTGCTTCTGCCCTAGTGAACGATTGCGGCAGAACGCTGCGTGCTTTTTTTGTCTCCAATTCATAGCTGGGAATGACGGCGACCAAATCGAGATCAATATCAGAAAGATGGACAATCGTCGTTTCCTCATTACGATGACTGCCAATGACCAGTCCTCCATATAATGAAGCGCCAACATTGTCAGGGTGCCCCTCATAAGTAGCAGCCAGCCGTATTTTTTCCTCTATTGTCAAGGATAAGTCCGCAAGCTCATTAGCTAATTCAATTCCAGCGACAACAGCGGCAGCGCTGCTCCCAAGTCCGCGCGTAAATGGAATATCGCTGGATACCTTGACAACGCAAGGCGGCAGAGCACGCCCATACTGGCTGGCAAGACGTTCTGCCACTTGAAAAATCAAATTTTCCGTTCCTTGAGGGATCGTTTGAACTTCAGCCGTTTGAGGAATAAAGCGCCATTCATCGCCTTTATGCACTTCCAATTCTAAATAACGAGAAACGGCAAGACCAAGAGAATCAAATCCAGGTCCTAGATTAGCCGTACTGGCTGGAACAACGATCTTTAGCATCTCTCCTTCTTTCATTGGCGAACAGCCCCTTGAATATGCTCAAATACGACCTGCTCCTCATTTGGGAGAACAAGCGGCTTGATTTCTGCCACATCGATGGCAATCGCCGGATCTTTTAATCCATTTCCAGTAAGCACGGCAACGACTGTGCTTCCGCTGCTGATTTCCTTGTTATTTCTCTGCTTGATGACCCCTGCCAGGGATGCGCATGAAGCTGGCTCGGCAAAAATGCCTTCTTCTCTGGCAAGAAGCTTATAGGCCGTCACCATTTCCTGATCGGATACTTCATCAATTTTCCCTTTCGATTCGCTAGCGGCCTGCACCGCTTGATTCCAGCTTGCTGGATTGCCGATGCGAATCGCGGTTGCAATCGTTTCTGGTTGAGTAATGACCTGGTTGCGGACAATCGCTGCCGCCCCCTCTGCTTCAAACCCGCGCATTTCTGGAAGACCCGTGCCTTTCGCTTCATGATACTCTTTAAACCCTTTCCAGTAAGCGGTGATATTTCCTGCATTACCAACAGGAATCGCTAGTACATCCGGTGCCTTTCCCAGTTGATCGCAAATTTCAAAGGCCGCTGTTTTTTGCCCTTCGATTCGATATGGATTGACCGAGTTAACAAGGGTAATTGGCGCCATTTCACTAAGCCGGCGCACCATTTTCAAGGCTTCATCAAAATTGCCCTCAATGGCGAAAATTTCCGCTCCATAAATCGAGGCCTGAGCTAGCTTGCCCATTGCAATTTTCCCGTGCGGAATCACAACAATGCAGCGCAATCCTGCTCTCGCCGCATACGCAGCCGCTGCCGCAGAGGTGTTTCCTGTCGAAGCGCATATAATCGTATGGCTTCCTTCCTCCTTCGCCTTGGCGACAGCCATAACCATTCCCCTGTCTTTAAATGAGCCCGTTGGATTGGCCCCTTCGACCTTTACATAAAGATCGATTTCAAGCAACCTCGATAAACGCTCCAAACGAATAAGCGGAGTATTTCCTTCATTTAGTGAAAGAAGCGGGGTTTTTTCTGTAATCGGCAAAAAATGACGATATTCATGCAATAATCCCTTCCACATCATCAATTTCCATTCCCTTCTACGCGGTACGAGCTTTTGACTTGATGAACAATTTCAAGATCCCTTAAACGCTGCAAAATGTCTTCGTAAGCCTGCTGTGAAGCCCTGTGAGTAACAATGACAATCTCGGCCAGCCCTTTTTCTTTAAGCGGAAGCTGAAGAATTTTTTCAAAACTTACCCCTTGTTCAGCGAAAATCGCGGTAATTTTAGCAAATGCCCCCACCTCATCCTTCACATGGATGCGTACAAAATATTTAGAAAAGATTTCTGAACGTGATTTTAGACGCTTCTCGTATTGCGGGGCGACTGCACTTCTACCGTTGACGCCAAGCCGCATATTTTTCATCACCGCTACCAAATCCGATACGACAGCGGTCGCGGTTGGCAAGCTGCCTGCTCCGGGTCCATAAAACATCGTTTCTCCAACGGCTTCCCCGTATACATATACAGCGTTGTACTCGTCGCTCACAGAAGCAAGCGGGTGTGAATCAGGAAGCAGCGTCGGCTGCACGCTGACTTCGGCTTTATCGCCATCACGATGGGCAATGCCGATTAATTTCATCGTATAACCTAAACGTTTGCTATAATCTAAATCTTCTTCCGTAATATCCGTAATGCCTTTTACTTGTACATCTTCTAAATCGATATTCATAGAAAAACCAAGACGGGCCAAAATCGCCATTTTTCTGGCTGCATCCAATCCCTCAACATCCGCGGACGGATCGGCTTCCGCATAGCCAAGAGCCTGGGCTTCTGCAAGCACTTGCTCATAAGGCATCCCGTATTTGCACATTTTCGTTAAAATAAAATTAGTCGTTCCGTTGACAATCCCCATCATTTTTGTAATGCGGTCAGAAGCTAATCCCTCGACAAGGCTTCGCAAAATGGGAATGCCCCCTGCAACGCTGGCTTCATAAAATAAATCGCATCCGTTTTCTGTTGCTGTGGCCAGCAATTCCGAACCATATAAGGCCATTAAATCTTTATTAGCCGTCACTACGTGCTTTCCTTGCTGTAATGCTTGCAAAAGATGCCTTCTCGTTTCTTCAATTCCGCCCATTACCTCAATAATCACATCGATCTCTGGATCGTTGATCACCTCATCAGCACGGGTCGTCAGCAATGAAGTGTTCACCTGAACATCACGTTCCTTATATACATCGCGCACAAGAATCTTTTTCACGACAACAGGGCAACCCACTTGATGGATAAGCTGATCCTGATGGTTTTCAATGATTTTAACTACACCGCTCCCCACTGTTCCTAATCCTAATAAGCCTACTGCAATCGGTTTTGCCACATTTTCCACCCCTTTTGTTTCTCCTATATGTACATTTGTTCTTTTATAGTAGACATTATAAAAGATATACTTTTCTTTTACAATGATTATTTTATTATCATATATTCTGAAAACGCTTAACATCAAGTAAATTCAGATAATTTTTTATTCATAAAAATTCCCCGCATAGCGGGGAATTACGCATTGTGACGGTTGAGTAACCATTCTTTGTTTACAAGCGTTTTTGGCGTCTCGCCCTTTAAGACAGCCAGTATATTTTGGCAGCATAATTCCATCATGTTACAGCGCGTTTCAACGCTTGCACTGCCAATATGAGGCAAGGCCACGACATTTTTTAAGGAAAGCAACGGATGAGAAGGATCAATCGGTTCTTTTGTAAACACATCCAATCCTGCACCTGCAATCTCTTGTTGAACAAGCGCCTCGTACAAGGCATCTTCGTCGACAACCGCCCCTCTTGACGCATTGATAAAAATCGCGGAACGCTTCATCATTTGAAAAGCGGAACGATTAAAGAGGTGCCGGGTTTCCTTCGTTAAAGGAGTCAAGCAAACGATAAAATCAGATTGCTGCAAAAGCTCGGAAAAAGAACAATAGACTGCGCCAAGCTGCGCTTCCGCCTGCTCGTTTCTCGACCGATTGTGATATAAAATGTTCATGTCAAACCCTGCAGCGCGTTTGGCCACCGCTTGGCCGATTTTTCCCATTCCAACAATTCCAATCGTCTTATGATGAACATCCGTTCCCGCCAATAGAAAAGGGCTCCAGCTTTTCCATTCGCCGCTTTTGATAAATTCAGCAGCCTCTACCATACGACGCGCAGCAGCTAACAATAACGCAAAGGTTAAATCCGCGGTTGTATCCGTTAATACATCTGGTGTATTACAAATGGCGATTCCCTTCTCCGTTGCCAGTGAGACATCAATATTATCAAAACCGACAGCTAAGTTGGCGACAACCTTCAACGATTTCCCAACTTCCATTATTTCCCTATCGATTTGCTCTGAAAGCATCGTTAATAGCGCATCCGCTTTCGTCGCTTCCTCCAACAAAACTTCTCTTGATACAGCTACATCTTCGTAAGGCCACATCGTCACTTCCGCATATTCCTTGAGAGGTGCAATGATTTCATCTGGCAATTTTCTCGTAATAAAAACATACGGCTTCACTATTGCCCCGTCTCCTTCCTTATACGATCATCTTTCTTTTTCATCTTATCATAAACAAAACGAAAAAAAAGATTTCTCTTGATCGATTGGCCTTACAATCACAGAAGCAAGCCAATTAAATACATCACATTTTTATAAAAGCATAGGTATTGATGATTCAAAACAAATCAATGAACAGGGCTGGGGTTCTCGCTTTTCTGCTGAAGTCGGCAAGCCGATTGGCTTGCCGACCGTGCATGTCTATAGGATGCTCTTCACATATATAAAAGACTAGGCAGGCGATAGCCATTTAATGGTTGGCAACCGGAAGCGGCGAACAAGCTCAAGCCGGTCATAAAAAGTGGCTAAAAACTGCTCATAGTTTCTTGTATTGGCCAAAATGGTGCGAAGCATCTGTTCCCGTCCATGCCTTTCTTCCTCTTTATTGGCGGAATAATAGCCTTCAATGCATTCAAAATAGTGAAGCGGAAATACTAAACGGGCGTAGATAAGCCGCCAAGCAAAAGCGGACAACGGCGTCAAACGTTCGTACTCACGGAAAAAGCGGCGAATTTGCTCATCATCGCTTCTTCCTTCTTTCATATATAAGGCTCGCACCCATTCTGCCAAATCGCGCGCGCAATGATCATATACCCAATCTGTCGGTAGCTTGACTTCTCTTCCTTCAGCCCAAAGGGTGTGGGCAATTCGTTCATGGCAAATGGTAGCCGAATCAACAAAATACGGCTGTTCATCCAGTTCCGTATCCGTGATGTATTGAATAGCATTTTCCGTAAGCCCCATATAATATGGGAAGGATTCAATAAACAGCTGCTCAAACTCTGCTTCTCGTGGCATCTTTATTTTTTCCTTCCAAAAAGCCTCCATCTGATCAAGCCTTTGCCCCCACAATTCCTTCCATCGACCAATTCGCTTACAGTGGGCAACATAGGCTGGAAAATGCCGCCCCTGTTCATGCAGCTTTGCTAATTCCTTGCCCATTGGAATCGTTCGCGTATATACGTGCGGATAAATACGCAGAACAACAAAAGGCCGGTCTTGATGATAGGCTATGATCGTACCTGTTTTGGTCTGTACAAAAGAAGCGACTGATAGATCTCCTTTCGCGTGCAAGTACATTCCCATCTGATACAACTCATTAACTTCCTCACTCGTTCGCTGTTCAACAGGAACAATCATATATCGTTCATTTTTGAATAGAAATGTATCATACTCTCCCATCTTCTCTGTCTGCTCTATACTTAGCCCGTATTCATCGTTAATGACCTCACGCACAGTTCTCATCCTCCTTCAACAAAGTATATGAGGAGAGCATAAGAAAAATTTGTATAATCTGTCGAGCCAGCATAAACATAAAATATTTGCGCCCTATTTCGCTTTTTGAGTATAATACTAACAAATTCAATGGAGATGGATTTTCCTCTGTTTTGCTAAAACATTGCGACAGTATGGTATAGGCATGATCGCTATTGACAAGGCTTGATCAGGAAAAAACAAAGCGATGCTTTCATTGATCAAAATACAAGCAAAGCAGACAGCCATCGCTGTTTATTTTCAAAAAGGCAGCTAATCATCGATGTCCGGCTGGCAGACAGGCTGCAATGAAGCGGTCTAACTATCAACACCCGTGATATCATGCATAAATTAGACACGTTTACACGGCAGCAAACATATACAATACAAAACACTTTATAAAAGAAATAGGTGAAATCAATGGAAAATCTCGAACAAACAGCTCGCAATTGGTTAGAAAAACGTGGCGTCAAAATCGAAGATATTGCTGACTTAGTATACTATCTACAATCCAAATACCATCCAAACTTAAAAATGGAAGAATGCATTGAAAATGTGAATCGTGTTCTTTCCAAACGTGAAGTTCAAAATGCGATTCTTACAGGAATACAGCTGGATGTATTAGCGGAAAAAGGGATGCTGGAAGAACCTCTTCAATCCATTATCCATCGAGATGAAGGACTATACGGAGTAGATGAAATTCTCGCCTTATCGATTGTGAATGTATACGGATCGATTGGCTTTACCAATTACGGCTACATTGATAAACAAAAACCGGGGATTCTCCAATATTTGAATGATAAATCAACAGGAAAATGCCATACATTTTTAGATGACATTGTCGGAGCCATCGCAGCAGCAGCTTCAAGCCGCTTGGCACACCGTGCCGCCCATGAAAAAAAATAAAGCGAACGTTAGCGGAACATTCCATTCTTGATGTTGACGCAAAACAACAGCAAATAAGCAAAGAAAATGCCTATTATTAGGTGATCATCGTAGACGATGTTTTATCCCCCACCTCTAAACAAAGTGATGGGGACGAACCTTCATATGGGCTATCCATTGCCTATTTCTGCTTTCATCGGAAAGGGTGCCTGAATGAGCAGGCACCCTTTTTCATGGTATACTTCTTCTCTCGAACCTTGAGCTATGAATGGAGCATCGGCACATCAAAGCCTTTCCAGCCACTCTTGAAGCGAATCTGCCGTGTAAGTTGGTTGCTGATCATATTGCTTTAGCAATTCTTTTGTAGTAACGCCAGTGTGTACAAGCAATGTGTCGATTCCTGCGTTCATCCCTGCCTTAATATCCGTATCATAATAGTCACCGATCATTAATGTTTCTTCTCTTGGCACTCCTAGAACCTTTAATGCCTGTTCCATAATGATTTTTTCGGGCTTACCAATAAAAATAGGGGACACTTGCGTAGAAACGGCGACCACAGCTGTCAATGATCCATTCCCAGGCAACAGCCCGCGCTCTGTAGGAATCGCGATATCACCGTTAGTCGAAATAAATGTAGCGCCATTGCGCACAGCCAAACAAGCGATGGCCAGCTTTTCATATGTAATCGTGCGGTCAATGCCCATTACAACAAATTCAGCATCCTCTGCTGCAAATGTAAATCCTTTCTCTTTTAAGGCTTCACGAATTCCGTCCTCACCAACGATATAGACCGAAGCGTCCGGTTTTTGTTCAAAAATATAGTTCGCTGTCGCTTGGCTTGTTGTGAAAATCTGTTGTTCAGTCGCTGGAATATCAAATGACTTCAGCTTTTCAGCCACCTGCATTGGCGTGCGTGAGGAATTATTGGTAACAAATAAATAAGGAATATTTCTCCGATGCAGCTCTTTTACAAATTCTCTTGCTTCTGCAATACATTCTGTTCCACGGTACATGGTTCCGTCCAGATCAATTAAATAGCCTTTATATTTCTTCATCATATTTTTGGCGCAGGAGCCCCCCGCTCCAACGACTAAAGGGAGTAAGGGGGAGAGGAATGCGCCTTCCTCCTTTCTTTTTTGCATGATGTTCATAAGGACATGGAGAAAAACGTTGGCACTCCATTTGTGACTCCTTGATATAAGTATTGGGTTGCAGGAAACGTTACAACCGTAAAACAAGGTTATATTAACAACAAACCCGCTGGAATGACAAAATATATGCTCCTTATGAAACAGCGACACTTATACTAACATCCATTCGATCAAGAGCCTGAACGCAAAAACAAAAACGCCCTTTATTGCATAAATAGAGCGTTCTTGTTTTTTATCATTCACCTGTCTGTTCTTTTATTTGATAGTGGCACCTGTCGTCTCCTTTTGTTATACAAGTGCGTAAAACAACTTCGGAAGTGTCCAAAAGCTGGCGAAAAAGCTGCTGTTCGCACGAGCAAACAGAATGATATTCTTTAGCCACTTCAGAAATGGGACAATGATACGCAATGAGATGGTACGTTCCGTCTTCATCCCTCTTGACTTTTGCCATATATCCTTGCTCATTTTGCAGCTTTAAGAGCCGCTTCATTTTTTGTTCAAATGTTTTCTTCTGAAAATCACGCTCATATGTTGCTTTGAGCCGTTCGGTCCTCGCTCGAAAAAGCCTTTCCAGCATTTCGGCTCCCGCTACATGCTCCAGCTCCTTGAGCAAGTCCATCGTGAGCTGTTTATAATGCTGCGGAAAACGTTCTTCCCCTTTCTCCGACAGCTCATATACATTCGTTGGTCTTCCCATCGCTTGGCGAACAAGCGTTGCCTGAACAAGACCGTCGCGCTCCAATGTATGAAGGTGGCGGCGCACAGCCATCTCACTCACTTCTAGCCGCTTGGCTAGTTCACCCGCGGTCAGCCGTTTTTCTATTTTCAACAGCTGCAGCAATTGCTGTTTCGTGGAAGAGGATTGATTATTCATCTCGTTCACCGTCCTCTCCCTCATTTTACGTTATTTCTGACATTTACACAATTTTTAAACAAAAAAGTTTCAAAAATCAATGATCAATTGCGAAACGCTGAAACAGGCCCAAGTTCATTTTCTAAGTATATGCGAATCGAAGCTGGATACGACTGCAAAGCTGGCAGCGCCCGTCGGAATATTGCAAGCAGCTCGGAATGGTTTTGTTCTGTATACTGCTGCACAAGCATTTTCCGGTATTGAATAATGGCTTTTAACTCTTGAGCTTGAGCGCTTGTGATGACTTTCTCATCTGTTAAAATATCAATGATATCCTCATAACTGCCTGGATCTCGCATAATAAAGCCATCAATCATCGCATTTCCTACATCAAGCACGGCATCAATACAAAGATGGGCAATACGTTCAAATGCGAGCTGGACAATTTCTCCCTCCCATTCCGCCTGTTGTTCATAAATCCTTAATAGCCGTTCCATATAACATAAGGTTGCTTCAATTTTAGCGCGATCAACAAAATACATGTCATCCTGCCTCCCTTTTCAATTAAACCCCTTTATAGTGTATTATAACAAACGGAGACAGATCGCATAAACGTCTGGTAAGATGAATGTATCGACTTTTTTGGAGGTGCAACGCATGAGTGAACGATTTTTTTTATATGATGATGCCGTTGAATCCAAGACAAGATTTGTTAGCTTCCTTGGCCAGCGGCAGCGCTTTGACTTGGCGATCGTTCAAACCGACCGCTTTTATGGAAAATATCTCGTTCTTGATATGCAAGGCAATCGGTTTGCCATTATCGGGCAGGATGATCTTGAAGAGCCAGGCTATTTAGAGCATGCTTACCAATTAAGTGAAGAAGATGCCAACGATTTGCGTTCTTTCTTATTTGAGGTGATTTAACACCATCCACCGAGAAGTCTCCTGCCTGTAACAAAGCGGAGAGAGCCATTTTTGCTCCCGTTATTCATATCGTGTTCATTTTAGGGGCATATTATAAACATCCCCTTAGATGAAGGAGGATGAACAAAATGCCTTATACGGACTTTTCCAGTGTCGAAAAACGGAGAGACTTTCTTACATCTGAAGAATTTCCCGATGGTCCATACGGATCTCCCATCAGGAAAGAGGAACCTGTCCAAAATAAAAGTACACCTTGGCATGAAGGGCAACGCTATTACAGCAGCTTTAATTATGAATATAAAGCGTTCCATCAAAATATTCCACGCCAATATCCAGGAGCCCATCCACCTCATGATGATCCGGCGAGGGATGAACAGCCTCCGTATGATCAGCTTAATGACTAACGAAAAAACATGGCTATCTCATATCTCTTGAGATAGCCATCCTATTGACGAACGCCTTCATTCTAAGCCCCTCTTTTCACCCATCCGCTCATGAACTTCTTTATTTCATTCTTATCTTTGCTCGGTTATCTTTATCTGGCAAGCGTCTTTAAGACCGTCTGAAGCAGAAAAAGGCGCCATCACTCTATACATGAACCCCTTCCTCCCACCTTCCCTTCGTGTAAAGGTGGGAGACTTCTCCATGGAGGGTGTTAAATGATCACCTGTTAGAAAGAAGGCATCATGTAAACTGTATTTGCCTACCATCTCAGCCATGCTTATTTTTTAACTTTTCGTAATACAAAATAAGCACAGCCGAAATTGCAATATTCATACAAATATTCGGATAATGTGCTAATTTTTGTATCATATGTCGCTTTTTGATTATGATCGTCAAAAAAGCCTCGCAGCCGTAGCTGATTATATCCCCAGTCTCCAACAATATAATCGTATTTATTCAAAATGTCCGCATAGCGTGTCCGAAAGGCTTCTTCATTGAACCCGTTTTTCACATTTTCAACTAACTCATAGCATGTATTGTTAATACAAATCATTTCTTTCACCTCATCCTTTATCATAAATGATGAAGCACTCCCAATCAATTACTGTTATGAAAGTTTGCATAGAAAGGAATGATGAAAACGAGGGGGTGTTTATAGTGAAGAAAACGGTCCTTGCTTTTTCCATTGGCGCCGTCGTGTCTCTCACTGGATGTGCGCAAATGGCAGAGGATAACAACAACGGGGATTTATATAGACGAAATGGAAATACGATTAATGTCACCGATCGAAATGATTTATATAATGTCGAAGGCGTTCCAAACGGCAATGATTCAAGGCTGAATAACTTCGGTTACGTCCGCCATCAAAAAAGCCCAATTATGGGAGATCGAACATCTTATGGGGCGCTGCCAACATTAAATCGCGAACGGGTCGCCGATTTAATTAGCAAATTATGTGTACAGCTGCCAAATGTGAATGATGCGGCGACGCTGGTAACGGATGAGGAAGTGCTCATTGCTTACGATACAGATACAAAAAACCGATTGGAGACAGCCGATCAAGTGAAAAAAACCGCCCTTTCTGTCGTACCGCGCTACTATCATGTCTATGTAGCGGATGACCCGCGAATGATAAAAGAAATCGAACGCTTTGGCCGTTTAGATTCGAACAGCCAAAATATTGACCAAATTCTCGACACAACGATTAAAGACATGCTTAAATATCCGCAAGGTCGGAAGCTGAGTGACGGAGAAAATGCCAATGGCGAAATGATTCATGAAATGAACGATCGTCTCGATCGTGATTTTCGCGATGGCACACCAAAAGAAACAAAAGCAAAATAACGAAAAGGTCCTGTTTACAAAAAACAGGACCTTTTGACATTTATACTTGCTGGTTCATTTGGCGCGCAGCCGCATTCACCTGCTCGTCCGCATGGTAAGAAGAGCGCACAAGCGGTCCAGCTTCGCAATGGCTGAATCCTTTACTTAGCGCTATTTCTTTTAATTCCATAAATTCATGCGGATGATAATATTTTTGCACTTTAAGATGTTTTTTTGTCGGCTGCAAATATTGTCCAATCGTTAAAATATCAACATGATTAGCCCTTAGGTCATCCATCGCTTCAATAATTTCTTCTTTTGTTTCCCCAAGTCCAATCATAATGCTGGATTTAGTTGGAATATCCGGCTGCAATTCTTTAGCACGCCGTAAAAATTCAAGGGAGCGCTCATACGTAGCGCGGGCACGAACTCTTGGAGTGAGACGGCGGACGGTTTCGATATTATGATTTAAAATGTCAGGCCGAGCATCCATTAATGTTTTTAAATTTTCATATACTCCACCCATATCAGACGGAAGCACCTCAATGGTCGTAAACGGATTTTTGCGGCGAACCGCACGTACCGTTTCCGCAAACACAGCCGCTCCTCCGTCTTTTAAATCATCACGCGCTACAGCTGTTACAACAACATGCTTTAAGTTCATAATGCGCACGGAATCGGCCACTCTTTCCGGTTCCTTCCAATCCAACTCAGTCGGCAAACCTGTTTTGACCGCACAGAAACGGCATGCACGCGTACAAACATCCCCTAAAATCATAAAGGTGGCCGTTCTTCTTACAGCCCAGCATTCATGGATATTCGGGCATTTTGCTTCCTCACAAACGGTATGCAATTGCTTTTCGCGCATCATTTTTTTCAGGCCGATGTAATTTTCGTTCGTATTCAGCTTTATCTTCAACCAATCGGGTTTGCGAATGCGTTCTTCGTTTGTAGCCATTTTTCACACTCCAATAATTTATTTACACATTTTTATTATAAAAAAAAGCAAGGTTGAACACAAAGGAAATTGTCGTAACCGCTTGCAGCTTCCAATTTTTAATATTTATGAAAACCGCCAATCTCCTCAAACTAATGATATCAGATTTTCTGAAAGGAGTAGGAAGATGTGTATAAACTAATCTCTCTGGCATTGGCCGTTTTATGCATGGTTTCGTTTCCCCTGTCCGTCTTTGCAAAAGAAACCATGCATGATGAAGATATTTATGAACGGCGAATGGAGCTGTACAAACAAGCGGAAGCAGTCTCGCTCATTCCCTGGTATTATTTTGCCGCAATTGATCAATATGAACGAAATATCCGCCTTGTGCGCCGCGATTTACCGAAAGCGAAAGGCGTTCTTGGTATTTATATTAAACCGGAAATATGGTCTGGCCCTCTTAATAAAAATCAAAATGATACGAATCCGTTCACGATCTCACAATTTGGCGGTTTTGGAATGGATGGAAATGGAGATGGTGTAGCTGATTCGACAAATGATGAGGATATTATTTTTTCCATGGCGCGGTTTCTCCAATCATACGGCACCGATCATGAGCATTTAAAAATAGCTCTATGGCAGTATTATCATCGCAGTAAAACCGTCGATATGATTTTAGGAAAAGTGAAAATTTATAAAAAATATGGCACCCTTCGTCTTGATAGTCACGCATTTCCTCTTCCTCTTCACGCTAATTACACCTATAAAGATACGTGGGGCGATGCAAGAGGCTGGGGGGGAAGAAGAATTCATGAAGGAACAGATATTTTCGCTGATTATGGAGTTCCTGTACGCTCCACTTGTTACGGCATCGTTGAATTAAAAGGATGGAACCAGTACGGAGGATGGCGTGTTGGCATACGTGATATCAATAATACGTATCATTATTTTGCCCATTTAAACGGATTTGCTGGAAGCTTGCATCAAGGACAAATTGTTGAACCGGGAATGATTATCGGCGCTGTTGGCAGCTCAGGCTATGGCCCTCCCGGCACTGCCGGCAAATTTCCACCGCATCTTCATTATGGCATGTATAAAGATAACGGCTATGCAGAGTGGTCATTTGATCCATATCCGCATTTAAAAATATGGGAAAGAATGGAGAAAATAAAACGAAAACAAAGAGATCGGAAATGATCCGATCTCTTCTTGCCCTACATAATAGAGATACAGTAACAATATGAAATTTGATCTTTTCCGCCACACACAGTCAGGCGGCCGAACAATGCCGCGTCACAGAATGATGAATGGGCCTAAAAGCGGATGCTTGGAAAGAAGTCGGCAGCTTGCCTCCAACCATCGACAAAATGGAGATTTTGCTTTGCATCAGTTATCCATCCCAGCTTCTCATCGTACCGATTCTATAAAAAGACGGAAATCCATCTGCTTCATATTAATGAGTCGGTACTTCAAATGATGGATTCACGTTATTTCCGTTGTTATAAAAGTTCGGAACCTCTCCTTCAATGACTTGCATTGCAACCGGAAAGTCCCGAGCCACAACAATCGGTTTTGTTGAAAATGGAATAATCACTTGAACATTCACTTCGACACGGACGGAAATTTCTACAAGGGCATTATTAATTCCAAACGGCTGGATGCTTTTTTTCACTTCTGGCGTCACATCACCGATGATGTCAAACCGAACAGGAACGCGAGGCCCCAAACTTCCAAGCAACACATTATTTGTCGCTTGACCAACAGGTATATAATAGATAATTCCATCCTCATTCGATTCCGAATCTTCAACGCCAACACTAGAAATTTCAAGCTCCTGAAATTTTCCTCGAGATGCTGCTTTTAAATTCTTTTCCACGCGATCAACAAGCTTGGTAACAACCCGATTGACAATCGCATTATTATAATTAATGGAAGCGATATTACCGTTTGTATCATGCTGGATCACAATTACATCATTCATGTTTATTTCTTCTTCTTCAATTTGCTGCTTAATCGCGCTGTTGATGACCAGATTAGCGACTCGCTTCGTTTCACTCTCGGCAATATCCATTAACACCGGTTCGATTCCTTTATTAATAATCCAAAGACTGACTACTGTAGATAAAATAAAAAAAACAAAAGTGAGCAAGAATAAATAACGAAAAGGAAGAGGCCCTTTTTTTGGTAAACGTCCGGGAAATGCAGCCAATGGAAAATCCCCCCTTTACAAGCTATATGTATGCTTGAAAGAGAGGACATTTGTTATTTTTTTTATCCCAATTATAGATGTAACTCGATATTTGCCTCGATATAAAGGCTTAAACTAACGAACCTGGCAATCAAATAACGCCGCCTCCCAGAACGATGAAAGCGGCGTTAGACATCCCGACAGTCGCAATAAAACCGCCGCTTCATTGAGAAAGCGACAATGTGTTGACACCCCAAGTTGCCTCTCTATAAATCAAACGATTGTTTTTCTATTTATAGAACCTTTATTTCATTCTAAGCAAAGCTTCCCTTCCTGTCATTCCAACCATAATTCCTCTTTCTTCAGCTGCCACCGTTACCGACTCTAATGGCGCCTCTAGCAACTGTTCAATGGTGCGGACACCTACCGCCCTGCCTGCAATAATCCCTCTATCTTTCAGTTTTTCATTCAATAATCCCACATCTAGAGCTCCGCACATAATGTACCCTTGATCGCTTGCGACCGCTAATAAATTCGTTTTAGGAAGCTGCACAGAAATTGCGATAAATGGATAATTGTCAATCATAACAGGTTTAACATCGATCATACCGAACACACTCCTTTCTCTAATTCAATGTATGAAAAAGAGAAAAAAGTGTGCTTACGATGGCTGGGCTAATTTCCATGCCAGCAAATCTCGCAGAAATTCAGGCATATAATAGATTTTTTGCGGAGCGCGATGAATTTGTGGATAAAAATGCCCGAAAGTAAACATATCAATCGTAGCGACAGCATACGTTTGATCAGCCCTCAGCTCCTTACCATTAATAAAAATATGGCGAACATGTTCTGAGCCATCACTTGTCTTCTCTGTTTGCAGTTTCACGCCATCATACGCCATTTGTCCCATTATTTTGCCGCGAAATCCGAATCCTCTTATGGAGAGCCGCTTCATCGTTTCTGTATGAGCTTGTAAAATCACTTCTTTTAGTTCGTCTCCCCGTAAATACACTTTGCATGGATTAATCGGGTGAGGGCAAATTCGATGCAAATCCTTTTTTGTGACAATGCCTTTTGGCAACGGTTCGAGCAGCACTCCTGCGTTCACCATACCTATATCGCCGCTACACCATTCTTTTAAGGCTGAGGCTAGCAGCTGAGCGAAAGGTGATGGAGAAAACCATTGTAAAGGCAGTTCTTGATGGAGTTCAGCCACTGCTTCTTTGTCAAGCTGCTGTAAGCTTTCCTTCTCCAGCCCCATAAGCATCTGCTTTGTGTCTTCGCATTCCGAAAGCGCAGCTATATCTACTACTTCCGCTTCCCATTTCTTTTCCGGCATGGACAGCTTCACCACTCCAATGTGTTGTCCATACTTTCCAGCGCCACATAGAAGCGTATCGTTCACCCATTTCCCCTTTGAAAGCACATGATGCGTATGTGCACCGAGAATCAGATCAATCCCTGATACCGTTTGCGCAATGAACTCGTCATCGTTAATTCCCAAGTGTGACAGCAAAATCACGACGTCGGCCTGTTTCCGCACATCGTGTACAATGTCATTCAGCCATTCTAATGGTGGAGTAATGTTCCATCCTAGCAGCTCATAAAATTTTTTAAAATAAACGGTGACTCCAATTACGCCAATACGAAGGGTGTCAGACACGGAAATGATGCGATACGGCTGAAGCCACGGCGGACGTTTCCCATCTTTTCCAAACAAATTCGCTACTAAAACGGAAAAACGGGCGTTTTCATATAATTGACTCAGCTCCTCATAATTAAGCGTGATTCCTTCATTATTGCCAATCGTCACCGCATCATACTGCAATTGATTTAATAGCTGCACATTCGCTTTTCCCCTTGTTGCTTCTGTAATGGGATGAAATCGATCGATAAAATCACCGATGTCGAACAAAAGCATTTTTTCGTTTTGCCGTTCATGTTCGCGTCGTTTATCCTGCAAAAATTTAGCAATTCTTGGCCAATTTTCAAAATGGCTATGCACATCGTTTGTATGATAAATATAAAGATTTTGCTTCAACCAAAAACACCTCTTTTATGAAATGCCTTGAATAATAAGGCGCACTCCAAGCAGAATCAGGACAAGCCGCAGCATCAAAACAAGCGTTTGGCTTTTAAGTTTTTTATTCATCCATGCCCCTATCTTTGCGCCAATCCAAATGCCTGGGATCAAAGCAATCGCAAACAGCCATTCCATATTTCCCAGCACGATATGGGTAATAGAGCTCACAACGGAAGACACAAAGATCATAAACATGGATGTGGCCACAGCCACGTGCGGCGGAAAGAAAAACAGCAGGATCATCGCTGGAACCATCAGCGATCCTCCGCCAATCCCAAACAATCCGCCGAAGAAGCCGACGGCAAAGGCAATCGCAATCGCGATTGCCGGATGGTATCCATAGATGACCGTTTCTCCCTCATTTGTTATATATGTGCGCGTGACAACAAAATGCTTTTGTTTAGGCAAATGGGCGGAACGTTTGGTCAGCATCAACAAAAACGAAACGAAAACTAAGAACAAGCCAAAGTAAAGCGAAAAATGTTTCAAGCTTAGCATTTGATTGGTCCACGCACCAAGCATGGCCCCCGGTCCGCTTCCGATAAAAAAAAGCCATCCGCTCTGATAGTCCACCATGCGTTCTTTCATATAAGACAGCGTCGAGGAAAGACCATTAAAAATAATGACCACTAGTGATGTGCCAACTGCTACTTGCGGAGAAACGTCGGGCAAAAAGTGGATGGCTCCTAAAAACAATAATGAAGGTACAACAATAATCCCTCCGCCTAACCCTACTAAGCTGCCGATCGTACCGGCCAAAAAACCGACCAAAACCAATAATACGTACTCCATTATACCCCTCTCCGTTAAAATAAATCTAACTGTCTTGGCGCTAAATCCGTATACTCGATACCAAGCATTTGAAGCAGCTGTTTGGCGTTATCTGCCGCATCTCCGCCAGAATTATTATTAAATAATATGTAAAGCTCATTTGTTTGCTTCTGAAGACGCCGAATATGATGCACCCATTCGCGCAACTCGTCTTCACGATAGCGATACAAATAACGGACTGCACGCCAATTTTCTCCACTCGTTGCTTTATTCCATCCGTGCACGTTGCGGCCATGAAAACGAATCAGTGTTTTTTCGCGGTTTGTTGGATGTAAAACAGCCGGAATCGATCCTTCCCCTGCCTGCGGTTCATCGCATATGCTATGAATCCATCCTTCCGTCTCCATAAACTTCAATGTCTTTTCATAAAAACGGGGCCAAAACCATGACTGATGCCGAAACTCTAAGGCCACTGGAACATCCCCCATTTTCTCTCGACACCAGCGCAAGTAAGCGACATGCTCACGCCGGCAATCAAACCAAGGCGGAAATTGAAACAACACCATGGCCAGCTTCTTCGCTTCTAAAAACGGAGCAATGGACAATAAAAAAGCAGCAAACATTTCTTCCTTGCTTGAATAGGGGATTTCTCCACGTTCATGGCCTGTCATTCCTTGATACGCTTTTACAATAAAACGAAAAGCGTCAGGAGTTTCACGAATCCATTTCTCTACATTTTGCTGCGGCTGAATCGCATAAAAATAAGAATCGACCTCGACAGTTGGGAAATGAGCCGCATATTCTTGCAGTTTATCCTTAGAAGCAAGACCGGGTGGATAAAGGCTGTCGTGATCTCCCCAGCCAGTTAATCCGATATAAATCATCCGCATCACCTTAACTTCATCATAACACAATTATGTGGAAAAATAATGTAGCAAATCGGCCTGAACTTCCATGAAAACAACGCAGCTTTATTGTATACATTGGCTAGAAACAGGGATGAAGCAAAACATGTTGGCTTCTTTGTTCGTCCAAACTAGAATGTTCGACTATAAAAACACCCCACACTGCTGGATATTTAATCAACAGTGTGGGGATGAAGCTAAATCAATAGAGCTGATCAGATGCAATCATGGATCAATGGTGGGCGCAGCGTCCCCAAGGAAACACTACACCTTGATAGGATAAGGATTAACCAATACTTCCTTCCATCTCGAATTTAATGAGACGGTTCATCTCTACCGCATATTCCATCGGAAGCTCTCTTGTAAATGGCTCAATGAAGCCCATCACGATCATTTCCGTCGCTTCTTGCTCCGAAATGCCTCGGCTCATGAGATAGAACAGTTGCTCTTCTGATACCTTTGATACTTTTGCTTCGTGCTCTAATGAAATGTTGTCATTTAAAATTTCATTGTATGGGATGGTATCAGAAGTAGACTGATTATCCATAATGAGCGTGTCACATTCAATATTGGAGCGAGAGCCTGATGCTTTTCGACCAAAGTGGACGATTCCGCGATAGGTTACTTTTCCGCCCTGCTTAGAAATAGATTTAGAAACAATGGTCGAAGATGTGTTTGGCGCCAAATGGATCATTTTCGCCCCGGCATCTTGATGCTGGCCTTTTCCAGCGATCGCAATGGAAAGCGTCAAACCGCGCGCGCCCTCTCCTTTTAAAATCACAGCCGGATATTTCATCGTTAATTTAGAGCCAATATTTCCGTCAATCCACTCCATTGTTGCGTTTTCTTCGCAAACCGCACGCTTCGTTACAAGGTTAAAGACGTTGTTGGCCCAGTTTTGGATTGTTGTATAGCGGCAGTACGCACCCTTCTTCACAATAATTTCCACAACGGCGCTGTGAAGCGAGTTTGTGGTATACACCGGAGCGGTACAGCCTTCCACATAATGCACATGTGCGCCTTCATCGACAATAATCAATGTACGCTCAAATTGTCCCATGTTTTCCGAGTTAATCCGGAAATATGCTTGCAACGGAGTTTCCACTTTCACTCCTTTCGGAACATAAATGAACGAGCCGCCCGACCACACTGCCGAGTTAAGCGCTGCAAACTTGTTGTCTGTTGGCGGCACCACTTTTGCCCAATGCTCTCGGAAAATATCTTCATTTTCTTTAAGAGCGGAATCCGTATCCTTAAAAATCACACCGAGCTTTTCAAGGTCTTCTTTCATGTTGTGGTACACCACTTCGGATTCGTATTGCGCTGATACCCCTGCCAAATATTTTTGCTCCGCTTCTGGAATGCCTAATTTATCAAATGTCGCTTTAATTTCCGCAGGCACTTCATCCCATGAACGCCCTGATTTTTCTGATGGCTTTACATAATACGTAATTTCATCAAAATTTAAACTTGATAAATCGCCACCCCATTGTGGCATTGGTAAGCTATAAAAAATATCTAACGCTTTTAAGCGAAATTCCAGCATCCATTGCGGCTCATTTTTCATTCGCGAAATTTCTTCTACAATCTCTTTCGTCAATCCGCGTTTCGCACGAAACACCGAAACATCCTTATCGACGAAGCCATATTTATATTCGCCGATTTCTGGCATTTTTTTCGCCATTATGATTCGCCTCCTTTTTTACAAGCCTTTCATTGCTGTGAGCGTAAGCCTTTCTCCATCGCCTTCCATGCAAGCGTCGCACATTTAATGCGAGCAGGAAATTTAGAAACGCCCTGAAGCGCTTCAATATCTCCTAAATCAAGCGATTCATCGTATTCCTTTCCCTGCATCATATCAGAGAAGACATGGGCTAACTCTAGCGCTTCTTCGATCGTTTTTCCCTTAATTGCTTGCGTCATCATCGAAGCAGACGACATCGAAATCGAACAGCCTTCCCCTTCAAATTTCGCATCCATCACCTTTCCGTCTTCTACCTTCATCGTTAAATGGACACGATCGCCGCATGTCGGATTGTTCATATTAATATCAATATTTTCATCCTCAAGCACGCCGCGGTTTCTCGGATTTTTGTAATGATCCATGATGACTTGGCGATACAATGTATCTAAAGGGTTATTAAAAGACATGGCTGAAATACTCCTTCGTTTTCTTTAATGCCGCTACTAACCGATCAATGTCTTCCTCGGTATTATATAAATAAAAGCTTGCTCGCGCAGTCGCGGAAACATGGAGCCATTTCATTAAAGGCTGCGCGCAATGATGTCCGGCACGGACGGCAATTCCTTCCGCATCAAGCACCGTGGCCACATCATGAGGATGAACATTGTCGATATTGAATGTGACAAGACCTGCACGTTCCTTTGGTCCATAGATCGTCAAGCCTCCAATAGCGGAAAGCTGCTCTAGCGCGTATTGCGCCAATTGGTGTTCATAAGCCATGATATTTTCTAAACCGATTTGCTCAAGAAAATCAATAGCGGCTCCTAGCCCAATCGCACCAGCAATAATCGGCGTTCCCCCTTCGAATTTCCACGGGAGTTCCTTCCATGTCGATTCATACAAACCGACAAAGTCAATCATTTCTCCGCCGAACTCAACGGGTTCCATTTGCTCCAAAAGCGAACGTTTACCATATAATACGCCAATGCCTGTCGGACCGCACATCTTATGCCCAGAAAATGCAAGAAAATCACAATCCAAATCTTGCACATCGACTTTCATATGCGGTGCGCTTTGTGCAGCATCCACAACCATGACAGCACCATTTTGATGAGCAATTTGCGCAATTTGCTTAATTGGATTTATCGCACCTAAAACGTTCGATACTTGCATAACAGAAACAATTTTTGTATTCGGTGTCACCGTTTTTTTCACATCTTCTAGACTGATGGATCCGTCTTCTTGAAGCGGAATATATTTCAACGTAGCGCCTGTATATTTAGCCACCTGCTGCCAAGGAATGATATTGCTATGATGTTCCATATACGTGATGACAATTTCGTCTCCTTCGCGCAGATTGGCGCGTCCGTAACTCGCCGCCACGGTATTTAATGCGGTCGTCGTCCCGCGTGTAAATATAATTTCCTGTGTTGATTTTGCATTAATAAATTTGCGTACTTTTTCACGCGCTCCTTCATACGCATCCGTCGCTTTCGTTCCAAGCGTGTGCACGCCGCGATGAACGTTTGAGTTATATCCGCGATAATATTGATTAAGCGCTTCAATTACCGGAAGAGGCTTCTGAGAAGTAGCTGCGCTGTCAAGATATACTAATGGCTTCCCATTAACTTCTTGGTCTAAAATTGGAAACAGCTGACGAACCTCTTTTACGTTCATTATTTAACTTTCCTTTCAATGATTTCAATAAGTTGCTTTTTCACGTTCTCCAGCGGGATTTCTTTGACAACAGGTGCTAAGAATCCATGAATAATTAAACGCTCTGCCTCCACCTTTGGAACGCCTCGGCTCATTAAATAATAAAGCTGAATGGGATCCACCCGTCCAACAGAAGCAGCATGGCCCGCTATTACATCATCTTCATCAATTAAAAGGATCGGATTGGCGTCGCCGCGCGCTTTGTCGCTGAGCATAAGCACACGCGATTCTTGCTCAGCATTTGATTTCGCAGCACCGTGCTCAATTTTGCCAATACCATTAAAAATGGAAGTCGCGCTATCCTTCATGACGCCGTGCTTTAAAATGCGGCCTTCTGTATTCTTGCCGTAATGCACAACGCTTGTCGTGAAGTTTTGCGTTTGCTCGCCGCGTCCAACCACCACGGTTTTTGTGTCACCATAAGAACCGTCGCCGATTAATCGCGTAATATTTTCAGAAACGGTATTTCCATCATTCATCAATCCTAATGCCCACTCAATGCGGCCATGGCGTCCTGCGATCCCGCGGCGATTGACATATGTGGTCGTTCCCTTTGCCAAATGGTCAACCGCTGCAAAAATCACTTGAGCATTTTCATGGGCAAATACTTCAGCGACGATATTAACCACTGCATTCGCATTTTCATGGATGGAAACATAGTTTTCAACATAGGCAAGTTTACTATTCGCTTCCGCTACGACAATCACGTGATTAAACAGTGCCGCATCCTGTGTTTCATGAATATAAACAGCTTGAAGCGGGGTATTGATTTCCACATTTTTAGGAACATATACAAAAACGCCGCCATTGAGAAGCGCTGCATGAAGAGCCGTCAAGCGATGCTCATCGATTTTGACTCCATCCTGCATAAAATATTTTTTCACAAGCTCTCCATGTTCGCGCACAGCCGTGAAAATATCCGTAAAAATAACTCCTTGCTTCTTTAAGTCATCCGATAATGAAACATATGCTGGTGTCTGGTCGCGTTGAATGTATAAATTTTTTGCTTCTTCGCCTGCATCAACAAGTGTTTTTACTGATTCTGGAAGTTCTTCTAGAGATGCAAACGGCGCACTTTGTACAAAATGTTGTGTGATCTCGGTAAAATTCCATTTATCAATCTTTGTTTTATCTGGCTTTGGCAATGACAACTCTTCTGCTTTGGCAAGAGCTTGTAAGCGAAGATCTAAAAGCCAGCTTGGTTCTCCGCGCCCTTCAGAAAAAGTGCGCACATACTGTTGATCGAATGGTAGTTTCGTTTCGATTGCCATAAATAATCCTCCTAACGCTTACGCTTCTTGCTCAATCATTTCATCTTCAATGCCCAATTCTTTTTTGATCCAGTCATATCCTTCAGCTTCTAAGCGCTGCGCTAATTCTGGACCGCCGGATTTCACAATGCGTCCTTGCATCATCACATGCACATAATCTGGCGTAATGTAATTAAGCAATCGTTGATAGTGAGTGATAATTAAACAGCCAAAATCGCTGCTGCGCATTTCATTAACACCTTTTGAAACGATTTTTAAAGCATCAATATCAAGACCCGAGTCGATCTCGTCTAAAATCGCAATTTTCGGCTCTAGCATCATAAGCTGAAGAATTTCATTGCGTTTTTTCTCTCCACCGGAAAATCCTTCATTTAAGTAACGATGAGCCATATCAGAGTTCATTTCAAGGAACTCCATTTTTTCATCTAATTTGCGAATGAACTTCATTAACGAAATTTCGTTCCCTTCTCCAAGACGAGCATTAATGGCAGAACGAAGGAAATCGGCATTCGTCACACCGCTAATCTCGCTTGGATATTGCATAGCTAAAAATAAACCGGCGCGCGCGCGCTCATCTACTTCCATTTCAAGGACGTCTTGTCCATCTAGTGTAATGCTTCCTTTTGTTACTTCATATTTTGGATGGCCCATAATTGCGGAAGATAGCGTTGATTTTCCCGTTCCGTTCGGCCCCATAATGGCATGAATTTCTCCGCCTTTTACCTCCAAATTTACACCCTTTAAAATTTCTTTCCCCTCCACTGATACGTGAAGATCTTTGATTGTCAATACCGCCATAAAAATACCTCCAATTTTCTAAAAGAAGTTTGTGTATCTCATCGTTATTGTGATTCTCATTTTATTCTCATTACAATCTTATAACAAATGAAAGGTATTAGCAACCATTTAACTCCATTAGTATACTTTTTAAATAAAAAAGTTTAATAAGTAAACATATCAAAAAAGCCTCCTATTCTGGAGGCTTTTGCACTAATGTTTTGTCGTCAATTCGGCAATGCATTCTTGAACAAGCGTCACCGCTTGGCTCATCGCTGCGCCTCCCGCAAACGCTACCGCAACGCTGCAAGCTTCCAAGATTTCCTGTTCTGTCGCCCCTTGATCGATACAGCCTTTCGTATGATAAATCGTACAATATTCATCTTGTGTAGCTAGGCTAATCCCGAGAGCGATCAATTGCTTTTCTTTTTGCGACAAAGCTCCCTCCTGAAAGCATGCTTCAGTAAAGGCATTAAATTTCTCTGCCACTGCGGGGATTTTCTGTGTGAAGGCGCCCAATCCTTCTTTATAATGCTGCAATGCCGCTTCTGTTGAAGAATGTGTTGGTTGATTCATCCTCAAGCTCCTTTCAAAATCATAAGAACTGCGGTTATATTATTGACTAAAATGGGAAGATCATATAACTGAATCGAAAAGAAAAATCGGCTTGAACGATCTGGAAGAAATGGTTGCATAATCATCAAGCCCCGTGGTTTCTCATGCTGATTACACCAAAAGTAAGAGAACATTAAAAAGCGGAAGCTCCGCTATGAAGCTTCCGC
Organism: Anoxybacillus sp. P3H1B; assembly: GCF_001560855.1. NCBI lineage: Bacteria > Bacillati > Bacillota > Bacilli > Caryophanales > Anoxybacillaceae > Anoxybacillus > Anoxybacillus sp. P3H1B. The sequence continues at coordinate 64,173 of NZ_LPUG01000016.1, read as the reverse complement.
TTTCTTTATAGTATTACTCAGTTGCTGGAATGACAGCACCTTTGTATTCTTTTTTGATGAAATCTTGAATTTCTTTGGATTGAAGCACTTCGACAAGCGTTTTAATGTCTTTGCGATTCTCATCGCCTTTACGTACCGCAATAATATTCACATATGGATTGTTTTTTGGCGACTCGACAGCAATTGGATCTTTCGCAGGATCCAATCCGGCATCTAAAGCGTAGTTGGCGTTAATCACGACCGCATCGCCCTCATTGTTTTGGTAAACTTGTGGCAGCAAACCGGCATCAACATCGGTTTTAAATTTTAACTTCTTCGGATTTTCTACAATATCCTTAACAGTGGCTTTTGTTTTATCAATGCCGTCTTTTAATTTAATAAGTCCTTTCTCTTGAAGCATGGACAAAATACGCCCGTGATCAGCGACAGAGTTGCTCATAATAATGGTGGCTCCCTCTGGAAGCTCCTCAAGGCTTTTGTATTTTTTAGAATAAATTCCGATTGGTTCAATATGAATACCGCCAGCATTGACAAAATCATAGCCGTTTTCTTTCATTTGTGCCTCTAAGTAAGGAATGTGCTGGAAATAGTTAGCGTCGATTTCTTTATTCTCTAACGCCTTATTCGGCAAAATATAATCCTGGAATGTGACAATCTTTAAGTTGACGCCTTTTTCTTTAAGAATTGGCTTCGCTTTTTCTAAAATCTCAGCATGCGGCACATTCGATGCGCCTACTACTAATTCCTTTTTCTCTTGGTCTCCTTGTGCGTCGTCTTTGCCGCCGCATGCCGCCAACGCGAGCACAAGCACTACCGCTAATAATGCACCCCACCATTTTTTCATCTGTTTTTCCTCCTTTATATTGTTATCTCTTATCTATTTTGGAAGTGACAAAGTCACCGATAAGCTGAATGGCAAATACAATGATTAAAATGAGCACTGTAGCAACAAAGGTCACATCGTTATGACTGCGTTGGAACCCTTCTAAATAAGCAAGATTCCCAAGGCCACCAGCGCCCACTACTCCCGCCATCGCCGTATAGCCAACTAACGCAATAGCGGTTACGGTGATCCCTGAGACAAGAGCCGGCAGCGATTCAGGAATCAATACCTTCCAGATGATTGTCGCCGTTGTCGCTCCCATGGCTTTCGCCGCTTCAATCACACCTTTGTCAATTTCACGCAAAGCGATCTCCACCATGCGCGCATAAAATGGAGCAGCGCCAATAATCAACGCCGGCAAGGCCGCGTTTGCCCCAAGAATCGTACCGACTAGCATCTTTGTAAAAGGAATAAGCAGAATAATTAAAATAATAAATGGGATAGAACGAAAAATATTAACAAAAGCAGAAACGATTGTATGAATGGCTTTGTTTTCCCAAATATTATCTTTGGATGTTAAAAACAGCAACAATCCTAGAATGAGTCCAAATACAAATGTAAACGCCACAGCAACTCCTGTCATATACAGCGTTTCCGACGCTGCCGCCCAAATCGATTCCCACTGAACGTTAGGAAACATGCTACTCATTCGTCATCACCTCCACACCGACTTGTTGCTGACGAATGTAGTCAAGCGCTCTGGCTACTTCCTCATCCGTTCCACTCATATGAACAAACAGCACTCCATACGAGCCCTGATGGGTTTGTGAAATCTTCCCTTGCAAAATATTAATGGTTATTTCAAAATTTCGGATCAGTTCTGCGATGAGCGGCCGTTCAGTCGCATGGCCAGCAAAAGTAAGCTGGACAACTTTGCCGTTAGGATATTGGTTGAACAAATGAGCAATCGTCCCTTTCGTTTCTTCAGGTTCCGTAATCTGTTGAACAAACCGTTTCGTTATCATCTGTTGCGGATTTTGAAATACATCCAATACCTTTCCTTCTTCGACAATCTTTCCGTTTTCCATTACCGCCACACGATCACATATTTTACGGATTACATGCATTTCATGAGTAATTAATACAATAGTCAATCCGAGGCGCTGATTAATATCAACTAAAAGCTCAAGAATCGAATCTGTCGTTTGCGGATCCAAAGCAGAAGTCGCTTCGTCGCATAACAGCACCTTCGGGTTGTTCGCGAGCGCCCGCGCAATACCGACACGCTGCTTTTGCCCCCCGCTGAGCTGCGATGGATAGGCATTTTCTCTTCCGTGCAGACCCACAAGCTGAATGAGTTCATCCGCCCGCTTTAACCGCTGGTCCTTTGGAACTCCAGCAATCTCTAAAGGAAACGCAATATTGTCTCGAACCGTTCTTGACCAAAGCAAATTAAAATGCTGAAAAATCATACCGATTTCTTGCCGCGCCTTGCGCAATTCTCTTCCTTTAATACTTGCGATGTCTTGACCAGCAACCATCACCCTCCCACTTGTAGGCTTTTCCAAGCCATTTAAAAGACGGATCAGCGAGCTTTTTCCAGCACCACTATATCCAATAATGCCAAAAATCTCTCCTTCTTTAATGCACAAATTTACATCATTGACAGCTGTTACCGCTCCCTGGCTTGACAAATATACTTTTGTTACATTTTCTAGCGTAATCAAACGCGATTCACCTTCCTTGTTCCAGCAACTAAAAAACCTTTCTGCTCAAGAGAACAGAAAGGTTTTAATATCTCCCATTTCTGTCTCTTATCTCTCAAAGCGAACGCTTTGTGTGAATTGGCACCATTTCAGTCGAATGCTGACGGTTGCCGGGTTTCATAGGGCACATCCCTCCACCTCTCTTGATAAGAGCAGCAACGCTCCTTTATTCAGTTAATGCTTTAATTCATCTAAGAATTATACAAATTACAAAAGTGATTCTATCATTCTATAAAGGAAGGTGTCAACAGAAAAATCATTCCTAATCATAGAATCAATACACAAGCGCCGATGATCCATTCAAAATGCTCTGGCTTAACACAACCTTTTCGGCATCTCCCTCGAACAAGAACGCCGGCGAACCCATCTTGTCCGCAAAACGTTCGTTGTATGACAAGGACATGCTGACAGTGGACAAGCAAAGGGTTTACAGATTATGACGGAAAAACGAGGAATCGGGCGGCGTTAATCGGTTTTTATTGGATCATCACCACGCCTGTTTTTAATATGTTCTAACCTCTCGTTGAAACTATTGTTTTATCAATATGAATGGACTTCATGACCGATTCAATTGTTGACGGCTATTTTCTACACCTCTGAATACAGCGAACGAATTCCTGTGGCAATGGCGATGGCTTGCTCTAAATCCTCAATTAAGTCTTCGACATTTTCGATGCCGACCGATAGACGAATCAAATCTTCCGTAACTCCCGAGGCCTGCAAATCTTCTGGGCTCAACTGCTGATGCGTGGTGCTGGCTGGATGAATAATTAAGCTTTTGGCGTCTCCTACATTGGCCAAGTGCGACCAAAGCTTCACGTTGTTAATGAGGGCCGCTCCCGCTTCTCTTCCTCCTTTAATGCCGAACACCACAACGGCTCCCGCTCCTTTCGGCAAATATTTTTCGGCCAAATTCTTGGCTGGATGCTTTTCGTGTCCAGGATACAGCACCCATTCTACTGCCGGATGGCGATCTAAATAGTCTACAATCCGACGCGTGTTAGCAATATGCTCTTTCATGCGTACATGAAGCGTCTCAAGCCCTAAATTAAATTGAAACGCATTAAATGGGCTAATCGCTGGTCCAAGATCCCGCAGCAATTGCACACGAGCCTTAATGATATAAGCAGCCGGACCTAAAGCTTCTGCATACACAAGATTGTGATAGCTTGGATCCGGAGTTGTAAATCCCGGAAATTTAGGAGAATCCCAATTAAATTTTCCTCCGTCTACAATAATGCCGCCAAGCGTTGTACCGTTTCCAAGCAGCCATTTAGTAGCTGAATGAACAACGATATCCGCTCCATACTCAATCGGACGGCATAGATATGGAGTGGCAAACGTATTATCAATAATGAGAGGAATGCCTGCCTCATGCGCAATGTTGGCTACCGCTTCAATATCTAGTACGTGCAAACTTGGATTACCAATCGTTTCTGCAAAGATCGCTTTCGTTTTTGGCGTAATGGCAGCACGGAAATTTTCCGGATTAGCGGGATCAACAAAATGTGTTTTAATTCCATATTTCGGAAGGGTAGTGGCAAAGAGGTTATAGGTACCTCCATATAGCGTTGAAGCTGACACAATCTCGTCTCCTGCTTGCGCTATATTTAAGATCGCAAGCGTGATTGCGGCCATGCCGCTTGCTACTGCAAGACTTCCAATTCCTCCTTCTAATTGTGCCACTCTTTCCTCAAAGACTGTGGCGGTCGGGTTATGAATGCGCGTATAAATGTACCCTTCTTCTTTCAATGCGAATAAGTTGGCTGCATGCTCCGTATTGGCAAATTGATAAGCGTTCGATTGATAAATCGGAACGGCTCTTGCTCCTGTCACAGGATCTGGACTTACCCCCCCATGCACCGCCAGCGTTTCTAAACGATATGATTTTTCGCCCACTGTCATCCTCTCCTTTTTATAATCAAATGAAAACCCCCTCTTCATCATAAGAAGAGGGGGAAATTTCCTTTAACTCTTCTTATCTGCCAGAGCGATACACTCTGCTGGAATTGGCACCGTGTCAAACCGGTTGCCGGGCTTCATCGGGCCAGTCCCTCCGCCACTCTTGATAAGAACTTGTTTATTATTTTATTTTTCTGAATAATAACACTGTTTTTTTATCATGTCAATAACATTTCGTGATTTCATATTCAAGAGGCATAACGATATGGTTTAGCTAAATGAAGAAGCGATTCTAATAAAAGCATGTGACGAAAGCTACCGGAAACCACTAATTCTTTTAAGCGGAGCTGCTGCTGCAATTTAAGTTCACCTTTCAACAGACTAACAAGCGCCTCTTTCGACCCTCTAATGGTTAATATCTTCCTTTCATCAGCTTCCTGCGCCAGATGAACTCCCGTTTTTGAAATGGCGAAAATCAGTGTTTCTGCATCGCATTCAAAGCGAATGTAGAGTTCCTCCTCCGGTAAAATCGGCAACAGATGGTGCAACGTCTGTACACGTTCCATAAACTTTTTAGTTAATTCATAAATCTTCATCGTTTTCCCGCCTCTCCATTATCCTTTTCTCTCATTTATTTCCATAGAAAAAGGCATAATTCCTTTATAAACTTGTCGACAAATCATCAAGAAAACGTACACGATTTTTCATATTTCCCGAGAAATATGTCAAAAAAACTCTAAATAAAAAAGCAAGCCCCCAAAGGCTTGCTTCAATCTATACGGATACCAACACTTCTGCACAATCTAAAATGGACCCATCTACTGTTTGTTCTTCTCTTATCCATAAATGCATGCATTACGGCTTTTGCAATTCTTGAATCACCTCATATAAATATGGGACAGATTGAAATGCATATAACTTCTTTTTCATTTCCCCGTTTCTAAATAACAGCAGGCAAGGTACACTTTCAATTTCCCAGCTGACCGCTCGATCCGGCATATAGTTAATATCGGACTTCCGAAAAGCTACATGAGAAGTTAGCTCTTGAACAATGCTGACCATGCGATTCGCCAGCTGGCATGTGCCGCACATCGGTGTATATACATACAAACATACAAACTCCTCCTGCTGAATGAGTTCATCTAATTGCTGTATCGTTACTTCTTCCACACTTCTTCACACCTTTTACCAATCATCTGCATGCACATCAATATTAGCGCTCAGCAGCACCGTTGCAATATGTTTTTTAGGTGCTGCGGCCACCTCTCGATACATGCGATCGATATATAAATGCTCCGCCTCAGGAAATTCACGGCGCAGCTGCTTTCGCAATCGTTCTCCCGCTTCATCCGAATCCACTAAGATAAACACTTCTTTATCATACAGCTGATCAATCCACTCATCTAATTTGGCACGGCTGATCGTCCCGTTTGTGCAAATGATTTCAACGGAATCTTTAATCATGCCCTCTATTTTCTTTTTGTCGGAGCGCCCCTCGACAATAATTACTTTTTCTTTATCCATCATGATCATCACCTAATGAAAAGAAGTTATGTATATTGTATTCCATTCGCTCTTTGTTTTCTACCTTCCTGCCTCCAAAAATAAAACAGCCTTGAGATCGGAGAAAAAATCCATGCTTGCTTTAACCATTCACTATTCATATAAAAGATATAACGCCGCGGCATTATTAGCCACGGCGTGCTAGAATCGATCTTATTCTTGGTTAATCATTTGCTCATATTGTTCAGCCGTCAATAAACGATCGATTTCGCTTAAATCAGTCGGCTCAACAACAATCATCCATGCCTTCTCATATGGAGACTCATTGACAAATTCAGGATTGTCGTTTAATTCTTCATTAATTTCAACAACTTTTCCACTGATAGGGGCATACAGCTCAGAAACCGTTTTCACTGATTCAACACTGCCAAACGGCTCGTTTGCTGTAAGTTCCGCACCTACCTCTGGAAGCTCAACAAATACGATATCTCCTAACTCGGATTGCGCAAAATCAGTAATTCCAATTCGAACTTTACCATCTTCCACACGCACCCATTCATGTTCTTCAGAATAGCGCAATTCTTTTGGTGTGTTCATGATTTATGTCCCTCCAACAGCAATGTATTCTTTTTAATAATAACTGATTTTTTTGAAAAACTCGACTGTATTCGTTATACTTGTCCAAAAATTTTTTCATAAGCTTGCTCATCAAATCCTACTACCACATGCGTCCCATCTGTTGCAATCGGCCGTTTAATCAGCATGCCATCCGATGCCAATAGTTCAAGCAGCTCGTCGTCAGTCGCTGTGCTGATGCGATCTTTTAATCCTAGCTCCCGATACCTCATGCCGCTTGTGTTAAAAAACTTTTTGAGCGGAAGCCCGCTTTGTTGATAAAGCTCTCTTAATTCATCTTTTGTTGGTGGATGTTCGGCAATATGTACATCATTCACTGCGATGCCGCGCTCCTCTAACCATTTTTTCGCTTTTCGGCAAGTGCTGCATTTCGGATACCAGTAAAAAGTTAACATGATCGTTCATCACCCTCTATAAACAAAGTACCAGACGCTTCGTCTGGTACTTCTCATTATTACACAATATAACGTTCTGCTTCAATGAGCGCGGCCGCCGCTTCGCGTTTTTTGGCAATGACATTGATTAGCGTATGGCGCGTAAGCTTGCGCAATGCCGATAGCATCATTCGCAGCATATCTCCTTGCTCAACCGCTACAATCGTTTCTTTTGCATGTGCTTCGATTTCATTAAATGCTTCCTGGCAGAAAATTTCTGTATATAAAATTTTTTGTTTATTTTTCTCTGCTCCAAATTTTTGAATCGCCTTTTCTGTGCGAAGAAGCGCTGATTCCATCGCATAAATATTGCTGACAATGTCGGCAATATTCACTAGCACTTCTTGTTCTTTCTCTAGTTTCGGCCCAAATTTCTGCACGGCTAGGCCGGCTGTCAACAGAGCAATTTTTTTCGCGTTCCGTACCAAATATTTTTCTTGCTCTAGCAATCCATCTCCTACTTCTTCCGGCATTAGCATCATGAGCTCTTCTTGCAGCTTTTGCGCTTTTTGCAAAAGAGGAAGCTCTCCCTTCATCGCTTTCCGCAAATACGTTCCCGGTACTAACAGGCGGTTGATTTCATTCGTTCCTTCAAAAATACGGTTAATGCGCGAGTCGCGATACGCCCGTTCAATTTCATATTCCTGCATAAAACCGTAGCCGCCATGAATCTGTACCCCTTCATCCACAATGTAATCCAATACTTCCGTTGCAAAAAATTTATTCAATGAACATTCAATGGCATATTCAGCAATAGATCTAGCAATTTCTTTTCCTTCTTTCGCTTGTTCGGCATCCAGCTTGCTCATGCGCTCCTCAAATAATCCAACTGTGCGATATACCGAGCTCTCCGCAGCGTATAGTTTTGATGCCATCGTCGCAAATTTTTCTTGTGTTAATGAAAATTGGGAAATTGGCGTTTTAAATTGCTGGCGCTGATTCGCATATTGAATCGTCACCTCTAGAGCCCGTTTGGAGCCGCCAACCGCTCCGACACCTAATTTATAACGGCCAATATTTAAAATATTAAAAGCAATGACATGCCCCTTTCCAATTTCCCCCAATAAATTTTCCTTCGGCACAAGGGCATCTTGTAAAATTAATGTGCGAGTGGAAGAGCTTTTAATTCCCATTTTCTTTTCTTCTGCTCCGGTAGACACCCCAGGAAAATCACGCTCTACAATAAAAGCCGAGAAATGCTCGCCATCCACTTTAGCATAAACGACAAACACATCCGCAAACCCTGCATTGGTAATCCATTGCTTCTCTCCATTCAAAACATAGTGAGTGCCTTCTGCATTCAGCTTCGCTGTCGTTTTCGCCCCTAAAGCATCCGAACCGGAGCCCGGCTCTGTTAAAGCATAAGCCGCTATCTTTTCACCTGTGGCCAATGCCGGCAAATATTTTTGTTTTTGCGCTTCTGTTCCAAATAATACAATAGGAAGTGAGCCGATTCCTACGTGGGCGCCATGCGAAATCGAAAACCCCCCGGCCCGCGCCATTTTTTCGGCAATTAATGCTGAGCTGATTTTATCAAGCGACAAACCTCCATACTCTTCCGGAACATCTGCGCTTAAAAGTCCAATTTCTCCCGCTTTCTTTAGCAGTTTAACAGAACGATCAAACTCATGATTTTCTAAGTGCTCTAACTGAGGCAACACCTCATTGATCACAAATTCCTCTGTTGTTTTGGCGATCATTTTATGCTCATCTGTAAAATCTTCCGGAGTAAACACGCGTCCGCAGTCTACCTCTTCAATTAAGAAGCTGCCACCTTTCACCACATTATCCATCGCTTTTGCCATTGCGTTTCTCCCCCTTGTTTTTTATGTGAACAATCTTCATATCATCTGCTCGGCCCTACTCCAATAATTCAAATACACCAGCGGCTCCCATGCCGCCGCCGATGCACATCGTAACAATACCAAATTGCTCATGCCGGCGGCGCATCTCATGAAGCAAGGTCAGCGTTAATTTAGCCCCTGTGCATCCGAGCGGATGCCCGAGTGCAATCGCTCCGCCATTGACATTGACTTTTTCTTCATCTAGACCGAGCTCGCGAATCACTTGAATCGCTTGTGAAGCGAACGCCTCATTTAGCTCAAATAATCCGATATCGGAAAGCTCTAATCCAGCAAGCTTTAGCGCCTTTGGAACAGCAGCAATCGGCCCGATTCCCATCACTTCTGGAGGGACGCCTGCTACGGCGAATGAACGGAATTTTCCAAGAGGCTTCAAGCCAAGCGCTTCTGCCTTTTCGCGATCCATCACCATGACCGCTGCTGCCCCATCGCTTGTTTGCGACGCATTTCCTGCAGTGACTGTTCCATTAACGGCAAACGCCGGGCGCAGCTTTGCTAATATTTCTTTGTTCGTTTCCGGACGAACACCTTCGTCTTCAGCAAATACGATCTGTTTTTCCGTAAGTCGGTTATTTTCAACCGTACGGATCGTGACATTCACCGGAACAATTTCATCCACAAACTTCCCGTCACGGATCGCTTGGGCTGCCCGCTGATGGCTGCCTACAGCAAACGCATCCTGTTCTTCGCGGCTGATTCCATACTTCATAGCCACTTGCTCTGCTGTATGTCCCATTGACATATAGTATTCTGGAATGTTTTCAGCAATTTTTGCATTCGGCCTCACAACATGCCCCAGCATGGGGACAAGACTCATTGATTCAACGCCGCCAGCGATAATCGTGTCAGAGTGGCCAAGCATAATGCGTTCCGCTGCATAAGCAATCGCCTGCAGCCCTGATGAGCAATAGCGATTGATCGTAATGGCTGGAACAGTGTAAGGGAGACCTGCCAATGCCCCTATGTTGCGGGCTATATTTAGCCCCTGCTCCGCCTCCGGCATGGCGCAGCCAAAAATCAAATCATCGATGTCTCCATCATAATTTTCCGCTCTCTTTAATGTTTCTTTCACAACAAGCGCGCCTAAATCATCTGGACGCATATGAGCAAGCGTCCCTTTTTTCGCCTTTCCGACCGGAGTACGCGCTCCCGCTACGATGACTGCTTCTCTCACAATCTTCCCCCCTGTTTCTATATAGGCTTTATTTAAGATTTTACGAGCATGAATGCCTTACAGCATCCAAACCATATTCCACGCAACTTCGATGAGAGCAGCGGATCATAAGCTAGTCAATCCATCCCCTTGCTATTGTTAAGAGAAAGCCCCCTGTGCTCATTTGATACGGCCGCATATCTATGTTTGTTATTTAGTTGCGCAGCGGCTTTCCTTTTACAAGCATATGCTGCATCCGCTCCTGCGATTTTCTTTCTCCTACTAAACTTAAAAACGCTTCTCTCTCTAAATCTAATAAATATTGTTCATCTACCTCCGTACCGTACGGCACTTTTCCTCCAGCAATGACATAGGCAAGCTTTTTGGCAATCTTTACATCATGCTCTGTAGCATAACCGGAAAGGTGCATGGATTGAGCAACTAAAAGCAATGCTGCGTATCCAGACTCGCCTACGACCGGAATCTTTTTGCGCACAGGCGGCTGATAACCGCTGTCGTATAGAGAAATTACAGCCTGTTTGGCATCATAAAGCAAATGGTCACCATTCATCGTAATTCCGTCTTGTCGATTTAAAAAATTCAGCTCGCGAGCTTCCAACGCCGATGTAGATACTTTGGCCGTCGCAATCGTTTCAAACACTTTATTCGCCACTTTTTGCAAATCAAAGTCCACACCATTCGGCAGGCTGTTTAAATATTTAATATATAGTTCCTTGTTTCCACCGCCGCCAGGAATCAACCCAACACCAACTTCAACTAATCCCATATACGTTTCTCCTGCCGCCTGAATGCGTGCTGCGGGCAAGCAAATTTCCGTACCGCCGCCAAGCGTCATCGCAAAAGGAGCAGCAACCACTGGCTTTGGACTATATTTAATATTCATCATCGCCTGCTGGAACTGTCTCACAACGAGCTCAATTTCAAAATAATTATCATCTTGGGCCTCCATTAAAATCAGAGCCAGATTGGCACCAACACAGAAGTTTTTCCCTTGGTTTCCAATGACAAGGCCTTTATAGTTGCGATCGACTTCCTCTAGCGAGTCGTTGATCATTTGGACAATATCAAGGCCGATCGCATTATTTGGTGAATGAAACTCTAATAGCGCAACATCATCCCCTAAATCAATCAAGCTGGCACCGCTATTTTTTTTGATAACCCTGTTTTCTTCTTTTAACCGTTTAAGATGAATGACTTTTGGATTCTCTGAAACAGGCTTGTATTCTCCCTTGTCATAAACTAAAACTTTTCCGTTTTCTCGCTTATAAAAGGATGTATGCCCCGCAGCAAGCATTTGAGCAACCCAATCAGGAACGTTCTTTCCTTCTTCTTGCATTTTGCGAACAGACGCTTCCACACCGATCGCATCCCATGTTTCAAACGGGCCAAACTCCCATCCAAATCCCCATTTCATTGCCCGGTCAATGGCGACAATATCATCGGCAATTTCCCCTAGCAGTTGTGCCGAATAAAGAAGGACCGGGCTTAAAATATTCCAAAGCAATTCTCCAGCACGGTCATCGCTATATACAAGCGCTTTCAATTTATTGCTTAATCCTTTAGCCTGCTTGCTCATCTCGACCGCTGGTGTTTTTAGTTTTTTGCTTGGTTCATATTCCAGGGTTTCATAGTTTAATTCTAAAATGTCCTTTCCTTTTTTGAGGAAAAATCCTTGTCCTGCTTTGCTGCCAAGCCATCCTTTTTCCAGCATTGCTTTCATAAAATCAGGAGTGCGAAAAACCTCTTTTTCCTCTCCGTCCACTTTTTCAAATACATTGTTCGCTACATGAATAAATGTATCTAAACCAACGACATCCAGCGTGCGAAACGTAGCGCTTTTCGGACGTCCGATTAACGGCCCTGTAACCGAGTCAACCTCGCCAACGCTGTAGCCTCCTTTGATCATTTCTCGCACTGTTACTAGCAGCCCATACGTTCCAATGCGATTAGCAATAAAATTAGGCGTATCTTTAGCAATGACGACTCCTTTCCCAAGCACTTCCTCGCCAAATTCCTTCATAAAGGCAACAACCTCTGGATCAGTGGCTTTCGTCGGAATGATTTCCAGAAGTTTTAAATAGCGGGGCGGATTAAAAAAGTGAGTCCCTAAAAAATGCTTTTTAAAATCTTCCGAACGTCCTTCAGACATGGCTTCCACTGAAATACCAGACGTATTGGAACTTACAATGCTCCCTTCTCTTCTGACTGCGTCGATTTTAGCAAACAGCTGTTTTTTTATGTCTAAATTCTCCACCACTACTTCAATAATCCAATCAGCCTCCGCCAGACGGTGTAAGTCATCTTCAAAATTTCCGGTCTCGATGAGCGCCAGCTTTTCTTTCGCCATCAGCGGCGCCGGTTTTTGCTTCAATAGCTTTTGCAGAGCCTGATTCGCCAAGCGGTTACGAACAGCTGTATGTTCAAATGTAAGACCTCTTGCTTCCTCCTCCTTTGTTCGTTCACGCGGCACGATATCAAGAAGCAAGGTTGGAATGCCGACGTTCGCTAAATGTGCGGCAATGCCGGAGCCCATTACTCCAGAGCCTAATACCGCGGCCCGTTTAATCCGTTTGACCATGGCAACTTCCCCCTCCGATATATTGAATGAATAATCATTCATTTTTTCTCAAAAAAAATATTGGCTGACTATTATTCTTATAATTTAAATATAAAGTATCTTTTAAATTTTCGCAATATATATGCTTAACAATTTTTGTCTAGAGTATAAATTATTTTTTTCAGCCAAGCTAAAAACGGAGGTGATAGGGATGGCAAAAATGCAGAAGAACCCGTCTAAAGCAGCCGTCAGCGCCGCAAGTGTCAAAGGAAACGCAGGACCAAATGTCGAGATGGATGGAAGCGGGAAAAAAACAAGTCAAAATCAGCAATATAAAAAAGCAAACATGCAAGGAGAGTAACGATACTTGCTATAGCTGGGCAATACATGCAACAATGATCCATACAACTTGATCCTTCAACATTCACTTCCACTTGAGAAGTCGATGGTTGAGCGATCGAACATCCCCCTTTCGGACAACCGGATTTGTCTGAAAACGGCCTGTTGATTGGGCTGGCGGTCGCGCTTTGGCGTAACGGCCGCAAGTTACCGACTTGCCTTTCGACCGTAAGTTTTATTGACACCATTCATTTATTCAGTAGATATAGCGTAAGGACCATAAACGAATCGATGGGATCTAGCACCACGAGTGAACGATATAAAGGGGCTGCCTTCTAATAATAGGCAGCCCCTTTTGGATAGAGCAGAAAAATAAAAGCGGAATCAAACGAAGAAACAAAATCGCGAATTTTTTTCTTCATTCACTGTTAAAAGCTTAACCACATGAGATAGGTACGGCCCTTCCCAAATAACGAACGTTATCATTCTGTTCAAGGGAAGGGGCAGAAAAGCTTGTGTTTACCCATATCATGCTGTGATTTTTATAAAACAATAAACCATGGATATTTGTGCCTTTACTATTTACGCAATATTCCTTTGATAACAAATGCTACATTCGCTGGGCGTTCAGCAAGACGGCGCATAAAATAGCCGTACCAGTCCGTTCCATACGGTACATAGACACGCATGGTGTATCCTTCGCGAACAAGCTGTTCTTGTCGTTCTGGGCGAATCCCGTACAGCATTTGAAACTCAAATTGATCATTTGGAATGTTATATTCCTTTACTAGCTGCTTTGTATATTCAATAATCGCATCATCATGAGTCGCTACCGCCGTATAGTTTCCATTCAGCAGATGCATTTTAATAATTTTTTTGAAATTATCATCAACATCTTTTTTCTCAGGAAACGCTACTTCCTGCGATTCCTTGTACGCTCCTTTAACAAGGCGCAAATTCGGATGGTAATCTTTTAAATCTTCAATATCGGATTCCGTACGATATAAATACGCTTGCAATACCGTACCCACATTATCATATTCTTTTTTCAACTGCTTAAAAATATCCAATGTTTTTTGGCAACGTGAATAGTCCTCCATATCAATGGTAACAAATACGCCGTTTTCTTTTGCCGCATCTAGAATCCGGCGCATATTTTGCATCACAAGCTCATCAGAAATGTCTAGTCCCATTGATGTCATTTTTAAGGATAGCTGGGAGTTCAACTTCTCTCTTCCAATTGCGCGAATGGCTTCAATAGAATTGTCAGCCATTTCATTCGCTTCTTTTGCGTTATCAACAAACTCTCCTAAATAATCGATCGTTACTGCAAGCCCTTTTTTATTTAAATCTTTAATCACTTCTACAGCACGTTCAATCGTTTCTCCAGCTACAAAGCGAGAAGCCCCGAAGCGCAACCCGTATTTTTTCGCCAATTTTGTCAATGTTTTATTTTTTGATAAAAACAAAAAAAAGTCACGCATCAATTGCTCCATCTTACTACCTCCTTATTTCCGTAAACGCCTTCATGTACTATCTACGATGATTTTAGCATGTTTTTTTATAATTGAATATCTTTTTTCGACAAAATTCGCCTTTATGTATATTATTCCACAAACCGGATAATCTACAACCGAGTCATTGATACCATATTTATAAAAGGAGTGGAACCTTATGCAACAGCAACCCATCCAACAGCAGGCTGCTATGCCTCAGCCGCCGCAAATGATTTCATCAAAAGATGCCATGTATTTCACAGATATGATGTCTTGGAACTTGCTCGCTATGAAAAAAGCGCACTTTTTTGCATCGCAGTGCCAAGATCCAGAAGTCGCAGCTGCTATCGAAAGAGCTGGACAAATGCATCAACGTCATTATGAGCAAATTTTACAACACTTGAAACAGCAACCAAATCCATCCATTACATCATCTTTTCAATAAGGAGGGAAAATAAATGAACCAAGCATCTATTCAAAATCCAGAAACACAAGTGGCTAAAACACCACAAATGAACGACCGCGACTTTTTAAATGATTTATTAGCCACTGAAAAGTATATGACCTCTTCCTATACTACATTTTTACACGAAGCAAGCCACCAACAATTATATCAGGATATGCTTCATATTTTTACTGAAACGCAAAATTGCCAGCGTGAACTGTATAATCTTATGTTTAAAAAAGGATGGTATAAGCTTGAAGCGGCAGATCAGCAAAAGCTGCAACAATCTTATCAGCAATTCCAAGGATATACGAATCAATTTCCATATCAACCAAATGTTCAATAAATGTTTCCCCCGTATAAAACGTACGGGGGAAACACTCATTAATACCAATATCCTCCATAAGGATATGGACCATACGGAGGAAACGGGCCATATGGTCTTGGGTATCCATAAAAAAGCGGTGGAATTAACGCGCTCCCGACTAATCCTCCTAACAGTCCTCCTAAAAATGGGCCACCGAAAAACCATCTCGTTTCATAAGGGTTTGCCCGAATCATTACGGTTCTCCTCTCATCAGTCCATATTAGCGCTTGATTCACCCTTTCCTATTTTTAATAGTAATAAGGGTATCCGAAAAATGGAGATCCGCCATAAAACGGAGGAACCAATGCGCTGCCTAATAATCCTCCTAAAAAACCTCCAAAAAAGGGACCGCCACCGAAAAATGGACGTGGACCAAAAAATCCCCATGGACGAACTCCCCATCCCCAAGGACGTCCCCAAACTCTCGTGTCTTGACCAATAAAATCATTCATGTTGATTTTCCTCCTCATCTTTCATAAATTCCCACACTTCATACATATGTCAGGCAAGTGCGGAGAGCGTGGGCGAATGTCCCATTTTGAGCAAATAAAAACTTCCGCTTAGAGTATAGGGAGCTATCTATATAAACGATGAATGATTTCAGCATTCAATCCATTTGCGAATGATATAGAATCATCCAATAAGCAGAATCCCATGTTGGCAACGCTCGAAAGCAAGTGCGTGACTTGTCTCCAACCGCCGCTTACTTGAGGACAAATATTGATATATCAAGCTGTTAATCTATCTAAATACCCGCCAGTTTGTCAATCTAAATCTCTATGCATCATAACACACATGGTAAAAAGTTACGTTTTATCCACGTCATAATAGGCAACCCTCTGCTTTGGCTTAAGCAACGATTCCACGAATCATGATGGAAAGCATCTTTTTGAACGCTTCAGCATCATCTACGGTATCTCCATGAAGCACAGCTTTGTATGCTTCTGCTCCTTTTGCCACATTCACGTATCCTATCTCCGTGTGAACAAACTAACACAGACCATTTTTTTCTTCCGCATGAAAAGGTCATTCTCAGCAAAAACGATCTCCCCCTGAAGATCACCTTGATCTGATTAACATTGGACAATAAACAAGTTTTTCCTTTATACTAATAGATAAATGATAACTATTCTCAACTAAGGAAGAAAGGATGCTTTACGTTGCGAGATGTTCACAATACGGCTCTTTTAGCCATTTTATTTTTCGTTTTTATCCCTATCATTGTTTCATACAAACAATCATTAAACTTAGAAAAGGATATCCTTTGGTCCTCGTTAAGAGGATTCGTTCAACTCCTGCTGCTCGGGTATTTTATTTCCTATATTTTCTCCTTTAAACACTGGTATGTCATCATAGGTTATGTATCGGCTATGATTATTGC
Organism: Anoxybacillus sp. P3H1B; assembly: GCF_001560855.1. Classification (NCBI taxonomy): domain Bacteria; kingdom Bacillati; phylum Bacillota; class Bacilli; order Caryophanales; family Anoxybacillaceae; genus Anoxybacillus; species Anoxybacillus sp. P3H1B. Next base: position 47,488 of record NZ_LPUG01000016.1, on the reverse strand, counting down.
TGCTTCGCTGAATGTTTCTAAAAGAGGGATAGAATATAGACGCACATTTGCTTTTGTATTGTTGGGAATCTCTGCATCTGTCGGCTTTTCTATTTGCTTATGGCTTATAGTTGGCGTCATTCCTTTCCAAGCTCAATACATCATCCCGGTCGGCGGAATGTTTTCGGGAACAGCCATGGTGGCTGCTAGCGTAGTTCTAGAAACGATGAAAAAATCAGAAAATACAGATGAGAAGGAAATGAAACGGAACGCTATAAAAATCGCCATGATCCCGACGGTTGACACGTTAAAAACAATGGGGCTTGTTCAAATTCCCGGCACAATGACAGGGATGATTTTAGCCGGGGCTGAACCAATCGCTGCAGTCAAATATCAAATTTTTATCGTCTTTACCCTTATGGTTGTCGCTGCTATCGCCTCCATCATCGTTTGCACATGCAACTACCGTGTATTTTTCTATCATTCTCATACGGCGCGGCAAGAAGCAAGCGCAGGAAAATAAGGTTTGTAGAAGCTGACGGCTTTACTCTCCATCGTCGTTCCCATATCCTTGATGCTTTCTAGCAGCTCTTCTATTTTCCATTAAAGAGCTGCCGCATCAACTGTCTGTATTGCTCTCCTGCCCCATCAGCGGCCGAAAGTAGGGACATCGCCCTTATGACACAAAACAGCGGACCATGACTCGGTTTTACAAGATGATATGGCCGGCGTTCAATAAAATCAGCAGGGACCCCCTGCTGGTGTTAGTTCTGTCTATGATTATGATTGGAGTAAGTCACTCCACGATTTTTCTGGTGTCTTTAATGTGATCTCACTGAAAAATGTATGGAGACGCTGCTTCCATGTATGGCATTTAGCACATCGTTCTTGTCCGGCACGGGCAATCGCTTCAGCCTCGTCAGGGTGATCTAAATAGTAACGAATTTTTCCAATTAAATCCTCTTTATTTTTATATCCGACAATTTCTTTATCATATTCAAAAAACTGACGCATTTCATCGAAATACTCTGTAAATAACAACCTTCCCGTAGCCACCGCTTCAAAGACACCAACTTTCACATTCGTATACCCTGCACCTGTTTTTGGAAAATTGACGACCATTTTCGCCGAATGCATCGCTTGAAACCATTCCTCGCCATATACAGGACCTTCCGATTTCAAAGGCCATCCTCTTCCAAAAATTTTTGCTTGAAAAATATCTTGAAGCGATTGGGCAATTTCTAATCGATTGGGCCGATAATGGCCAATGATTGAAACATCTGATTGGTACTTGGCAACAGGCTCTCGTGGAATAAAAAAGCGCGAGTCGATCCCAAACGGCATATAAAAAGTATTCGTTATCCCTGCTTTCTTATATTGCTTATAGGATAAAACTGAATTCGTTGTGTGGTAATCAAATTTTCCAACGAACTGCCTGACAGTCGGATACACATCCGGATCGCTTAATGTTATTCCAATGACCGTGCAATATTTTTTGACTTCTTCTAGAACCTCCGGCTGAAATGTCAATCCTCCGGCACAAAACAGAATGATATCTGGTTGAAAGCGGGCCACCTCTTCCTTAATAGCTGGCCATTTCACATACACAGGTCCATGGCCGCCAAAACGACGATAAGGATTATAAATGAGATGGGGTCTTAGCTTTAAATTGATCTCATGCACTTGATAGCCATTTTCAAGCAACCCCATTTGAATGCTGCGGACAATTCCTGTTTCTCCCTCTGTATACCTGCCAATAAATACGATTTTTAACGGGCTGCTGTCCATCCTTACATCCCCCCAAGCATTTTCATAAGAACGGTTTGATTGATCCGTTCTCTTTCTTGCAAAGCGGTAACGTTATCTTGAATCAACCGGCGATGATTTTGAGGGTTGGTCAGACAGTCCTCGATGATCATGCGGAGAGAGGATATATCGATCTTTTCAATAGGAAAGCAATATGGCTTTAAATCGAGTTCTTGATAAAGACCGCTTACTTTGTCATCATAGGATAACCCGATGCTTGGCACTCCTTCGCTCAAAGCAAAAATACTGGCATGAAGCCGCATCGCAATCATTAAATCCAGCTCTCTACACATCGATTTATATTCCTCCGGAGAACAATCATATGGCAAAATCAGTGAATCTCCTTTAAGACGTTTAGCAAGCTGGCGCGCTTTTTCTAATTCTGATGGTAGTTTGTTAAAAGACATAATCACAAAAGTAACCAAATATTTCTCAGACAGCTGATTGAGTACAGAAATAAGCTGATGCTCCGCCTTCTTTGCGCTTTTGCGGTCATATGACCAATTGCGCAAATTCAATCCAATATATTTATGCAACGACGTTTTTTTGTTTAGTGAGAAGTTGGTTTGAGCAGCAGCAGGTAATGTGATCACTGGGTCGGCAGACAGTTGTTGCTTGGAGATACCTAACGAGGTTAATAGCTGCGCTGAAGCAGCATCTCTTACTGTAATGCTGTCGACCATTTCGCCGATCCACTTCATAGCCCGCTTCGATTCCTCGCTCGCTAGCGGACCGATCCCAACAGCATATAGCATGGTTTTGACATTTAGCATTTTCGCTAAAATAATGGGAGCTGAGTAATAATTTAATGCTCCTTTTTGATCGATGAATAAATTTTCTGGTGCAAAAGTGTTATAATCTTGAAACAATCCTCCGCCCCCGACAATCAATAGTACGCTTTCTTTTAAAACTTGGGTAATCCGCTTAAAATCTAAGCCGAAAATATAATCAATTTTTTCATCTCCATAATACGCTTTTATGTTTTTGGACCAAGCAATCACTACAATTTCTATTCGATGATCGACTTGTTTAAGCGTCCGGATAATAGAATGAAGAATAGCGTCGTCTCCGGCATTTCCAGCTCCATAAAAGCCATGGATTAATACTTTCATATAACATCACCCTTTTCTTTTTGTAAGTACAAGTAAATGGTTCGACATCCATAAGCTCTTCTTGTTTATTCTTTCCGCCTACTAAAACGGATAGCGATAAAAGCAAAAGGCTAAGCAACCCATTGGATTTTGCAACACACACATAGTGCATGATTATTGTTTCTGTTTCATATTTTCATAGAAACAAACTTCTTTGTTCGTTCCATTAATAAAAATAGATGGCCAACGTTTATGATTATATTTATATTGCTCTTTCCTATTTTCGGAACGGCAGAAAACCTAGAATATCCTTGGAGCATATCGCTCTGCGCATTTTCATACTTTCGCAACAAGACTGAAAACCTCTATATAAGCGATCAAAGATTTCGACATTGGATCCATTTGTGAATGATCGGGATTGAACGAGAAGATGAAATAGATGGCCTATTCAAAAGCAGCCTTTGATTTTTTCGCCTTGCCTTCGTCATACCAATGTGCATGACAGATGACCAAACAACGAACCGCCTTCCAGACAAATGTATTGATCCGGAAGCGGTGTTCTTCGGTCATCCAACAGTCGTTTATTCAAAGAGGTGAATATGTTAACATGTCAAATTGCCTCTCTATATAAATGATATGGTGCCAGTTCCAAATATGAGAAATGATGTCGAAAGCGTCAATCTGTTTGATGATAGAATACATCTTTCGTCGTTATATTATCTCTTGAAATGTGTAAATTCTTTAATAATCGCTTCGATTTGCTCACCGCGGTGATCCCAAGTGTGCTGTAAAGCATAGCGGATGCGGTCAGACGCATCTCCTGCATGATGGATATAGTGAAGTACCTTGGAAACAAACTCATCATGAGAATGTCCGATCTCTACATAGGGATACATCTGTCTGCATTCGGGGAGATCAGTTGAAACGACGGGCTTTCCAGCGGCTAAATATTCATATGCCTTTACAGGATTAACAGCGGCTGTAAGTTTATTCTTTTGGAAAGGGATGATACAAACATGAAAAAAAGGAAGATAGTTCGCAAGCTGCTCATGCGTTTTATGCCCTAGAAAATGCATGTTCGATTTCCCATATGAACAATAATTCAAACCAAATTCGGCTCCAATGACAACCAAATCAATTTTCTCCCGCAGCAGTCGCCGCACAAGCTCTTCGTCAATCCACGGTGCCCATGCCCCCACATAACCTACTAGCGGTCTATTATTTTTTGGTAAATCACGTGGAAGGATGGACGATGCATGTTCTAGATGAAGTGATAAATCGGGATCGTAGCCATTTCGCACAATCTCAATACGCTTGAAGGGATAGTCCTTTCGCAGCCGCTCAAACAGAGGCTGTGACGTGCAAATAATGGCATTTGATCGCTTTACCATTTCCGGCTCGTAACGCTGCCATCTTTCCATTTCATCTACGCAATCATAGATCACCCAATCCGGTTTCATTTTTTTTATATAAGGTGTTAATTTCGGCCACGTACACCATAGGCCAATTACATTTCCTTCCGTCTGTTTCAGTCTTGGATACTCTTCTCTCACCCATTTGCTAAAATGATGAACAACATATAATCTTGGCATCATTTCTTCTACAGGCTTCTTTTGCGTTGATTGATTGCAATAAAAAACGGTATATCCTCTTTTAGCCAGCTGCTTGGCCAATTGTTGCGGCCGTTGCCTCATCCATGACCAATCAATCGTCGGGGGAAAAATAATCATGTTCATCATGATCCCTCCATCACCATTTTTCCTCTATATACAATTTTAAAGATGGATTTATAGCAGATTGGAAAGAAGCGACTTGATTTTTTCGACAGTTGGAGACAAGACGGTGACTTGCTTCCATCACGATGGAAGATCGAACAATGAAGTGTCTTTCAGACCTGGGAACGACATTGTTTGACCACTCAACTGCCGAAAGCCAACAATCGCTTCAGCGAAGAAGCGAAAATGTCGATATGTCAAGTTGCCTCTCTATACATACTATGAAATATAGCGGAAAAAGTACGAGAAAAAATGGTTTCGCTAGCAAACGATAAGCTACAACATCCCTTGAAGATGAAACTCTCTTCGCGTCCGTGTGACGAAAGGTGGAACAACACCGACGGCTGACCAATCCCTTTGTCAGCAAACGATGTTGTTTAGTCGCCCGACTAGCGAAATGGCTTATCACCTGCTCACTTTGGAATAAAGTTGATGTATCCAATTGCCTCTATATAAAAATAAATACTAGTGAATATCCAACATTCACAAACCATTTTCTGTTATTCTTTCTCCACACTGAAACACTTTCCGTCGCTGTCGATTTTTCGCTCCAAATCTATATAGTTAATTGCATCAAATATGCAATTCCTAGTGAAATCGCTTATCCAAGAGAATCCGTTGATACATATACTATCAAAGTATCAAACATCAATGAATGAAAGGATGGTTACATTGGCAACTAATCCACAAACAGAAAAATTAAAAAAACAGCTCGTTGCTCTTACACAACGATTAACGCCGACGGACTCCGCTAACTGCGGGATCGATTTCTCCTTTATGATTGACCTGCTAGGTATCGATCTTGATTTTTCTATTCATCTCCCATGTCCTAGTCCTCCAACTCCTGGCGGGCTCGAGCAATATCTTTATAAGGAAATTGCCGTTACAACTCCAAGTGAAGTGATTAGTGGCACACTGATTGCGATTCAGGAGGATTATATCGTAATGGTAGAGTTTGATGGTTCATTAGTTTTGATTCCCCTGGACAAAATTGAAGAAGTTAATGAAATTTAAAGGAGGGAACCACTTCTATGTTTAGTCCCACATTTAGAGAAGAACTTGCAAAGCGTGTTGGTCAATTGGTAGAGCTTGAAACGAATGATTTATTTGTATCCGGGATTTTAGGAGGCTTAAAAGATAACTCGATTGTAGTGGTAGAATTTACTGGATACAGCAATGTCACACATTTTATTTTAATTGCTGACATTAACTTTATCCGCTTCCCGATCGCTTCTTAATCAAGATATTTGATGAATTCGCTCCATTTGGAGTGATTTTTTTTCGTAATGCTTGCATGATGCCTACGAACATTATATATAGTAAAATTTTCATAATGAAGACGTCCCTTTTTTAATAAATCATTTAACACTAGTACATCCTCGTACAGGCGGCCATCCTGAAAATCTTTTACAGGGAAGCCGCCATTTTCTTTTAAAGCCGACGTTCTATAGATACGCGGTCCCAGCGGAAAAGGATATTCTATTAAATCCTGCTGATTGTGAACAGGCTTCCCTTTTCGAATTCCTTTAAATATAACATCCCCATTGTTTTGTTGCTTCCAAAATCTCAAATTCCCATAAAGAACAGAAACTTCCTCGGAAAGATGGGCCAAATGCTGTTTTAAAACAGCTATTGCATCAGGATCCAGCCAATCATCGGCATCCAGCTCCAACACAAAATCCGACTTGATTTGCGGCAATAATTGATTGAAAGCACGCGCTTTCCCGCTATTTATTTGCTGGAAGCTTTCGAGAGGGATTACCCCGTTCCACTTTTGGATTTTTTCATAGGAGCGATCCCTTGAGCCATCGTCAATCACCAATATTTGATCAGGTTGTACCGTTTGATAAAAACAAGAGGCAAGAGCGATGTCAATATATTGTTCCATATTGTAATTCGCCAACATAATGGAAATTGAAGGGGATTCTGTGAGATTTATAGGACGGCTAAAGTATTTCTGGATCATCTCTTGTTTATAAAAGCTAGTATGATTCGCAACGCTTCTTGTTTGCTTGACCGCCCCCTCCGAAATCATGATCGTATTGACTGCGTTTAAACGACTGAACCAGCAAGGCAATACCGCTTCCTTGAACGGGACTTGGCGCTCCACTAAAGAAGAGGATTGCTGCAAAAGACGCGTTTTTACTAAAAAAGGACGCTGTATCGTTAAATCGCGGACACGATACGAATCGACCATCATCATATTGTCTTTCTCTAATTGCAATAATACGTGTTGAATTTTTTCTGTTAAATAATCATGATCGTACAGAAATAATGTATATTCGCACCCTCTTGCTCTAACAAGCTGTTGGATTGTTTTCCCTAAATTTTCCTCGATGATCTTTTGGTATGTGACCGGTTGCGGCAAGGCGGGAATATGAAGCGAAGGAACTAAATCCCCTTTATTTATTATGGTAATATGTTTGATCCGCGAGTGAAGAAGCTGTAAAGAAATAAGCGCCTTCGATAATGAAATCGGCGATGTATAATCTAAAAGCAACACATGAATATCTTCCGCCACTATCATCCCTCCAATGTTCTTTCTTTATCACATAAACAGACAAGCTCCAGCGCTCTGAATAGGGAAACTGTTATTCATATATATGTAGAGACGGTGCATTCCGCTCTGCAAAATCATTCAATATGATCATATCTGCCTTTCCACCTATCCAAAAATAGTCCCTTCATCTATGATGAGTGAATGGCCGCTTTTCCTCCTTCCGACGGTGATGGAGTTTTTGTCATAAACATCTATACAGATTCAGCTTAATAGTAAAAAAGACGGAAGGGATGAAAGATCTTCAACTGTCGCTTCATCACATGAATGGACGGCATCATACTTTCCATACTCATCTATCAAATCAAAATCTACAATCTACAGCTGCGGATACGTGACAAAGATTGAAACAACGCCGCTTTCAGACCTATTCACCATTCTGTAAAGCGGCGTTGTCCGGTCGTCCACCATTGGAATTATCCGCACCTGTTTCCGTTATTCTTTCCGTCCGACGAAGCTTTTTCATTGATGACGATTTTTTTCACACCCCCCACCGAGAAGTCTCCTCCTCTACACGAAGGAACGGGAGGAGAGGTTCATTCCGGTCCATATAGGTTAAAGTAAAAAAACAGCTAGGCTTTGTTAGAAGGCCTGCCAGTAAAAACATAAAAAAATAGTCCCTATCCATAATGGAACAGGGAACAAAACAGATGATAAAAGGGAGAAGCTATAAGGACGAGCGCTGCTTTAGCCATTCATCCCAAAATTCCGGCATTCCTCCTTGTAACGCAAACGATACGTGTCCTCCTTCCACTTGTTGATATGTTTTATCATGGCTTGAAGCTTTTTCGATGATCGGATAAGATAATTCAGCTGGAATTAAGCGATCTCCATTTGTGCACACAACCAACAAATTGGCCGTGATATTTTCCAATTGAACAGACTTTCCCTTTATTCGAAGGAGGCCATTGATTATTTTATTTTGAGCAACCAAATCCATTAAATCAAGAAAAGCGGCACTCGAAAAAGGAATATGATCGTTCGTCCAATCGTTGAAAAGCTTCCATTTCCTCACATAGGCTTCATCATGGGCGCGCTGCAAAAGAGAGAAATAGTGGCTAAAGTAAAGAGGAACTGTGCATAATCGAACTCCTGCCTTAATGAATTCCCTTGGTACGATGCCGATCTCGCGAAAAAATGAAGCAGGCTGAATCGTTCCGCTTCGAAGCGCCTCCACCCATTTATTCATAATGGGGAGATTTTTCATATCCACCGGTGTAGCAATGAAAATTAAATTTCGAATCGGTTCCTCCGCAATGGCAGCATAAATCGCGGCCATTGTCCCTCCTAAGCAGTAGCCGATTAATGAAATTTCAGCGGCTCCCGAATGCCTGATTGCCCGTTTCACTGCCTGCTGAAGATATGAAACAATATAGTTTTCTAGCGTGATATCTTTGTCCTCATAAGCAGGAGCTCCCCAATCTAGCAAATAAACGTCATATCCTCTCGATCCAAATCCCTCAATTAAGCTTGTGCCCGGGGCCAAGTCCAAAATGGAGGCGCGATTCACGAGCGAATAGACATGAAACACCGGAATATCATACTTTTTATCTGGAGAAGGATAATACCATAGCACAGCTTTGTTTTTTTTCCAAATCGAAATTCGTTTTGTTTCATTTGCACGCTCCGCATCTGATCGTACCGTCCATATATTGCGCCAGCGGCTGATTTCTTTGTGGACATGCCCTACTAATTCATTCTGCTCCATTTTTCATATCTTTCCCTTCATTCAAAGAGTGAACAACCTTCGCCAGCATTTCTCGAATATCCCCTAATTCTGCTTCTATTTTGTTGATTTTCTCATTAAGTATGGTTTGTTGCCGTACATCAGATAGCGGCCAAAGCTGCTCTTCAAGGGCATCAATTTTTTCTTGTGTATCCACGACAAGTTGGGCAATATTCGCCATATCGCTTTTTAAAGGAAGATTCAATACATTGGATAGCAATTCCTGATGGGCTTTTATTTTCCCTACTTGCCGAGAAATAAGCGGCTCTAAAACAGCGAATAACCGAACCCATGCTTCATGATTCAACAATTGCTGAATAGATGCATTTCCCTTGTTTTCAAGCTGAAAGCTTTTTGTTTTTAATTGTTTATATATGGCATCTAAATTGCGAGCTTTGAAAAGATTTTTATTGATTTGAACCTCTATGTTATATGGTCGCACTCATTCCACCGTCCACTACAAGAATATGGCCTGTCACGTAATCCGATGCTTTAGATGCAAGATAGATCGCAGCTCCCTTTAAATCCTCTGCATTCCCCAATCTCCCCGATGGTGTTTTTGCCAAAAGATCATCACGGACATGCTGTAATGCAGACGTTAGTTTTGTAGGAAAAAAACCTGGGGCAATCGCATTGACCTGTACATGAAAAGGAGCTAGCTTGGCCGCTAAATCTTTTGTCAGCGCAATCACAGCACCTTTACTTGTCGAATAGGGCCATGCATCCATCAATGTTGCTTGCTGTCCGTACATGCCGGCTATGGAAGCAATATTGATAATTTTCCCTGACTGCTGCTCAGCCATCATTTTTCCAGCCGCTTGCGAAAATAAAAACATCCCTTTGACATTAACCTCCATCACTTTCTTCCATTTGTCTTCAGGAACATCGAAAAAGGGAGCCATCCATGATGTTCCGCTATTGTTGACAAGAATATCAAGCGCTCCAAACCTTTCCTTTGTTTGCTGTAAAACCCGCTTGATATCATCCGCTTGAGTCACGTCACAGGCAAGAGCCATGGATGGTGCTCCTAATTGTCGAATTTCTTCGCATGCTTCCTCGCACTTTTCCAGCTTGCGTGAACAAATCACTACATTCGCCCCTGCTTCTGCCAGCCCAATAGCAATTTGCTTTCCTAACCCGGTACCTCCGCCTGTAACAATGGCTGTTTTATTTGTTAAATCAAATAATTGATGCATCATTGCTTCTCCCTTCTCTACTGCTTTTTTCGCAAAAGAAAGCCATGCTCTCGTTCATTCCTCGCTTCGCTCAGAATGATCTTACATGGCTTTCTTTACATTGCACAATCGATTACGATACAAATGCAATTGAAAGATGGAATAACGGATCTCTGAAACATGAACGGCCGAAGGCAAGTTCACTAACCTTCCCCTGTCGCTCATTCACGTGACAAAGATCCGAACTGTACCGCTTTCAGCCGCATTGATGGTTTTGTGAAGCGATTCGTTGTTCGGCCATCTCACCATTGAAAAACAATCTGAACTCCATATCCAATATAAATTACGAAGAAGGTTGAGCTACATCTATATAGATATAGCCCTTAATGAAGAGATGCTAAATTAAGGAGTACAAATATCTAAAGTTGGGAACAAGGCGCAGAGCACTGCTTCAATGACACTTAGTAAAATATTCAATATCTCTGTTAGATCAACTTCTGGAAGATCTAAATCAAAAGAAAAACTAATCGTACCAAGCGGAGTGGTAAGCGAAATGCTCAATCCAAAGTCTGGATCAATTACTTGTTGTGCGCTTACTTGCTGTGTGCTAGCTTGAGCTGTTGATGGAGCCGCTGTGCTCGCTGTATTATTAGTCGTAAGCTTCCCATTTCCCAATGACTTGACAGCCTCGTTAATTCGGTTAATGAGCTCGGCTGCTTGCGCAGAATTTCCTAGCCCGCCAAGGTTAAGCTTCATAATTTATTTTCCCCCTATTATTAGATTTCTCTATACTATACTCATTTTGATTGAAAATGCTGTAGGTAAAGAGAATAGATTTCAAAAAATATGCTATTTCAACATAGATTTAGGAACATATGTTTAAATCTGGGTCTATTGCACAAATGATCGCTGTCACAACATTTAAAATCGTATTCAACAAGTCTTCAATCGGTAAATCCAAACCAATTGAAAACGAGATGGTTCCTAGAGGTGTTGTTAAAGTAATCGTTAAACCGAGATCTTCTCCAACCTGCTGCGCACTTACGTCCTGCTGAGCTGTCGGATTCAAATTCAAAGAAATATTTTGACTGTCTGGCAAAGCCGCTAATAAATTTTTAAACTGTCTTAACAGTTGAACCTGTGTATCTGTGAAGCTCCCTAAATTCGCTAAAACGAGTTTTTTCGCCATTCTGCTTTTCCTCCTTTCAAGCAAGTTATTATATTCTATTTTTTCCCATCATCATTGTTGTGTGCGATTGTAATGGCTCTTGTATCAACTATTAACTATTTTTTCAGCTCACAGTCGAAACAAATATCCATACTCAATCGAGTACAGGACAAATTCCGACAATCCGTATAGAGATGATGCGGCGATCCAATAATAGCCGCTCCAAAGAAAGATCGCTCATTCGATGATGGGAGGAAAATCGGCGAATGGCTCGTGTCACGTCAAAACGTGACCAAAAGCTGAACAACATGACAGACTCCTTGCTTATTCAGGATGAAAATCAAATGTCAACACACCCTATTGGATTGATAGAGTGAAATCATCTGTACTGGATGGCAACGCTAAAAGCCACATCTATCAAAAATGACTCTTCAACGGCTTGTCTGTTGTAACATATTTACTTTATTGATATGGGCTATCCTCGACATCATGAATAAAAAAAGCGCAAAGCACCCTTCCAGTGTGAGTCGACGCGACTCGAGCCGATGGTGTTTGAAGCTAGACAGCGCCTTACTTCTTTAATAAGGGAGAGAAATTCTAATATGAAAAAAAGCTCCATTTTCCTGTTTTATATTCTTCAGGAAAAGGAGCCCTACTAACAAAACCTTTATGTTTATTCTTTTTTTCGTCTTCTTCCGCATCCACAGCCTCTTCTCTTTTTTTTGTTTTCTTTCTCTTTCTTTTCAGCCGGTTCTGCAGACTTCTTATGCTTTTCTCGTGCCATCCTTTCTCCCCCTTCTACAAATAAATTTAACTTGAAATTTCAGCTCTTCGCTGTTCAAAAAATCAGTTCGTCTATTCCCAAAGAAGGCTTGGAGGGAGCACTCATGTCCAGCCGGACGGCCCAATAAATGGTTTGAAAAGCCGAAATACCAAGCTATTTCTATATAATCTTATGTTCACTCTTTGATAATGGTTAACAAAATCAACTATTCTACTAATTTTTCTACAATGGCTTCGATCACTCCAGCCATTCCCGCAATCGCCAGGATCATGATCACCGGTTCAAAAACTGCCGGAAAAAGCCACCCTCCCAAAAATAATCCTGCCGCACACCAAATTCCTGTGCACCAGTAACAGCTTAAAAGCTCTCCTAGAAAGGCACGAATCCCTTTTCCTTTAATGACCACATATGTTTCTGTCACATTTTCATCATTTGTTTCTACAACTTCCTCTAAAAAAGGTTTTCTAATAAAACTCGTTATTTGATCGTAGACCAACAATCTAGTCAGCCGAAAAACAGCAAACGAAAAAACGAACAGTTCTATATATGAAATACTGTTCAGCATCCCTTTCCCCTCACTTTCCTTATCATCATATGCAGGGAGGAATCAATTATGTTCAGCCAACTGCGAACTTGGGAATGGATCAATCCTCTCTATAGAATGGGCGTTCGAAGCCAAATCTGTGGACTTTCTTTCCCACGCCAATATGAACCTGCAAAGCCATCGGCTCTTGGACATCGGACAATCGACAGTCAATCCAAGCTCTGAAAAGATGCAAATGTGAACATCTAAAACCTCATCTCCCCTGAAATTATCGATACATCAACATGCCAAGTTCCATCTATATCTCCTGTCCATAAACAACAAAAACAGCCATCAAAGAATAGTCCTATTTTTATAAGAATAAAGCAGCAATAACCGATCTTCACACGGCCGAATCCTAAATGGCCGGCCCCAGTGAAGCAAAATAGAAAAAATGGGCACAGGCATTTGTATGTTTATCCAATCAAAAATCGGCACATTTGCATTATATGTATACAGGAAAGGAGGATATTTACCACGTTTCTATTCCATTTTGCCGCATTCCAATTGAAAAAACAGTTCATCTCAAAAGAAAAAACGGCCCTGAGGACCGACACTGTGACACATTGAAAGGAGGAGAATCCATTTGTCTGATAACAAAAAAAACCTGGAGCAAATCTCATCAAGCTTAGCCAAACTGTTTATTTTAGATGCATTTAATAAGCACAACGTAAGCAGCGAGCACAGACGGCAGCTTTCAGATGACGAAAAACAGCAGCTGAAAGCACTAGTAGGAAATTTACAAAACCAAGTAAATGAATTTCTCGAAAAGCAAAACCAACCAAAAATCGCGAAAGCCAGCAAAACTCCTGAACCCCCAAAAAACACCACTCTAAGAGATATGTTAAAAAACAGAAAAAAATCGTGACAAGTACGCAATAAATGGGTCAATCCCCTAGGGCAAGTATCATATACAAAAAAATCCTTTCCGCATTTAATAGTATTAAAAGAAAAAGGAGGAAAATAACTATGGAAGCCAGACCATATTCGTGGCAGGCTCACGGTTCCGCATGTCATCCCATTGAAAAACGGTTTGAGCCGAATAATTACTATAACAACAGATTTAACGTCTGTGATGATAGCGACAACAATTCTACAGTGATGCAGGATGCGGTTCAGAGAGCTGACACAGAGCAATTATCGTCAGAAACCATTATCGTTAAGGACTCTTGCGACATCGAAATCTCTTCTACAGAAACACAAGTAGCTGTCGCTCTACAAGTTGTTCTTCAAGTAGCGATCGCATTAGTCATTAACTTAACAATCGCTGACAGCATCCGTGCTGAGGCAGTCACACAAGAATTGCTACAAAAAGCAACGATTACTCAAGCAAACAAACAAAAATTGATCATCGAAAATTCTAAAAACGTCGTTGTTACTACTACAGATACTGATGTTGCTATCTCCCTCCAAGTATTGATTCAAATTCTCGTCGCGCTTGTTGTACAAATCGACATTCTCTAAATCTGTCAAGGCGAGGGTATTCGCCCTCGCCTTTGTACCTTTCCTCTCCCAGCACGATTGCTTTTGTATCATCGATTATGAATCAGTGTTTTATCATTTGGCTCTTGAGATTTTCTTTTCATCTGTCATTTCAAATCCAACATTCTTAGGCAAATCTATAACATAAAAAGCAAATCTTTTCCATGATAAACACATTTCTTTCTTGAATATTTTCCCTAATTTTTAGACAAATGCCCACACACTATAAAATGAACGCACATACTCTGTTAGGGACAGAAGGTCAATAAAACCAGTTATAAGGAGTTGAATTAAATGGGCCACGATAAGCATCATAAAGATTATAATTGCGTATGCAGAGCGGTTGAAGAAATTTTTGATGCGCAAGAAGCCATTGAAGAACAGTGCCCGACTAGCTGCTTCAGCAACTTGTTAAACCCTGCTATTTCTCCAGGAAGAGATACCGTTCCTTTTATCCTCTATACAAAAAAAGGAGATCCTTTCACTATTTTCGGAAATGTGGGCGGCTTTACTGGCGATATGGCATGCTTTAAAACGATTTTCTTCCGTGTTGAAAATATTAAAGACTGCTGCGCAACGTTATCTTTATTAAGACCGGTTGATGGAGATGGCGAAACCATTAGTGTCTGCGATCCTTGCGATCCAGATTTCTTCGGTCTCGAAAAAACGAATTATTGCATCGAAGTCGACTTGCAGAACTTCACTGCTATTCAATGCTTACCTCCTGATTTAGTAGGCCGTGCGAGAGATACAAAAAAACACCATCACCACGGTTAAGAAAGGAAAATGGCTGCTGGTTCTACCAGCATTTTTTCTGTCAAGTTCCTAAAAATAGACTGCCCAATACAACGAGGCAGTCTATTTTCATACAATAAAGAAAGAAGCAAACAAGAAGATGGCCAAAAAAATTTTTTACCCTGCAGAATATATTTTATTCAGAAGCTTAATATTTGAATATTCAAAATTTCATTTTGCGCAAATTCCAATAACCGTAAATCGCCGCTTCTTCTAATTTTCACTCTGTTATCTTCTCTCTCTACAATCACACCTCGAATGTTTTCTGATTCTGTTTCAATGATACATAGCGCTTTAGGTACATAAGATGGCAAGTTCGTTAAATAATCGATTTTCTCGGCAACCGTCATCTCCGTAAATCGTTTCCGATGCTCACGTATATCCGTATCGCTCCATGTTTCTTCTTCTTGCTCTGCCTCTTCCTCTTGTTCCGTCACTTCTTCTTGCTCCGTCACCGCTTTCTCCTCTTCCGTCTCTGCTTCAGTTTGTGTAGCATCCTCAGCTTCTTCAACCACCATCTCATACTTTTCTTCCACTTCTTCTACATCTTTGACTTCATCTTTTACCTCTTCAACATGTTGCTCTGTCTCATCCTTCTTTTCTTTATATGGTGTTTCCGAAACATCCTTTTCCTTTTTTATAACAACTTTTTGCATCGGAGCATTCATTCTTTGAAAGCCCGGCTGCGCAATATACAACAATGGCTTAGGTGATGGTTTTCTTTTCATGCAATTTTCACCTCCTGTTCATGTTTATTCTATGCGTTCCCTCTCTTTTTTGATGACCAGAAAGTGAACAGGAGGGATTGTGCATGAAGTCACAAGCGTTTCGTCTTGTCTGTTGCTTAGAGGAGGAATTAGAGAGGCCTGATCAATCTATCGATAGAAGCGGAAACCGAACCATTCATCAGCTGGCAAAATACGAACGTTTTTCTGGAGGATCGAACAAACGGCATATGCAAACAGCTACGGTCGCATGAATCTCGTTCACTCGCTTTTTCGTCAGCGTGACAGAAGCCCGAACCACGCCGCTTTCATCTCCATTTCAAGGGACGGCGTTGTTCGGCCAGCGGATCATCCACGCGCTTCTTACCAATGGTAGTCTCCCACCTACACTTCAACTTAGAGGCGGGAGACTTCTCGATGAATATGTTTTAAACGACTTTATATAAGATCCATCGCCAGCACACATGATTTTTTCCTATATCTCGTTATGATTCAATGACGGTTAATTTTTCTTCCGCTTTTGTCCGCGGTCTGGCCTGTGGGATCGAAGCAGGGTAGCCAATATGTAATAGCCCAACAATTTTTTCTCCCAGCTCTACTCCTACTTTTTTGCGGAAAGATGGCGAATAAATATTGGCTCCTGTTTTCCATATAACGCCAATTCCTTTTTCCCATGCAGCCAGTTGGAAATTTTGGATTAAGGCACTTGTTGCCGCTAAATCCTCCTCCCATTGCTTTTGACGCGGATCTTCCTGCATGACGACTAATAAATGCGCTGGAATCGGTTGCAGCTTTTCTCTTAATAGATCAATATTCTTTCCATTATTGGATTCTTGAGCAATCGCATCAATCAGTTTTTCTTTTCCTTCATTCACAAACAGTATAAAACGCCATGGCTCTCTTAATCCATGATTAGGCGCCCAAACAGCTGTATTTAATAATTCACATATCACTTCTTTTGGAATGGGATCTTCTTTAAACTCCTTAATCGACCGACGCTCTTTAATGGTATGAGCTACTTTGTATTCCTGCTGCATGGTGATCATTTATGCCTCCTTATGATAATAATAATGATTTTCAATTACAATTATTTCAAAATTGAAGGAATTTGTAAATGTCTTTCCCTTCAGCCTTTTCTTCACCTTGCTCCTCATTAGATATGAATTCCCCCACCTGCGTCTATTATCATTGCAGCACTTCTCCCTTAGATGCCTGCTGAGGCTCTATCACCAAATTGTGCCATATAAAGACGATAATAAGCTCCTTTCCGCCGCATGAGCTCATCATGGCTCCCTTCTTCAATAATCCGCTGATCCGCTACCACGGCAATCCGATCAGCCTTTTTAATAGTCGCCAGCCGATGCGCAATCACAATGGTTGTTCTTCCCTGTGCCAAATGATCCAACGCTTCTTGCACAGCTTGTTCGGTTTCTGTATCTAAAGCGGATGTAGCCTCATCTAAAATAAGAATAGACGGATTTTTTAAAAACATCCTTGCGATCGCGATTCTTTGTTTTTGCCCGCCTGACAGCTTCACTCCTCTCTCCCCGATCAACGTATCTAATCCATCCGCTTGACTGTAGATCACATCTTCTAATTGCGCTTTTCTTGCGGCTTCCCAAATTTCTTCTTCTGTTGCATCTAATTTGCCGTAAGCAATATTATCGCGGATGGTGCCATCAAAAAGATAGACATCCTGTTGCACAATGCCGATATGTGAACGCAGAGACTTTAAAGAAATATCCTGAATATCGATTCCATCAATCATGATGCGGCCACGATCTCGCTCATAAAATCGCGGCAGGAGATGGCAAATCGTCGATTTTCCCGAACCTGAAGGCCCTACCAATGCAATGGTTTCTCCCGGACGAATATGAAGATTTAAGTGATCCAGCACACGTTTATCATGTTTATAGGAAAACGACACATTCTCATAACGAATTTCCCCATGGACATGTGACAGCTGAAGCGCATGAGGGTGGTCCGTAATTTCTGGTTTTGTCTCTAAAAACTCGATAAAACGTTTAAAGCCGGCAATGCCCTTTGGATATGTTTCAATGACCGCGTTAATTTTTTGAATGGGCCCGATCAACACGTTGGCTAATAATAAGAAAGCGATAAATTCACCATATGTCATTTGCCCATCAATCACAAACCACGCTCCTGCCAGCAGCACAAACAAGGAAAGAATTTTCGTTAAAACATAATTCATGGATGAGTTATTGGCCATAATTCGATAAGAGCGCAGTTTTGTCCAACGAAAGAGATCGTTGCTTTCTTTAAATTTCGCAATTTCATGCTCTTCATTAGTAAAGGACTGCACAACACGAATACCGCTTACATTGTTTTCAACACGTGCATTAAAGTTTGCAATATCGCCAAATAGCTGCGAAAATGCCGCGGACATTTGCTTCCCAAAATAAATCGTCAACAGCATAATAATCGGAACGAGAATAAAAATCATCACGGCCAGCTTGGGGTTCACCGCAAGCATAATCCCAAATGTGCCAAGCAACGTCATGATGGCAATAAACAAATCCTCTGGACCATGATGAGCCATTTCTCCAATATCCATTAAATCGTTCGTCATGCGTGAGACTAAATGTCCCGTCTTTGTGTTATCAAAATAGCGAAAAGAAAGCTTTTGAACGTGCTGAAACGATTCGTTGCGCATATCTGTCTCAATATTGATCCCTAATTTATGGCCCCAATACGTAACAACGTAGTTGAGCAAAGCATTCAAAAGATAAATGAACAACAGTCCTACACAAGCCCATAATATTAGGCTCCAATTCCCGCTCGGCAATAGATCGTCTACCACTTGATTCACCGCAAGCGGAAACATTAATTCAATAATGGCTGCTAATACAGCACAAGAAAAATCAAGCAAAAATAATCTTTTATATGGTTTATAATAAGCGAAAAACCTTCGAATCATCTTTACTACCCCCTTTTCATCGAAGCTCTATATACATTGTACAGACTTCAGCGCTTCCCCGCCATTCACTCTTTCTCTCTATCGCCTTCCAAACTCGAATCAATTTTCAAATGTCGATAACAACCCATTTAAAATAGGTCGCGGACACCTAATGAATGATAATGAAAATCATTTTTGATTATAATTTTACAATCAAGCTCTTGTCAATAAAAGAAAACGTCTGGATTGATGCTGCGGTTGCCCTATTTTTTTAATCCTGCTGGATCAATTTATATGAACCTTCCATCAGATTCCGTGAGGCTGTCCAATGCTTATCCTTGACCGTTCCAAGGGGTTCTGGGATACTGAAAAAAAGCGGGAAAAGGAAAGAAACCAGAGCTTGATCACGCTGATTCCTTCACGTTAATGGAAATTATACTGTCCACTTTTCGGACCGCAGTGCACAAGCGCCGTTTTTCATACTTTTCCCTTTTGATTGCCGACTACTTTATGAGCAATATCTACTTTTTTAGTTAAATAATTACTATAATCAAAAATATATCATTATAATAAACCCAATCGGTCACAGCTATAGGATTGTAGTTATAAATTAACTTCATCGTAGAGTCCAAGTGTGAAGCAGCACCAGAATTATTTATAAAAAACAAAGATGATGAATGTGATGAATGCTTCAATAAGTAATATCACAAGGACATAATAATCGTTCATTTTATCATCTTTCGATAGGAATCTTTGACCTATATAATTTAAAATGAAAAATACAAAAGATGTCAATCAAAATAAGAAACAGATTTTCAAAAGGATTTTAACGAAGAGATATGTAAAATTTGTACTATTCATTTCTTTAGAAAGATCCAGATACTTATTGTTCCATTACCTCAACTAACGAAACTAGGAGGATATATATGAGCAACAGCGCAAAATTATTGTTTAGCTATTTAAAAGATTTTAAAAAGAACTTGTCCATCGCTTTTCTTTTATTAGTTGTTCTTTCTGCGATTACGGTACTTCCAGGATTAATCATTAAGAATATTTTTGATTTTGGAATAGCCAAAAAAGATTATCACTATGTTCTTATATTCAGTGCAATACTTGCATTCGTATATGTAAGTAAGAGCATGCTCAACTATTTTTCCAATGTAGTTTTTACAAAAGTAAGCCAAAATATCGTATTGAATATTCGGCAAAATATATCAACACGGCTACTGAAGCTACCTATGGAGTTTTTCCATTTTTACCCCAGCGGATATATTACATCAAGATTAAATGAGGTAAACCATATAGGGGGATTGTTTTCTGCCAACACCTTTAAAATTTTGCTAAGTTTTTTTGAACTAGTTGCTACCTTTATTATTCTGACAACAATTAATTCCAAATTAACATTCATTTTATGCCTGTTAATGCCAGTATATTATATAATTTCAAACAAATTCTTGTCTTCGATATTTCATATATCTACTGAAACTGCTGAAAAAAGTGCCGTTTTAAACAACAAAATACAGCAGTCCGTACAGGGGATCGAAGAAGTTAAAAATCTCTCAGTAGAGGATAAGGAAACAGAAAAAATCCATTCAGCAGCTAAAGATCTAGTGGCTGCCAATATTAAACAATCAATCTTTTATTCAATTGGTATGGAATTAATTGTTTTGGTTGGTTCGCTGTCTTCTGTTTTATTAATCGTTATGGGCGGGAAAGATGTCATATTGAACAACATGACAATAGGCGGATATATGGTATTTATGAACTATCTCCCTAGACTGTATTCGCCTATTCAAAATATATCGGCTACTGTTCTGACAATCCAGCCGGCATTAGTAAGTCTGAAAAGGCTTCATATATTTATGGAGCAAATAGGAGAAGATGAGGAGCAGAATAAAGTCAAAATAAATGATATTAAGAGCATTGAGTTTAAAGGCGTATCTTTCAGATATAAAGAAGACCAGCCCTATATCTTGAACAATGTAAGTTTTTCACTAGCCCCTTCTGATAATCTTCTAATAAAGGGGAAAAATGGAACCGGCAAAACAACAATACTTAGAATATTAATGGGATTATATAATGTGCAAAAAGGACAAGTTCTTATAAATGGAATACCGATTCATGACATCGATAAAAAATCGCTTCGGAAAAACATTGGCATCGTATCGCAAAAAATCTATTTATTCAACGATACAATTGAAAACAATATTAAATATGGTGTAGAAAACGTTGATTCGAATACTTATATGGAAGTGCTGAGAGCGACTGGTTTAGATGATATGATAGAAAAATTGCCTGATAAAGAAAAGACATTAGTCGGGGAAAACGGTAAAAATTTATCAGGAGGCCAAATTCAACGAATTGCTATTGCCAGAGCTCTTTTAAAAGGGGCAACCATCATCATGTTTGATGAAGCAATTTCTCATATGGATTTTAGCGGTAAAGAAAAGATAAAGAAATTAATCGAAAACGGCTCATCACATTCCATTTTTATCATTATAGACCATGGCAATGATTTTGAGTCAGTATGTAACAAAATCATCCACTTACATGCCCATTCCCAAGGAGAAGCAATCATGGCCACCAATTAGCAAAACTCATGATTTTATCGTAAAATTTGCAATGATGTTCACATGTTACAAATTGCCTAGATTTTGTGCTCTTTGGACAATTTGACTCTTCCCCGATCCATGTCCCAGCCTGTGAGAAAAATCCATCACTCCTTCTGCGTGTAAGGGGAAGTATTGGATACCCTGATGAAAAAACCGAGGCCGGTGCCTCGGTTTCTATCATTTTTTATTCTTTTGCTTTGAGCATAACCTCCCCCACCTCTACTCCGTTTAGAAGTGGGGTCTTCTCAGTGAATGTGTTAAAACAACAGTCGATGCTCCAGAAAGCATTCGTTTCATCTTATATAATAAAAATTTATTAAAATCCCTCTATCTTTTCCTTTTGTTTTTTTCTATAATTTTCAAAAGTCTATTATTTTATTCATTTGAGGTGAGGCGAATGATTCTATTCATACTAGCGAATATAGGTATCTTGCTGCTGATGCACTTATTCATTCAAGCCCTTTACTTGCAAAATGATGAAGAGAAATATTTCTCTGCTAACCAAGTCAAATGGCTGCATATTCTGATCGTGTCGTTGGCAACCATCAGCTTGTTTGATTTGCTGGCTATAAACAGCGGACAGAACTGGAATTGGCAAACGCTCCCCCTTGTCATTTTAGCTATGCTGCATGGTACAAGCTATGCTCTTCCTGCCCTTTGCTTCGTCGTTGCGTGGAGGTGGATATTAGAAGGAGAAGGTACCTTTGCAAGCATTTTATTCGAATGGATGCTGCCTACTTTTTTATCCCTTTTATATTATCGCTTCAAGCTCAAAAAAGGATTTCATTACATCCAAGTGTTCTTCCTCTTTTCTTTCATTTGGCTAATTTCCCAGTTTCCGATCCTTCTTTTTTCTCCTTTTAATGGAGAGGTATTTCAAAAGGAAACATTCATTCATTTTCTTTCCTTTCAACTAGGAGCACTTCTATTGCTTTTCTTCATTTATTTGGGCAAAAAGCAGCTCCAGCTTATAAGAAAGCTCCGATTTTACGCGGACCACGATCCCCTTACCCATTTATACAACATGAGAAAATTTGTAGAGGTCGTCAACAGCCAAAAACAAGGACCGTCTTATTATATCGCGATGCTTGATATCGATTTTTTTAAAAGAATCAATGACACATATGGGCACCAAAACGGGGATGAAGTATTAAAAAAACTAGCCGATATGATTAAGGAGTTTATTCCAGAGCGAATCATTGTTGGACGTTACGGGGGAGAGGAATTTATTATTTGCATCATGGTATATAGTGAAAAGGAAGCGGTTGCACTGCTTGAGAATCTTCGGGGTGCCATTGCCCAGCATACTTTCTATACAATAGATGGAACAGAAATGCCGCATATCACCGTCTCCATCGGTCTTGCGCGATTAAATAGGCAAACGGGGATTGAAAAAGCAATCGAACAAGCTGATCAATATTTATATATAGCCAAGCAAATTGGCCGCAATCGAATTGTGTTTCAACAACCTACTATTCCATCGTAATGCCATTTCTCTCTCCTTTGAACGGGTCCCGCTTTCCTTTACGCTATGCGTAGAAGCTGAAATGGCTCGCTCAATCAGTAGAAGGACTATGAACGAAGCTTAGATGCGGCGATCTCCTTCTTTTTTCGCGCGCTCCCGTTCGTTTAAATGCTTAATTTCCTGAATCATCACTTTTACTTGTTCCTTCGCATCAGGATACAATTGATTCCAGTGTTGTCCAAGCGCGGGCATAGATTTGGCAATATGGGAATAAAGAATCCAAACCTTGACCTTCTCTTTTAACTCATGATTGCTTTGTCCAAGCAGCAATTCTGTATACTTCTCAATAAGTGCTTCAAACTGTTCGATAAAGGATTCATTCATTTTTTATCTCCCTCCGATATCCTTTATTTGATCATCAGCTAACATAAAAGAGGCCATCTTCACTACCTCAGCCCAGCAAGCCAATAAGTGCCACTTGTTCAGCTGCTAAACCATATAGCGGCGACTACTTTAAAAAAATTAAACGACAACAGGTGCTTGATGTTCCATCCCTAACCCCATATTCTCAACAGCGATCCATCGTCCCGCTTCCTTGTTCTTTAAAAAAGAGGCCGAGAATCTTGCCGCATGTTGTATCCATTATAAACAAAATTTTACCAACATCGCAAAAAATGCGCCCGGTTTGCTCGCAACTATGTTTGCTACTATATGATGAATACAACTTGATACGGCAATATTCCTTAAGAAGTGAGCAGGTGATAACCGATTTTAACTGTTGGTTTTTACAGATATCATTTACTCATCGTATTTACACGGCACAAGAACAACAAATGCATCCATTTATTTTCCACCATCATGAAAACTATCACTCGCAGAGGAAGCGAATAATCTCTGGAAAGCTATCGTCAGACAAGCCGTTTTATCGAAGAGCTGATTGTCCCCCTATTGTACAAATCAAGAGACATGTTATATAGTTTATGAAGAAAATCATTCGTGATTCCGAGCACAATTGGATAAGCCATGCTGCCAAAAAAGGATGATGTGAAAATGACGAATAATGACATGACATATAACATTCAGCAAGTAGCCGCCATAACAGGGCTTTCTAAGCAAGTCATCCGCAAATGGGAGGAACGGTATGGAATCGTTCAGCCGAAACGGCTTGACAACGGATACCGCATTTACTGCGATGAAGAAGTGCAACAGCTTCTATATGTGAAATCTTTAGTAGAGAAAGGCCAGTCTGTCAAACAAGCAGCGCTGCATCTAAAAGAAAAAGCGGCACTCAACCAGAAAAACTTGAACGAACAGGCGGATGACACGCATTCATGGGCTCATGAATCTGTTTGCACATTACTTCATGAGGGAGATCTTTATCATGAAGCAGCTATCTATCGCACTCTACAACGATCATATCAGATCTATGGATTGCAGCCCTTCCTCCATTCCATCGTCATTCCCTTTTTGCAAGAGGTAGAAAAGCGCAGGGATCAGGGGCATTGGAGAAAAGATCAAGCAATGTTAGCAAGTGTAGTGGTTCGCGATGTTCTCATCCAAATACGCCGCAACTTCCCTTGCCATGAACATGCGCCATTGCTGCTGGGTGCATGTTTTCCTCAGGAACAGCACGAAATTTGGCTGCAAATCATTTTATTAGAATCTTTGCTTTGCGGCTGGAAGACGATCATGCTTGAACGAATTTCTGCCTTTGATGTCATCGAGTCGGCCGTTCAGCAATTAACACCAAAAAAAGTGGTGCTGTCAGCTTATACAACGGCTTCCTTGGAACAAAATAGCGATCTTCTTACAAAATGTCATCATGTTGCCAAACATTATCCGCACATTTCATTTTATATTGTGTCCCCTGATACAACATCGTATATCCAAGAAGGAACAGCTCCAAATTTACAAATGACCGATGACATTTTCAGCCTTGTAAAAGACCGCTAAAGCAAAGGAACAAAGCTCCCCCGTTTCTTTTGCTCACTAATGAATGAGCAAAAGAGCGATAGATGTTTGACATGGAAAGAAACGATCAGATGTCAACATTATGAGCCGCTTCACAGCCCGGACATGGGACTGCAAGCGGCTCTGCCTTCCCCTGCTGCGCACATGTCCCTGTCCCCCGTCTTTCCCAAAATCCATTCGTTTTCTCTTAGAGGGGGATTTATATAGTAAATATGTATTTATGAGCCTCCCTCCATTTTGTTAAGAGGTGAGAGACTTCTTCATAGGTATATGAAATCATTTTGATAGAAACTTGGTAAAAAATGAATACTAGATGGATAGAGTCAATCTGTAATCATCTTTTCATACGAAAAGGCCTCACAATGGGGGGAGCGAGCTCATCCCACCTATTTCACAGCCCATAAAAGTAAATATCTCTTAGAATGTTAAGGCTTATAGGAGCTTCTCTTATGAATGTTTCTTTGATATTCCTTCAACAAATATTTTTCTGCGATCATAGGCAAACAGAATCATTGCTGCTCCTAAGCCCGCACAAATCATATACATAAATGAGTATGAAGAGAGGTCAGCTACCGGTCCCATAATGACCCCACCTAATGAAACCCCTAAATCGGCCATAGCAATAAATAATCCCAATAATACATTGCGGTTCATCTCCGGCAGGACAAAGGTTAAGTATGTTGTTAACGTTGGATAGAGAAGGGCTTGAGCGATCCCCATCAAAATGGCACCAACATAGAAAAATATCGCTCCGCCGATTATAGAAAAGCTTACACACTGTGCGGCTACGGCTAAAATCAACATCGTTCCCATGATAAAAGAAGAATGCCATTTGCCATCTGAAGGAATCTTTTTTCTTAAAGCAAAACGAGCAAAAACAACAGTACCCGCCTGAAGCATAAGATAAATTCCCGCATTACCGCTTTTTAATTGCGCAGCATATAGTGGGATAAAAGTGGTGATAGCTCCGAATACAATAGATGCCACTAGCATCAGTACGCTACATTTAAATAAGAATGGATTTTTTACTAACTGGCTAAACGATTGAAGCATCCTTGCCCCTTGTCCAGCATGGTTGGCAGCAGGCTGAGTTTCTTTTTTATCCATCTTTGCACTATATCCAAACAGCCCTGTAAAGATGGCAATGGCGATCATCACCACTGTAAAGTAATCCATCCCTCCTTGCCAAATCCCTAATGCCAGCATGGGACCAATAATGCCTGGTATATATGAAAATAAAGAATATAATGAAATGCCCTGAGAGCGATCCTTTTCTGGCAACGCATCAATAATCCCTATCTGTAATGCCATTGAAAAAAAAGCGGTCGACACCCCTTGCAACATCCGGGCAACCAGAAAGCCTCCTAACTCAGTAAACGTATAGAGGATTAAAGCAAGTCCATTGATAATAAGAATGATGCGTAACACGTTTATCGGTCCATGCTTTTGGATCATATAACCGGCCCATGGCCGAAAGAACATGGTAGTAAACAGATAGGCTCCCATGATCATGCCAATGGTTGTATTGCTTGCTCCCAACGTTTCCCCTTGTAACGGAATAATCACATTCAAAATAGAATTGGCACTAAAATAAAGAAAAACCAACATATATAAACGCAGAAAAGGCCAAGACATAGCTCCTCGCAATATTTTCTCCTCCTATATAACTACAAATATTCACGGTCCGGTCGAAAGGCACGTCCACAACTCTGGCTTTTTGTTACCACGGCACTCTCCTTTTAAGCCCATGAATGGTGGTAAGCCCCCACTAACCATTGAAAAACATGCCGAACTTCATGGCTATGGTTGCCATGCCAACCGTTATTAAAAAGTGATAATCATTTGTAATAACTTTCTAGCATATTCTGACTGAACATCCTTTAAGTGTTCAGTTTTAACGATCTCTTCGATTTGACCGTTTCTAAAAAAAATGACCCTGTCACAAATATAAGCGGCGGCCTGTATATCATGGGTTATGAAAATATAACTCATATTGTAACTTTTCTTTAACTTTTTTAATAAATCCAGCACCTGGGTTTGAACAGATACATCTAAAGAGCTGATTGCCTCATCTAATAAAATGCATTTCGGTTCTGTTGAAATAGCTCTTGCTATACACACTCTTTGGGCTTCTCCTCCAGATAATTCATGGGGATATTTTTTTCTATAAGATGGATCTAATCCAACCTGATTTAATAGATGATCAATCTTGCTTTGAATCTCTTTTTGCCCCTTTTTTTGCCCTTTTAAAGGCTCCATAATGGCTTCTTCCACAGTAAAAAACGGATTGATTGAGGAGATATATTCTTGAAATACAGCACTAATGTTCCCTACTCTCACTTTTCTATCCTGTATGTTTTTCCCCTCAAATAAAACAGTTCCGCGATCCGGCTTTTCAATTCCAAGAATTAAACGGCCCAATGTTGATTTTCCGCTTCCACTTTCTCCGATAATGCCGAGACATTCACCTCTTCTACATTCAAAACTGACATTTTTCAAGATTTTCTGTTTTTCCCTCGAGAATAATCCACCTTTTTTATAGCTTTTCTCCACACAATCAACTTTCAGCAACTTTAAACTCTCCCCATTATTTTTCTAAAATGGTTACTAACCTCAAGTCTTGTCGATACTAAATATCTTGTATATTCATGTTCTGCTTTGGAAAAAACTGTTGGGATATCTCCTCTTTCAACAATTTTCCCATCCTTCATGACTAAAACGTCATCCGCAATTTTTTTCACAACACCTAAATCATGGGAAACAAAGATCATCGAGCATCCCATTCTTTCACGTAATTGAATGAATTGTTCAATGACCTCAAATTGTGAGATGGTATCCAGCGCTGTTGTCGGTTCATCAGCGATCATAATGTCGGGCTCTAATACTAGGGCCAATGCAATCATGATTCGCTGCAGCATTCCGCCTGATAATTGGTGTGGATACTTATTCATCGTCTCTATCGGGTTTTTTAGCATGACACTTTCCATGGCCTTTTTCATTTTTGTTTCTATTTCTTGATTGCTCCATCCGAAATGTTCAGCAAGTGTTTCTCTTAAATGAACGCCGATCACACAAGAGGGATCGAATGCACTCATCCCATTTTGCAGAATCATGCAAAGGTTTTTTCCTCTTTTCTTTCTCATTTCTTTTTCAGAAAGATGGTTTACATTTTCCCCCTTAAAGAAAATATCCCCTGATTGGTGAATCCAAGGTTTATTTAGTCTCATAATCGACCTGCAAGTCACGGACTTTCCGCTTCCGCTTTCCCCAACAATGGCAAGACAGTTTCCCTGCTTTAAATGGAATGAACTGTTATAAACAATGATTTGGCCCGTGTTCATATCCGTCACTTGCAAATTTTCAACTTCTAGTATATTCATAAATTTTTCCACCCCTTGTTTCTGTTTCCACCTCTTGTTTCTGAAATTTATTAGTAGAACGTATTAATTTCGGGTCTAAAGCAACTTGAAGCGCATCAGATAAGAAATTAAATGCTGATACGACAATAATGATCGCTAATCCGGGCGCTAGCATTAGCTCTGGTCTTGAAAACATCACTTGCCTTGCCTCATTGAGCATCATTCCCCATTCAGCATTTGGGGCTTGAATTCCCAGACCTAGGAATGAAAATCCCGATATTTGCAAAATCATGGACCCCATCGAACCGCTTGAAACAACGGCAATATCAGAAAGTGTAACAGGGACAATATGCTTCCAGATAATTTGTATGTCACTCATACCAGTTGCTTTAGAAAATTTGACATAGTCTAATTCCGCATACTGCATAACAGCCGTTCTGATTACTCGAGCAAACCATGCCCATTTCATCAAAATAAACGCAATCAATATATTCTTAAGCCCGATCCCCAAAATACCGACAACCGCCAATGTCATAACGTACCCTGGGAAAGAAAGCATAATATCACAAATTCTCATCATAAAGAAATCGACTTTTCCTCTAAAGTAACCCGCTATAAAACCGGCAATAGCTCCAATTAAAACAGATATGAATAATGCTCCTAAAACCCATAAAACGCTGGGACGAATGCCATAAATTAATCTGGATAAAATGCATCTCCCCAAGTGATCGTTGCCTAATAGGTATTCCCAAGAGGGTGCCGCAAACCGAAGTCTCATATTTACTTCATTAGGATCATGCGGCGCAATGTAAGGAGCCAATATACCAGCAACAATCGTTACGACAATGAGGATAAAAGATGCAGCGGCCAATCGATCTTTACTTAAGTTTCTTAATATTTTCATTTATAATCCCTTCCTTAATTTAGGGTTCATCGCCGCATTGATAATGTCAGAAAGCGTGTTAAATAACACAAAAGCGGCCGCCAGTATAAGAACATAAGCTTGGATAATCGGAAAGTCTCGGCTTAGAATGGATCTAACACTTAAACTTCCTAATCCTGGCCATGCAAAAACATTCTCGATCACTACCGTACTCCCCAATATAATAGGAATAGCCATACAAAATATTGAAACAGCAACTTGTAACGAATTTCTTAAGATATGCATGGTAATTTTCCTCTCAGGTACACCGCATGCCCTTGCATATAGGACATAGTCTTCGTTTAAGTGGTTTAACACCGAACTTCTCACCACCCGAAAATAAATGCCAGCGTAATTAATCGCAATGACAGCAACCGGAAGAATATAACTTTTATATGAATCCATTCCGTTTGTCGGTAACAAGTCCAACTTAACAGCAAAGTACCAAATCATCAGCGACGCAAGCCAATATGGCGGCATGGTTGCTAGGAAAAAGGAAAATCCTCTTACCGATTGATCAATGATGGTTCCTTCTCTCAACGCGCAAACGACACCTAATAAGATGGATAAAATAATAATCACAACAGACGAAACGACCGTTAGCTTTAATGTGTTAAGAAAAGCTGGACCTATTAATGACCAAACTGGTTGTCCTGTCACGTATGAATTCCCAAAATCCAACTGCAAGCATGCCACAAGCCAATCGAAATATCTTACGATAAATGGTTTATCGAGTCCCAGTTCTGCTTTCGTTTGAGTCATTAATTCATCGGTTATTTTAGGGACGCCTTGCGCATGCAACACCACTTCGGCCGGATCTTGAGGAGAAAGGTTCATGAAAACAAACGTCAAAAACGAAATGATCAAAAGCAAGGGAATGGATACCAGTATCCTCTTCATCATGTAACTTCCCATAGAAACCTCCTTCTATGTGACAAAATCGTTCGAAAGCACACTCGCAATCATTACCATGATCTAGAAAGACAGCGCTAAAAACTTTATAGTCGGAAGGCAAGTCCGCCGCCTTGCCTTCCACAGTGGAAAACGCCCAAGCTTCACGCCATGTGAAATTTGCTCTTTAAGAAACCATCATTTTCCCCTGTTTTGCTAGTTCATAAGAGTAATCAATCAGTATTCACCTTTTTATCGCAATGGCTATTCAACATCCATTTGTTCAAATGGCAACTCGAATTGTGTTTGTTTAAATGAGATGCCTTTTACATTTTTTGGCGCAACTATAGTGATTCGGCCGTTTGTAATTGGAATAAAGACGGCCTCGTCATGAACAATGGTTAAGATATCCGCATACAACGATTTTCTCGTTTCCTCATCAGTGGACCCTGTCACTTCTTTAATTTTTTTGTAGAGTTCATCTGCTTCTGCGATGCCGCTCGTCGTATGCAAATAAGCAGACTCCGAAGTAAAGCCGGCAATTGTGCTTTGAGGATCATATGCTAATCCCCATGTTTGGTTGAATAATAAATCATAGTCACCTGTTGTTCTTCTATTAGCGATTGAAGTGGATTCTTCACCAATGATCTCCAGCTCGACTCCTATCTCTTTTAAAGAACTTTGAATAAATTCAGCTTCAGCTTTTTGGGAAGGAGAGTTGCTATCATAATACAATTTCACGGCCAATTTTTTGCCATCTTTCGTCCTCACTTCAGCTCCCTCCTCTAATGTCCAGCCTGCTTTTTCTAAAATTTCTTTTGCTTTTTCTAAATCATAGCCCCGCTTCTTCAAGTCAACATCTGCATACGGAACATTAGATGAAAAAAGGGTATTAGCTACTGTTTCAGTGCCATTTAAAATATCTTTGCTAATGGTTTTTCTATCGATTGCGTACCAAATAGCTTCACGAACAGCGGTTTCACTGACTGGGCTATCCACTTTGCTGCTATTGGCTACGATCATCTTCGTATTCATCGGTTCACTTTTAACAAGTTGATAATTGCCTGAATCCACTAATTGATTCATTGCTTCAATGTCAATGCTGTCTACACCTCGATCATCTGTGAAAACAAAGTTGACTTCTCCTTTTTGTAAGGCTAAAAATGTTGTTTCACCTGCAGGAAGAACTTTAAAAGTAATTTTCTTCATTTTAGGTGAGCCGCCCCAATAGTTTGGATTGGCTTCAAACGTTGCATATTGATCAACTTTATGTTCAGTGAGAACATATGGTCCTGTACCATGATAGCCTTTTACGCCATCTTTTGTGCCCCCGTTAGTAAAATCTTTAGGGGACATAAATACATAAGGTCTAGTCAAAGATAGTTCAAGCAACGTTGGATAATAGGGTTCCGATAGCACTAACTCAACGGTATATTCGTCTATTACATTGCAACTGACTATTTTGGTTGATAGTTTGATCCAAGCATGTTTTTCTGCATTGTTTTGCACAGCATCAATATTTTTCTTCACTGCCTCTGCGTTAAATGGTTCGCCATCATGGAATTTCACGCCCTTTCTTAAATGAAATGTGTATACTTTTCCATCCTTCGAAATTTCCCATGATTCAGCGAGCAAAGGCTTGATTCCGTCTTTGGTATTTTCCACTAATGATTCATATACCATCCCTTGAGCTGGCATTGAGCCTGCATACAAATGCGGATTCATATCATTAATGTCTTTCGTTGTTGCAATCACTAGTTCTCTATTATTAGAAGCACCTCTTTTCTTGTTCTTGCTATCAGAGTTCGTCGAATGGGCAGAGCAAGCAACTAGCATAGATAAGACTAAAAACATAAGAGCCACTATCTTCAACTTTTTTACTATCATGTATTTCTTCTCTCCTTAAGTCTTATTTATATACCATTTATCCGGCTGGAACATTGTCGTAGCGCAGGTCTGAACAACGCCGCTGATCCGTTTATGGTTCTGTCAAACGGCGCTGTTCAACACCCGATCATCGTTCCAGCTCCATATCGATGCAAAACCGAACATGTCAAGCGACAGCTACAAAATTGAACACAACTGACTTTCGCATGTAAAATATGATCTATTTTCCAATCATTATCATCGGATTAAATCGAATTGATTACGATTTATATAACATACTACTTTATATCATCTAAGGCATTCGGTATCTTTCAACTCTTCGCTGTTATGCTTTTTCCGATTTCACTGCATATCATTTGCAAATCTTCCGCAAAATGTTGAACGGTAAATGCATGAGACAATAATTCTTCTCTATGAGATTGAGTAAATGTTTCGATTTTCCTTTCATATCTTTCAATAAATGTATCGATTGTTGGACAATCCACGTTTAAATATTTGGCGATCCCTTGTATGATTTTTATGCGATAATAGTCTTCCTTAGGCATTCTTGGGATCTCCCAATACCCTTCCTTGTTGACAAATACCTTCCTAAATGGAACAGCAGAAAAATCAAAATATTTTCCTTCTTTATCTGGTTCTGAAAAAGGATCGATCAATAGGGAAGTATAACGGATATACAATAAATACTCTTGATGAATAGGCTCCAAATGATTGAAATTTTCAATATCCTCGCGTGATAAGCTTTCCGGTCTTACCGGATAATTATCATCGATCATAAATTTAAGCAAATTGATACCTTGTATATTCATTTTCCCGATCATATTCATAATTTCTTTCCAATGAGCCAGCATTTCACGAATTAAATATTGCGTAATAGGCCCCTCAGGATAAATTTTGTATACATATTTCTTCGTATCTAACTCCCCAAATATCGCTTGTAATGAAAAATCGTTCATAAATAACGGCGGATGGACATATAAAGAAATATTTCTTGTTTCCGCCTCAATCGGGGACTGCATCCTTTCTAAGGCAATGCCTAACTTTTCATATAGCTGACACAGTCTGTCGATATTCTCAGACGGATCATGTGTCGATCCTATATAAATTTTTTTCTTCACACCTGTTGTTAAAACATGATTAGGCGGCTGGTTATGTATCCATCGCGTATCGCCGTAATAGGTGGAGAAACTAATAATTTCTACATCTGAATTTATACGTTTCATATAGTTTCTGATTAAGCTATTTGAACCGAAAGTTGGAGAAATTAAAACAATACATTTAACTTGTTTTAATAGCTCATCATTCATTTGCTTTAATACGTCCATATAAGCATCTGTTGTTACGGAAAAAATAATGGTATCCCAGTCCCCTTTAATTGTTCCATATCCTTTAAACACTTGATCAATAAAGCATTCCCCTGCCATAGCTTGATGCTTTTCATTTTGAACGCTCACACGAATAAGATGGCTACTTTGCTTAAGAGCCGCAAAGACTTTTTCCGAACGAACAGATTCTCTCCCGGAAATCCCCACATAGCAATTCAACTGTTTTTTTAAAGTGGCAGCCAGCTGAATGGATGTTGGTCCGGTTCCTAACAACAAGACTCGTTTAAAGCCGCTCATAAAAACCTCCCTTTCTATCAAGCGAATAAGCTATACTTTTTTGTACAGCGCTATATCAAACACGTGCTCTGGGCGTATGATATGCTCAACTAACTTCCATTTTTCCTCATCTACTTCTCGTAATGGATAATTAAATAAAGACTTTAATTGATTACCATACCTCATAGCCACCACTACATGGTCATTGGTTAATTCATATAATTGGTCCAATATGTCGTATTTACTTTCGACAGTTGAACTGAAGATGACATGGGTGACGTCTTTCGTAAAATCAAGATCTTCCACTGATAATTTTTCTAATCTTATGTTTAATCCGCTCCCTAGTCTTTCCACGACATTTCGGCCAAGTTGAATAGCCTCATCATCGATATCTATGCCAACAACCTCCGCCCCAGTTCGTTTAGCAATTAATAAGGGGGTCATCGGGAATGAACCCGAGCCTACTAATAATACTTTTGATTCAGAAGTGATTCGGAAACTGCCAAACTCTTCTTCAATACATGATTCGATATTTTTAAAATAATCGGCTATTTCAACATGTCCATCTCGCAATTTTAAGGCACGATATTTTTCCATAATCGCCACGCAAAGGGCTGATTTTTTCCTCAAATTCGCCACAAGCTGACTCCATTCGCTGGATTCGTGAAGTTCTAGTTGCTCCCAAGCCTCTTGATTTTTCTCATTTGTTATAAATTTGGAGTAGTCATCTATTAAAAGCTCTAATTCTGAACAATGATTGATTGTATGATCATACTTTTTGGCCAACTCATCAAACTTCTCTAAAAAGTAGCTTAAAGATTCTTGAAAAGTTTTTAAGACAATCATTCATTTCCCCCCCATACAATGCGGTAACTAAACATTAATAAAAGCCTTGCCTTGTGCGACTATCCCGACACATCCTTCAATCTTAAGATTTGTTAATATTCCCTCATGGCAATGGGCCACTACCTTCATAGTGCCTCCGGGCTGCCTAATCGTTGCAGCAACATTTCTTTTATTCTTATTTTTCCATGCTAAATAGGCTCCTAAGGACGCCGTACCTGAGCCGCAACCTCTTTCCCAAACCATACTGTCTAGATGAGGAACGTAAATGAGGGGAGCCAATTCATCAGATTTCGACTTATACAATAAAATGCCGATCAAATTAGCTCCGATAGTGATCCCAAGCAATCTTGCTAATGATTGGGCTTTTTCCCTCACGGCACTACTAAATTCATTCACTTCTATCACAATATGGATGAACTCCTGATATCTCACAATCACAATATGCAAATCGTCTCCGTCATACTGAATCGTTTTCTGTTCGATCTGTTTAGGAATCGGCATAGTAACTTGACAATAATATTCATCTGAATCCCTTTTTACTTGGCACATTATTAATCTGTCCGTGCCCGAGGCTTCCAATAAAAGTTCCATCCAATCATTCTGCTTTAGCCCTTTTTCAGATGCAATATAAGCGGCCAACGCCATGCAAGCATTGCCGCAAAATTCACCTCCGGCCATCTGTAGATGGGCAGCAGCTTGATGATTTCTCGGCTTTTCTATAAAACCTACCTGCTCAGCATATACATTGTCATATGACATAATTTTTGAAGCGATTCGTCCATACTCCTCAACTGGTTGATTAGCTTTTACGAGAACGGTCATATTTTGTGTTGGATTAAATTTAATAAAATCGATTTCCTGTTTCATCGCAGCTCCCCTTTACACTTATATTTGCTTCATAATCATTTTTTTGTAAAGCGTAATGATTATGATTTTCATTTTAGAACAAATTATATCATATGGTTAAACATTGTCAATATTGTTATATTTTTTATATTAGTGAACACGAATTGTGCATAAAGAGAGGATATTCTCTTGGTGAATGAACCTCCCCTTTCTCTTTGTCTAGAGTTGGGAGACTTCTCGGTGGATGGTGTTTTCTGCGCGTCGAAATTCCTAAACAACGCTGCTTTCAGGTTCGTTGGTGGCTCTGTGAATGAGCGTAGTTTGGCTACTTGGCCGTCAAAAAATCCTCCTTAAGCACCATATTTATAAAAAGATAAGTAGATGGAATATTGTTTTTTTTTTTTGCGAAATCCTCACGCAATGGAGACTCATATGAAGGGGGCCACGCTAACCTTTATTGATGTTGCCCAAACGGTTGAAGCGAACCCTTGGCTAAAGAATCATAGCCATAAAGATTGTTTGGCTTATGTCCATTCTTATCATGCTATATGTCTGATTAAGCCCATATAACGTCTATAAAAAGAAAGAATGATAGAAATTTTCAAAACATATCATTATGGTTATATGTGCCGCCATGTTATAATGGGTCATGGAGAAATTTCCATAAGGAGGTCTCAAATGATGTATGATGTAGCGATTATCGGTGCTGGACCAGCCGGGGCAAGCGCCGCTCTGTTCACCGCAAAAGCCGGAAAGAAAACGCTATTAATTGACAATGGAAAAAGTATGACAAAGCGGGCTTGGGTTGAAAATCATTACGGTGTCATGGAGATCACGGGAACCGATTTAGTAGAGACAGGAAAGAAGCAAGCGGCTAAATTTGGCGCAGAACTCATAAGCGGTCAAGTGACCAGCATTCAAAAGCTAGAAAAAGGATTTCAAATTGAAGCAGCCGAGCAAACATTCGAGGCTGAGCATATTATTCTAGCAACCGGTATAGCAACAGACCTCGCAGAAAAAATTGGAGTCAAAACAAAACAAGGAACTGAACCGAGAATTAAAACGATCGTTGAAGTAGATGAGTTAGGACGAACCAATGTAGAAGGGATTTGGGCTGCCGGCACAGTGGCTGGCGTCAGCGTGCATACCATCATCACCGCTGGCGATGGAGCCAAAGTTGCCATTAATCTCATTAGCGAGTTAAATGGCGCGCGCTACGTTGATCATGATGTTCTCCAATCATAAATCCAAAGGGCAGCCTTCAAAACGAAGCTGCCCCTTTGGTTGCTTTATGATGCCTAGAAAGATCCCCTTCTCGTACGAGCAAACCTCTCTCTAAATAGAAATCAGCTTTCGATATAAAAATGTCTCTCTTAACCGGAAGATCATAAAAAATGAATATACGCACATCGTACGAGATCAAATCGAAGTACTTGTTGTCTTGGGGTGGTATCGAATGGTATCACACCCTTTTCTGAAAAGAAACACCGCTCTTTTGATGATGGCTTAAAAGAGACGCAATATCACTTACTCTCTTCCATCACTGTTTAGCGGAAATGATTCTTTAGCGATTGCTAAATAAAACATGAGGGTCAGGACATGGATCACCGCAAGAACTAAGAAGAGATTGCTGTAAACAGCTCCGTTTATATAGACATTGGCAGGGTTCCAAGCAACATCAGCCCCAAGATCGATCATTTTCCCATAAATCCCCGATGCCATTCCGCCGGCAATAAAATTTAACATAGACAACAGTCCCATGCCGACTCCTGAATATTCCTTCAGCAAGGTCAGCGAAACGGCATTCCATATGGCAATCGTGATAAACGTTTGCCCCACTTGACCGATCACCAAAAAGAAAGCGATCCATAAAGGAGAGACGCCTATAAATGTAGAAAGTAAGGCAAAACAGAGAATTAATAAGCTTGAGGCAATAGAGTACAAATAAGTGTTACCTTTTCTATCGGCTAACTTTCCTCCTTTTTGTCCGAGCAAAGCGGCTGTTAGCGCGGCCGGGACCATAGCCATACTGATCCAAGCAGGAGGCAGATGATGAATTTCGGCTAAAAATAAAGGGCTCAGAAAATAAAGGGAAAAACCGATTCCGTTCACGATAAAAGCAATCGCTAATCGCCTTGTATATTGTTTATTCTTAAAAAGCTGAGGTTGAATAAAAGGTTGGCGAGCCGTCAGAATACGCAAACTGAACACCCCCAATCCAATCATTCCTCCTAACAACAGCCACCATGATTCATTGGTGACGCTTAATAACCATAAAGTGACGGATGCAGCAAGCAAAAATCCCCCGATCCAGTCTATATGGGCCGATGAACCTTCTTCATCGCCAAGGTATTGGCGATAAAACGGCAAAGTCAATAAGAGAAACACAGGAATACAAAATAACCATCGCCAATGGACCATGCTGATCATTAAAGCAGAAATAATCGGACCAAGTGCGCTCCCTAGGGCTAAGCCAACAAAGGCCATTCCCATCGCGTGTCCCCTTTGTTCGGGAGGAAAATAACGTAAAGGAATCAGCATGGCTGACGCTGGGATTGCGGCGGCCCCTGACGCCTGTAAACACCTAGCAGCAAGAACCATCGAAAATGATTGAGCTACAAGACCAAGAAAGGAACCCCCTGCCAGTACGAGCAATCCAACGGTCAGAATGTTTTTCAATTTATAGCGGTCCGCCAGCTTTCCATATATCACGGTTCCGATTCCATAAATGAGGGAGTAAGCGGACGTGACCCAGCTGACTTGGGCTGTCGTTAAATGAAACGACTCGCTGATCTCTGGCAGAACAAAATTAAACATCAGAATACTCATAGACGACAGAGTTAAGGTAAACATCACCACACGCATCAATTTCATGCCTTCTTGCCGAGAAAACGGGGCATCCATCTTGATTAGACCTCCTCTTTATTTTGTCATATTTCATGATCCACTCATGACTGTCAGTGCTGACTGTCAATCGTCAAGGTAAAAAAACTAGGGAGACAAAGCCCTAGTCCACAACTGTACGCTATGTTGAATCATTTGCTCTAGCGAGACGTTCATCACTGTCGTATCCGTCGCATCTATATAATTCATAAACGCGCCGAAATGCATAAGCATAAAAGAAACAGCCGTTTGTTCGTGGTCGGTGTGAATCACCTTGCCTCGCTTTTCCATCTCCGTAAAGTAATCGATCAATAGTTTCTTTAACTGCTGTGGATGCTGATGTGTTCTCTCCCGAAAGCCAGGCAAATGATGGCCTTCCGCAATGGATATCTTAATCATTTTGCGGTTTCGAAACATAATTTCATGGTAAGTGCGGCTGATGCGAAGCAAATCTTCGTATAAATCCCCATTCAGGCCGCCTTGAAATAAGTCATTCATTTCCGCTGCATAGTGGTAACGGTCAAAAGCGGATTCTAATAAGTTTTGTTTGCTTCCAAAATGACGAAATAAGGTCTTTTCGCTTAAACCTGCAGCGGCCGCAATCTCCTGTGTGGTCACCCCGTGATACCCTCGTTCAGCGATCAAATCGATCGCTGCCTGCATTAATTTATCCTTATTATTCATCACATCGCGATTCTCCATCCATTTTCACCCTTTTTTGACTGTCAGTACTGACTGTCATTTAAGTGATTTCATTTTACTCCTTGACTTTGTTTTCGTCAAGAGATTAGAGCGGAGAGACAGCGCGATGTTTTCTTATCTTTCCAGTTTCGTATTGTTTCGAAGGGTATAGTTAAAAGTGATAAAATAGAGCACCATCTTTCAATAGATCAATGTCTTTCGGTTGTAGAAATCCGGTATGAGATGTGAGGACTACCCATATCGAGAAAGTTTTCTCTTTTGAAAATGCAATTTTGTTTTTTCTTTATCTTTATATGAAATTGGTTTAACATTAGTTTTTAAATAATCTTTCCATTCTCGTTCTAATGT
The DNA here is from genome assembly GCF_001560855.1 of Anoxybacillus sp. P3H1B. Lineage (NCBI taxonomy): Bacteria > Bacillati > Bacillota > Bacilli > Caryophanales > Anoxybacillaceae > Anoxybacillus > Anoxybacillus sp. P3H1B. The sequence goes on along the minus strand of NZ_LPUG01000016.1, from coordinate 8,592 downwards.
GTCTAATGATTTATTAAATGTTTTGTTAATATCAACTTCCAAATTATATCAATTATATATTTTCATAACCTTTTTTATCGGATATTTTTCAAATTAGATATTTTATAAATAACCCTGGCTCGATATAACTTTTTCCAGAAATCAATTTTATTTTCTTCATTGTTAATGTCAAAATAATTATAGCTATTGGTGTTACTACATAATTCATTTAACGGAATGTGTATCTTTTCCTGCAAAACAAAAAGAGGCTGATTCTCCCGTTTCGCGATACGTTCGATACGACGAAGCATGCACTATTGGAGCTTGCGAAGCAACGTCTCTTCATCATCATAGGCTTTTCATGAAAAATGGCTCAGTTATCGTTCGATGGTTCGGATGAAAACTCCCAGTCAACGCTCCCGAAAAGCCGTTCATGATCATGGCATCCACACCACATAAACAAGAGGCTTCATGACCGGTTTCGAGAAATAAAGCGTCAATCCAAACATTTCGAAAAACCTATGGATTCCTCGATGATGTGCTAATCTATTCATGAGACATGAACCTCCTTTTGGATAGTTGTGGGCACATCTATTCTAACCAAGGAATCAGGTTCATGTCTCCTTTTTTGTTATAAATTTATGTCATTTTTTATTTTACTCAGCTACAGGATATTTTTTAAATCTGTCTTGGCAACTCTTAATCAATTTAAGAGCAACATCTCTCCCTTCCCATCCAATAATAGTTGTTTCTTTATTTTCGAGTTCCTTGTATCGTTCAAAAAAATGTTTAATCTCCCTAAGGGTATGAGGATTAACATCTTTAAGACTATGCACATTTTCCCATCGTGGATCAGAAAGCGGAACACCTATTAGTTTTTCATCCTGTCCTTTGTCATCGCTCATAATAAGTGCTCCTACAATACGCGTATCAATCACGCATCCAGGGAAGGTAGGGTTTGTAGTTAGTACTAATACATCTAATGGATCGCCGTCAAGAGCTAGTGTGTTCTCAATATGGCCATAATCGCAAGGATAAAACATAGGGGAAAATAGTACACGGTCTAATTTAATTTTCCCTGTGGATTCATCAAATTCATACTTATTTTGTTCTCCACGTGGGACCTCAATAGTTACTTCAACTACATTTTCCATTTCAGCCACCTCTTTAAAGCATTTTAGCTAACGAATTTTTTAACTGCATAAAATTGTATCACAATTGTCAATAACGATTTAAAATTCCCCAATTTCAACGAAATGAAATTCCCCATTATGAACGTTTAATTAGGCAACTGGGCAGGATAAACCCCTGCTTTTTTCTTTATCTCGTAGACGATAAGAATCGCCTTTGATATTAAAGGTAATGGCGTGATGTAATAGGAGATCTAAGACGGCTGTGGCTCGTACATCCTCACCGAGTACCTTCCCCCATGTTTAGAACAAAATAAAAGTGCAGAGATGTACAAGATTTTATTCAAAATTCATTCATAGGGGCTTTACATGGAGTGGCAACCATGGGTAATCTGTATTGATTTGCGAAACTTACTGATTCTGTATTATTTGGAAAAAATCATGGTTGCAAAGGCTCCATATCAAGCCCCGGTATGGCCAACTTCAATCGAATATTTATTCAACCAAAACAAATTCACTTTTTGCAAAAAACACTGTAAGATTTACGGAAGTCCGAAAATGACGCAAGAACTACGCAAATAAGGGATTCGTGTGTCTCAAAAGCCGATCGCTCGCATCATGAGTGAAGAAGAATTGAGACCCATTACAACGTATAGGACAATTTATTGAAACAAACCTTTCAAGCAACGGCTCCCAATGAAGGATGGATGGCGGATATTACGTACATTCCTATTAAAATATTGTGCGAATACTTATTTAAACCCATGGTGCTAGATAAAATGAGATGAGCATAAAAATAGCCCTTGCATGAAGGATCTCCTTTAAAATGAAAGTGCGACCAAACATTCAAAAGGAGAAGTCCCATGCAAGAGCACTTTCATTTTACAACAGATGAAGCGAAAATTCAAAAACAATATGCAGCGATTTTATTCTTTGTATCTGGACAATTGTCTTTGATTCAGATGTATTTACAACACCGAAATCGCCATTTGTTGAAATAAGAAGAGGAGGTCATCATCGCCGTCCATGTTCTTGGAAAGTTATTAGGTTTTACATCCGAACGAGCTTGACACCGATTTGTGATCGGAAACTTATTTTCGAAAGATTGATTTCCTGAACACTCTCGATAGAACCGGCGTTGTCGAAATCTTGGCTTTACCGTCCAATGGATCCGATATCAACTAGCCAAACGTGGGCAACATCACGCTTATGCAGTAGTGGATAGCTTACCCATTGAACTCTGCCACCCCGCACGAATGGATCGCGTCAAACGGTTTCAAGGAATCGCCGATATTGGGTATTGTGCATTCAAAAAGATGGCTTACTATGGGGTTAAGCTCCATCTTCAGACCACCGACCAAGCGCTTCCGATGGGATATGTCGTCACCGAAGCATCCTGTCACGACCGGACAGCTGCGGAAACCGTGATGGCCCAACTTCCTCATCCGTATACACTTGGTGACAAAGGATAGGTGAGCCAAGACTTGCAAAAGAAGCTGTATGATGAATACAAGATCACTTTTTGGACTCCCGTTCAGAAAAAACAGAAAATCCATCAATCGAAAGCATGGAAACGATGGATGAAACGAAAGCGCAAAGTCATGGAAACCGTGTTTTCCGTTCTCATTGATCAGTACCGGATCACAGAGATTCGCGCCAACTCTGTTTATGGATTTGAATCAGCTTTGGATGGCATTTTACTCGCTTATTCACTCGTCATTCTTGGGCTAGTTGAGCGTTAAAGTTCAACTAGCACCACGGGTATTGTATAAATTCAAGTAATATTTATTTATACGAGGTGGCAAAGCTATCATGTGTTTACGAAATTTAAAAAAAACGTAAGAAATCTGAAGAAAGAAAATTAAAGTTTATAGAGGGAGGTGCTAAAAATGAATTTACAAAAAGAGCGGCAGTTACTGAACTGCCGCTCTTTTACCCCAAAATTTTACTATAGATAACATTGCTATCAAAAGTCTAATAATTTTCTAATTCACCTTCTAAATCTCCTAACAAAACTTCAACTTCCATTACTGCGGAATCATAACCATTCCAAAAAATCGATGGTCTATATCCCTCTTCTTTTATCCTAGGAAGCCATTCATTCATAAACTCATCGAGTTCAACTGGTTCAGGAGTATATCCTTCCCATTCTTTGGCGGCACAATATTGAGCAAATTCTCTTTTAGGCCAAAAAGGAATTAGTAGATTGCCATTATCATCCTCAGTCATTGCCCAACCGTCTTCATAGAGTCCCCATACCTCTCCCCAATCGACTACTTTTTTTATAAAGTATTCATACCTTTTGTTAGCTGGTAAGTTAAGAACAGAGTAAAATTCTTTTTCATTTATCATGTTTTTACCTCCTTCTTCCATAGCGATCATACTTGTGCTGAGTTCTATGATTTCTTATTGTTTGTAAATCACTGTGTTCGTACCCGTATCCTTTTCTTGCCTCATATCCACGTCTATGAGCTAACTCATATCCCTTTGGCACTCTTATAGTTCTTCTTTTCCCCCTTTTAATTTCATTAATATCACGTCGAATTTCACCACGTAAAACTGATGATAATTTATCATCATTTGCTAATTCTCTTAAACGTGCTTGTTTACCTCTTCTACCACTAGCAAAAAACTGTAAATCCAACCTTCCAGCCCGTCTAACTTTATACACCCTATACGCAATTTTGGCTCCTTTAAACGCCGCACCGCCAACCAGTCCCACGCCAACGGCAATCGCCGCCGCTTTCCAACCGCCTTTTTTAAAGGCCTTATACCCATCATACGCCGCCAATCCCGCATTAATCGCCATCCACACAAAATGCCCATCCGGATCGTCCAGCATCACCGGGTTGTTGTTCGCATATGTGTAGCCGTTTTGGGTTAGAATATCATCCGAATCTCCTGGATCAGGGTCCATGGACAAGAACACGCCATGGGTTGGGTGGTAGTAACGGGCGATTAGGTAATAAACAGGGTGTCCCAAAAATGATCACTTTTGGGACACCCTCTTTCAAATTCTTTAAATTTCAACAAATATTAATGAAAAAATTAAAGTATAGAAATATTAAACCTTAGTATGATTTAACGACTTCTAAAAGTAATTCCCGAACCCTTTCGTGAACTTGTAATTCTTCGGAAAAATGGGGGAATTTGTTTAAATATTTCCTTAAAGGTTCGTAATAAGGATACAAAGCAAAAAAATCTTTATACAACAATTTTCTTTGATACCTAGGTATCTTTTTATGAGCAAGGACATAACTTAAACTGCCACTTATTAATGAACAAAAGCTGTCAAAGTCCCCTGTCAAACAGTATTTATCATTATCTTTAAAAATGGTATTTTCAATTCTTTCTATATCTTCTGAGGGAAAATCATTGTTTAATAATATACTCATTTTTTCAAGTTCTAATATTACATCGTGATTAACCTTCATAAATTGTTCACCTCTTTCCCTCTTTAACTATGTTAAAAATGATAATATTCATATTTCTACTTTTTCTTGAGTTTCCAACCGTTATGCCAAAATGTCACTATTTTCCCCCTTTTGGTATAATAACCTCCAACCTTTCCTTTCTTAATTCTATATTCTTTTTTGCCTGTAGATAGTGTCACTTCTTCTCGCAAATGTTTATTTGAACGATAGAATGCTCTCGCTAGTTTTGTGTATCTTTCCGGACTATAGGAGCGTCCCTTTCTAACGACATGTTTGTTATGATGATATGCTAGCGATTCTATACTATTTTTAAAGGTACCTTTATACCAAAACCGTGCGAGACCCTTTGCTGCTTGTGCTGCTCGAAATGCCTTAAATGCAGCACCACCAACCAGCCCCACGCCAACGGCAATCGCCGCCGCTTTCCAACCGCCTTTTTTAAAGGCCTTATACCCATCATACGCCGCAAATCCCGCATTAATCGCCATCCACACAAAATGCCCATCCGGATCCACCAACATCACCGGGTTGTTATTCGCGTACGTATAGCCGTTCTGCGTCAAGATATCATCCGAATCTCCCGGATCAGGGTCCATGGACAAGAACACGCCATGAGTTGGGTGGTAGTAACGGGCCATGAGGTAGTACAATCCCGTCTCTTCATCGTATTGGTATCCCGCGTAGCGATATGGGTTTTCGGCTGCCATCTCACCGGATTTTGAAAGAAGCTGGCCCCATGTGTCGTACTCGTAACGAGCCACCACATTTCCTTGCGCATCGGTTAACGCGATGACATCGCCATGCGCGTTGTAGTGGTAGAAGTAGGTGACATTGCCCTTTTTCATCGCCAACAGTTGGCCGTTTTCTCCGTATACATACGATTGTACCACAGTTCCGCTCGCGTCGGTTTCATATAAGACGTTGAGGCTGTCGCCTTGGTAGTGGTAGTTCGTCACCACGCCATTCACGGTCTTTTGAATGCGGCGACCGTCTTCGTCGTATTTTGATATAACAAAAAGAGGTTATCCTCGAAATTCTCGGATAACCTCTCACTAAGAAATATTTGGAAGCTGTCCTTGCAATTGGATCATCGAGTTTAGCAAAAAGATTGCTTCCTCGTTCAAATAGTATCTTGGAATTTTTGAATTAATAAATTTTCAATCGCTTTCTCACCAGCGATTCCAAGAGGATTAGGAATCTGATCGGCTTCCTCTTTCGAAATCACTTCACATTCCGCGATTTCTTTTACACTATCCCCGACGCTCTTACGATACTTATCCAAAAAATAGACTTTATATGGTATCTTTCTTAGTTCTTCATCACTAAATACTTTATCGGAGTAATTAGTAACAAATCTCCACCTACGTTCCCTAATACCGCTAATTCCTGTATTTGCAATGAATAAAAATTTCCTTTGCTTGACTAACTGAAAAATTTCATCTATTAGAAGCGCTGTGGGAGAGAATTTGTTCAAATAACCAATTAAAATCTCTTCATCCTTATTTTTGTTTATTTCCCCCGATACAACAATACCGTACACATATTTACTAATGTCCCGCAAATAAATTTCAAAAATATCTCCTTGATTGATTTCTTTAAAATATTTGCTCCTGTTTTTTTTAAACTTTATTTTTACTTCTGTTATTGTTAGATCACGTATTTTTCTATTGTCAAAATTGATAGCCTCCATTATTCTATTCTCAATTTCTTTTAATGTAACATCGTTAATTTCGTTAAGATTAGAAGTAAGTAACTCATGTAACTTCAGTTTTTTTTCCTTCATTTTAATCCCCCCAACTACTTTAATGATCTGTACGCATTTCTAGATACACTCATGTAATATTTATACTTTTTATTCTTACGGCTTATTGGCCTAATAACATTTCTCAATTTCTTTTTCCCACCATATTTCAGATATAATCTATGTTCTAATCCTCTAGCTTCTGCATAAGTCAGATTCGATTTTACAACACTAAACGTTGCATCTCGATGTTTCCCTAGTTTATGGGCACTTCTCCGACTAACAACATTTTTAGTTCTCCTACATACACAACCTTGCTATTCTTAGTCAATAAATAAACACTATGTGACGCTTGCTTAGCAGCTTTAATTCGCCCTCCACCAACAAAACCAAACGCCGCCGCGACCGCGACACCTTTCCATCCTTTTCCCGATTTATATGCCTTATACCCATCATACGCCGCAAATCCCGCATTAATCGCCATCCACACAAAATGCCCATCCGGATCGACCAGCATCACCGGATTGTTGTTCGCATATGTGTAGCCGTTCTGCGTCAAGATATCATCCGAATCTCCCGGATCAGGGTCCATAGACAAGAACACGCCATGGGTCGGGTGGTAGTATCGGGCGATCAAGTAGTAGAGTCCCGTCTCTTTATCATATTGATATCCCGCGTAGCGATATGGGTTTTCGTCTGCCATCTCACCGGATTTTGAAAGAAGTTGGCCCCATGTGTCGTACTCGTAACGAGCGACCACATTTCCTTGCGCATCCGTCAACGCGATGACATCGCCATGCACGTTGTAGTGGTAGAAGTACGTCGCCCCGCCTTTTTTCATCGCCAACAGCTGGCCGGTTTCTCCGTATACATACGATTGTACCACATTTCCGTTTGTGTCGGTTTCATATAAGACGTTGAGGCTGTCGCCTTGGTAGTGGTAGTTCGTCACCACGCCATTGACATTCTTTTGAATGCGGCGGCCGTCTTTACTGTGTAATTTACATAATAAAAGGCTATCCCTAGAGTCAAAGGGATAACCCTAAAAAAGCTAAATATCTTATTTTTGACCTTGTTTCTCATAGTAAGCTTTAACAAGCATTTCCGTAATATTATTACTTCCAATCAGACCAATTGGATTTTTGATTTTCTCCCCTTCTTCTTTAGAAATAGGTTGTAATTCTACGATTGGTGTATTTGCATCTCCACTACTCACAAAATACTGCTTACCATTATAAAATACAAAGTCAGGTAACTTGTATTCTTCCGTATTGAATTTCCCTTTAGATAATTTTCCAATATTTATCCATTCTTTATTGACAATCCCATATATTCCACTGTTAATAGTATATAGAACAGAAAGTTCCTCAAATTGATTACTAAAGTTTTTTATATCTAATATTTCATTCGTGAAGATATCAAAATATTGTATATAAATGTCATCCTTTAAACCTTCTCCTTTTACTACTAAACCATAGGCATATTTTTCAATTTCTCTAAGTGGGATTGCAAACACAATGCCTGGTTCAATATTAGGAATCTTTTTTCTCTTTTTTAACTTAAATTTCACATCGGAGATTTCCATTTCCTCCAATTGTTCAACGATATTTGAATCAAGTTGCATAGCCTCCATAATCAATGCTTCTAATTCAGCCACCGTTGGTTTTCTTTCGAAATTTCCTTCATAAATTTTTTTGATTTCTAATAGTGTGTCACCTAACAAATCGATTGCATCATCACTTAAAATAATTGTTTGCTTGTTTTTTATGCTTTCCCAGAATGACATACAATCACCATCCATATCTTCTTACTACTTCTTTATAAACCCTTCTAGATTCACTCATATATTTTCTATACTTTTTATTTCTTTTACTAATAGGTCTTATCTTGTTTCTAAGCTTACTTTTTCCACCGTGTTTCAAATATAGACGGTGTTCTAATCCACGCGCTTGTCCCCAGGACAGATTGCTAGCAACTTCTTCAAAATCTAAATCAGGATGGTTTTTACTATGGACATATCTTCTCTTCTTAATATTTTTAGTTCTTCCGACATATTTTACTATATTTCCTTTCTTTAAGACATAAACAGATTGTTTTGCCGCTTTGAATCTTCCTCCACCAACAAAACCAAACGCCGCCGCGACCGCGACACCTTTCCATCCTTTTCCCGATTTATACGCCTTATACCCATCATACGCCGCAAATCCCGCATTAATCGCCATCCACACAAAATGCCCATCCGGATCGACCAACATCACCGGGTTGTTGTTCGCATATGTGTAGCCGTTTTGGGTTAGAATATCGTCCG